>DAIRGS010000474.1:0-3344 GCA_036794395.1 Tepidisphaeraceae bacterium | reverse complement strand
CGCCGGGCTTGCGGAAGATGTTCATGCGGCCGTTGCCGCGATTGAGCACGTGATACACGACGCCGCCAGCGGCGGAACGGGAGGTGCGGGGCATTGCAGGAGGGTAGCAAGCGCGGCATGATTGGGCAAATAGTGGATGTCACCTTAACAGCCTTTTTCACCTTAACAGCCTTTCACCTTAACAGCCTTCTGTCCCCCAGCGGGCATATCAACCGGTGCACAAGACGGTCGCGGTCGTAATATCGTCCCCTCGCCGGCGCTGGTGTCATTCGCTTAGCCAGTCATATCCCGTCACAACGCCCCGGTCATCAAACAACAGCAGTAAGTACGACTGCATCGGCACGAATCTTTCCGACGGATAGACCCAGGCGGAAGTGCCGGAGTGTGGGTAAGTCGCGTCCGGCTCGCCAAGCAATTTTCGGATATCCTCACGCCGCACGGTACCTATTTCGGGTTTAATTTCTGCTTCGACTATTTCCAAGAGAGCGTAGTAGCTATGCTCCCTGGCCCATCGTTTTAACACCTCGCGGCTGACGTGCCCCGTATAGGGGCTCGGTCTGCTGGCGGCGCAGCCTGTTGGCAGGATTGACGCCGCCACGGCAAGCACCCACACCGCGCCGCGAAGACCGATCTGTTTTGCCTCAGTTGCCACGGCCTCGCTCCACCAAACAATTCGGCCTGGGTGCCAAGTCCGGTCATTTCGTTAGGCCTCCCACTCCTCGAGTAGTGCCTCGCCTGTTGCGGCGGGCTCGCCATCCGCATCACATTTCCAGTGGAAATGAAGCCACCACCGGGGCTCCCCACGGGGTGCTCCCGGCTGGCGCACTTTATAGGCGAGAGAAAACCCTTTATGGCACAGCGATCCTGTTTCATTATCGGGCGGGCCAAGCACTTGCACCACCTCCGGCGGGGACATGTCCCCGCGAAGCCGCCGAAACTGGAGCAGGTCTATCATCTTGCCTCCGCCTATTCAGTAGTTGTTCAACGAATCGAAAGTGATCGTGATACGGCTGTTCTTCAGGCCGTGAACAAAATCGATTAGCTTCTGCTTGCCGCCAGTCGATTGCCTGAAGAGGATGTCATGACTGACGTCGCCGTCATCACCTTTCCCGTTGGACCCGGACTGCCCTCTCCGTATCGCGAAATGTTCAAAACCTTAAACCCTGGAAAGATCGAGCCATAAAAGTTCATCGCTTCTTCGGCCTGCCCGTCAAACCACAAAAATGGGGTGATTTTTTGCATGCGACGATGGTATCCCAGTCGTCTCGATATGAAAGCGGATCTCGCCAGGACGTGCGGCCGAGTGAGAGCTTGCTAGGGCCGTTGAATAGTGATTGCGTCGATTGATCCGTTCGATTCCAGGTCGGTTCCAAACTTTATCTTCACATCCAAAGCCGCACTGGGTGTGCCGTGCACTGAAATTACCGGCACGGAACTATACCCCGCACCCGGATCGGTAATCGTAAACCCCGTCACCATACCATCCCGAATCGTCGCCACCGCCGCCGCCGGCCGATGCCGCCACAACTCGCCCTGGCCAGGCCTGTAGCGGTAATAATTCGATACCTCATCCAATCGATCGTTTGTGATCCCATATGGTCCGAGCACGCGCAGCAGCGCATTCTTATTCCGTCGCACCTGCCCCGCCTCCGGCTGCCTGCCACCCGCCGCCGGCGTCACACCGCTGAACGCCTGCCTGAAAACGTCCGTTGAAACACCAAGCGCCGCGGCGATCAACCCCACCGGCCGACCCCCATCACGCCGGTCGGCCTCGAATCCCCCACTGAATGTCACCGGCACCTGCGAAGTTCCCTTCCCCGCATCGCTCTTCTGTTTCTCCGCCGCCGTCGCATCCGCCGACGCGCTCATCGCCGTGTTCCACTGCGCCCATTGCCGTTCGCTTAAAACCGCCTTCAACTTCCCCCCCGCCCGCTCCCGCGCCTCCCGCTCGACTCGCCGATACTCCCCGAAGATCGAATCAAAACTCCGCTTCTGGTCCCCCGTCAATCCCAACCCATCGCCCGACTTTTCCACTCCCGGCAATCCCACCCGCATATGGTCATCAGCCGATGTACCCCCGAACGCCGAAACTGCCCCCAATGCCAACACCGCTCCCAAGAACCGTCCATACCCGATGCGCATGGCAGACTTCCTTTCGATAGACCGAGACGTCCAATCCCATCGTTCCTGCCGATTGGTGTCCCCGCCCCCACGCGCGGTTTCAAAGAAATTTACGTGGGAAACGCGAGGTGCCCGCCGAGCCGAACTACAAAATTTCAAAGCCCCTTTTATGTACCAAGTTGGGCGGCCGAACCACAGGCCTCGTCCTCACGTGTTGATCCCCCTCGGCCGCCCCAAAAATGAAAACCGTCCGACTCAATATCGGACGGCTTCTAATCCGCTGTCACAGCAGTTGCAATCTAAACAATCGCCAAAATCTTGAACTGCATCGTCCCGCGCGGCGCGTTGACCTTCACCGTATCCCCCACCCGCGCCTTCATCAGGGCATCACCCATCGGGCTGTTCACCGAGACCGGCAGCACATCATCGCCGGCCGTTGGAGGCTGGGCCTCTCCCACCAGCTTCACCAGCTGTTCAGTGTCATCATCCAGATCCAGCAGCTTCACCGTGTGGCCCAAGAACACCATGTCCTCCGGAACATCCTCATTCGACACTACCGACACATTCCTCAGCTTCATCTCCAGTCCCGCCAACTGCTTTTGGATGCTGCGATTCTCCTCCTTGGCAAAGTGGTACTCGGCATTTTCCGACAGATCCCCCAGGGCCGCGGCCTTGCGGATGCGCTCCTGAACCTCGATCTGTAACTTGTACAACTCCTCGCGCTTTACTTCCAACGCGGCCTTTTCCTCGGCACTGACGATCTGCATGAGTATCAACTCCCGCGGCCACCAGGCGCTTGCTCGCCCCTGGCCGGCTCTTACGAATCACCAAAACAAGTGTGTTAGAAAACGCGAACCACCGCGCCGGGCGGCGCGGTGGTCCGGATATTTCACGAAGGTCATCTTATCCCCCCAATCCCCTGCCGTAAACCGCAATTGTCATCAGTTTAAAAACCCTACTCGCCCCGCCCTTTTCCCGAGTCGGGCTTGCGCTGTAACGTTTCCGCGCGCCTCATCATCCACAAACGCCATACCCAACAGTCTACGATGTCGAATTTTCCGCGCCCCAGTGGAAGCTCCCGTCATCCCCTACGTCTGTAAACAGAACTCACTAGCCCGGAACCTTCAAATGCCCCTCGCACTCCGCCGCAAACTATTCGCGTCAATCCTCTTAGAGCGTGTTTAACATCACGGCTCACCCCGGCTTGAGCCGGTGAATCATTA
>DAIRGS010000170.1:1989-15323 GCA_036794395.1 Tepidisphaeraceae bacterium | reverse complement strand
GATAAACTGTGGCAGCAGCGCCAACCCGATGGCGTCCATCCACGCCGGCGGCTTGAAACGCCTTAACGGGACAAACGCCTTAACGGGACAAAACGCCTTAACGAAACGCCTTAACGGGGCAGGTCCAATTTATTTTGCGGTCATCCCATTTTGATGGTTACAATGACGTTGACTTTTCCACAACCGGCCGCCGCGAATCTCGTATGCCGTTGGCTGAGAAAGTGGGCGTTTAGGGCATCCCTTTTCCTGCTCTTCCTGACAAGCACAGTATGGCTACGCAGCCAATATGTTGGCGAAGTTTTCACTGCCCGCTTCCGGCGCGCGGAGTCCGAGATCGAATATGAAAGTGGGAGGCTCCACCTTCTTGTTGTCAGACTCTATCATTCCGGGTTCCGCCCGGCCAATCTCAGCTATAATCGAGAGGTTGTTGCAGGGTGGCGCGCGTCGGGATTAAGGCCTCCCGAAAATCCTTATGCGAGCGCCGGTCCTTTTGTCCTGTATCACGGGGAAGGTGGAGGCCTTCCGCCATTCGGATATCGGTACCTCGGCGTCCTCATCCCACTTTGGGCACCGGCTGCAATACTTGCGATTCCGGTTGTTTGGATTGGTTTCTCCCAGTCAAGATACCGCCGCCGGTTACGGCGATCGCATGGTTTGTGCGTGCATTGCGGATACGATCTGCGGGCCAGTTCCGATCGATGCCCCGAATGCGGCGCAGTCGCGAAATCCTGAACCCCGAATCACTTTATGAAGGCGTTTGGAAAAGGAAATGGTGGAAACCCATCGACGATTCCTTAACGGGCGGACGGTCATCCATGCCACAGATTTCTCCGCCCACGACCTGACCGGGCCGCAATGGGAAGACCTGAATCACGACGGCATCGGCGGCCCTTCAGGAACCACACACCTTTCGATGACAACATGATCATTCGTGAGGCAGTTGGTCTTTATAACGGCGTTCGCGAATACACGTACGATGCCCCTGGGCATCAGTACGTGGAGGTAAACACCGCATATGTGACGGAGATCGCAAATCAGAAGGCGAGCCACGGTTGGTAGAAGTGTTAAATTAGCAGGAGGTTATCGCGATGATTAATTATCGAAGCTTGCTCGCAGCGATGGTGATCCTTGCCGCTAGCGAACTCCTCAGTGCGGGAACGACGCGCCCACATGAAGGTGCGAAGGTCACCATATCTCATTCTGTGCCGCAGGCCGTCGCGAGGTACCTTGAGGAGCGGAGAGTCGCGGCACCCAAGGAAGAGGCGCCCGAGCTCCTCGCAACCTGGGGGCCGGAGTTCACATTGCACTTTGCCATGTTTTTTTCTTGCCCCATTACCGAGTTCAGCGGCTCGAAATCTACTGCATGGCTTGTGGCTTATACGATCGGGGATCTGCCCACACAATCGCTCACTCCCGTATATCGCGGGGCATTGCTTAGCGATAGCGGCCATGTGTTGTTTAAGCTTGATGAGGACGTGGCAGGTGAAGAAGCGACCGTGTTTAGCCTCGAAAAAGGTCTACAGGCGGCAGCAATCAGCCGCGACGGTGGCAGACCTCATACAGGGAAGGTTACCGTCGTCACGGTTGAGCGCTTGCCCAAGATCATTCTTGTGTATGAGCCGCCATTGAGCGGGCCTGCGTGGGATAGCAAACTGTATTTTGTAACGCCGAGTGACGGCGGAATCGCGCAGATCACTGTGGAACGAAAGGTTCTCGATTTCGCCCGCAGCCGTAAGTTCACGGAACATTTGATTTATCGATTTGACGTTCGGAACCGACAGTACCTGCCGCCGGAAACGGTATCCGCGAAGCGGTTCGCCGAGGTTCTGGCCATGAGCAAGCAAGCCGCCTCCATCGAATTGGGTCCGCCACCGTATGATGAACAGGCGGCGGCCAAACTTGTCGACGTCACGCCGAAGCCATAAATGACCTCGCCGTCACCTCGGAAGCTGATAAGGTGAGAAGCTGTTAAGGTGAGAAGCTGTTAAGGTGGAAGCTGTTAAGGTGACATCCACTTTTTTCAGTTTAACTGACATACCTGGACCTCGCTGGACTGGACGATCGGGCGGCGATTCGTGCTCGCATTCCGTACCTGGCCGGCAAACGAGTGAGGCGATTTCACTCGCGAATAACGTGCATGCCCCGCGCGCTGGTCATTTTCAGCCAGTGCCATAAGCCTGTGTGAACAATCGCTTTAGCCGGGGTGCAAAAAACCATCTGTGCGCGAGGGTCCCGGCCCCGGTATCGAGCAAATAATTGATAGATGCAACGAAATGCAACGATATGCAACGCCGGGTCAGCGCGTTACTGTCTTCCTATCTCCCGCACTTGGCGACGAAGAAGCTGCAAAGGTGCGGCTCAGCTCTCGGCGGTGAATTTCGCTTTCCACGCGCGGAGCAGATCGAAAGCCTGGACCGGCGACATTTGATCCAGCGACGTCCCGGCGAGGGCTTTGATCAACTCCTGAGCCGGGTCGGTGAACAAGGGCAGTTGAACGGTCAAAGGTGAAACGGTCAACGGTGACATCCATAAAAGCATACGGGGTGCACGCCACTTTATCAGAGCTTTTGCCGACGGGTTCAACTGCCCGGCGGTTTCCGATACGTTGAACGCCGCCACCAGCGACGGCGCGCAGTTCATCCCGCTCGTCCTTGAACTGCCCGAGGGCATCGATTTGTCCAAAGCGCAGATCAAACTTTCCTACAACGCCAGCGATCCCGGCAGCGACGTTTCCGTCGCCGCTGACGGCACCTACAGCATCGTCGGCGGCGGATCGCTGCGATTGTGGACGAAGGACGGCAGCGTCGTTCGCGATCGTCGAGACGTCGCGCATGCCGGGGATTTTGTCAACGCCGACACGGCATACACCGCAAGCCAACTGGGAATCGGATCGGATCGAAAGGTGACTTTGTGGGCCGAGGCCCTTAGGCCCAGCCAAACCCTGGCCGACATTCGAATCGTTGCAAGACTCAACCCTGACGTTAACGGACCCTTCGGGTTTGGGGTGGCCGACGCGGTGCGGCTGACCGCGTTCGGGATGGAAATGGATCAGGTCGATGCTTCGGGCACTCTCACTCCCGCCGACGGAGCGGCCGTCTCGACCCCAAGCCCAACCATCTCGCTCGGAAGCTTCACCGTACAAAACCTCCATTTCAGCAGTGATTTCAGCGGCATCATCGGCGACGTTCACTTCACCGGTTCAATCGACGACGCGGCCTCTGACCTTATCGCCGGCGACCAGGGCACCATCCAAACGCTCTCGGTTTTCGCCGGCTCATCGGACACCCCGATCGGTACGATCAACGTGACGGTCACCAAATCGGCGGGCAGCGCGTCCCTTCTCAAACCCTACGATTTTTCCGGAACGTTCGATGGCACACTGTCCAATATCGATTTGCAGCCGGGTTGGAACGCGTTCCGTCTACAAGCGGTCAACGCTTATGGATTTACCGGAACGGTCGATGTGTCGGCGAACGTCGATGCCGAGCCGCCGGCGGATGACAACATCGACGTTCAATTGGCCTTCTCTGCCGACCCTTACCTAGACAGCACCAGCGACGTCACCATCACCGCCACCTTCACCGACAACGGCGGCGTGCCAGTCACCGCGACGTACACCCGCTCACCCGACCATCCGATGATCTTCGGGAACGTGCTGGCCGATTTCATCGACCTTGGCGCCAACACCCAGATCTTCCACAACGGACAACCGGATCAGCGCATCATCACGCTCACCAACGGGCAACTGGGGCTCTCGGGCGAGCCGATCGTGTTCGACAAGACCACCGATACGTCCAACATCCTGGCCGGGACCACTTTGATCACCGCCGAGGACCGGCCCGACTACAAGAACTACACCCTGAGCCTCGCCGGAACCAGCGATCCGATCTCCAGCGGCCCCAGCGACATCAGCCCCTACGTGATCAAGCTCGATGGCCCCGGCGGCCTGCTTGCCAGTATGCAGAGCGTCAGAACCGACACCGGCGCGTTCCCCATCGGCCTGGCCCCCGATGGCGTCTCCTACCTGATGAAAACCGCCGACAACTCGCGCCCGGCGATCCTGCTGTTCACCCAAGCCCCGCCGGGCGCGGCGCTGCCGGATATTCCAGCTCGGGAGTTCACGATCACCGGAGCGGCGCAATACACCGCCGGCGTGGTCGTCGGCTTCACCCAGGGCGGCGTTGGGATGGTCAGCGGCCTGGTCAACGTCGCCAAGGCCCTGCCGGGGGCGATCGGATCATTATACCGCTACGAGCTAAACCTGGGGATCCGTTTCATCGACGGCGACGACTTCCACCAGGAGCGGGCCCTGGCCGCCAAAAGCTGGGCCGCCATCACCACCGCCAGCCAGATCATTCAGCTGGTCTCCCAGAACGATGCCTCGGTCATTCAGGCGATCTACACCGGCGATTACGAGCCGCTCAATTCCCTCTCCCCGGAACTGAAGCTCGTGGTCGAGTCGACCGTGGAACTTTTCGAGAACCTCTCGGACCAGTTCCTGCTGATGAGTTCATACGAGCAGGGCAAGGTCGTCGGCCAGGTCATCTTCCAGATCATCAGCCTTGTCGGCGGATACGACGTCGCTTGGCAGGTGTGGCAGAGTGCGGGCCACGATCTGCGAACGCATGTGTCGGCGGTTTTGGATCGCTGGATGACCCTACCGTGCGCTAAAGCGCGGCCGAGCGGCATGGCGTTGGATGCGATGCGCGTGCAGCTATTAAATGTCGCTAGGCGGCGCGAACGAGACCCTCAACCCTTTCTGCGGCGATTACTCGAAGTTGAGCCACCACACAGCGCAGGCGGATCCGCGCCAGAAGGAAGTTCTCAAGCAATTTGGAACGATGTTTCTCTCGGTTTACTTTCACCCAACTGGGATCTTATTATCAGCGCCTGGTCAACACTGACTATCCCATTCCGTGGGGTCATCCGCAATGTAACAGCTGGGGATGTTACTCCGCCCCAAAACTTGGCCGAACCTGCTGATTTCGCCTGGCTTGATCGGATTTCATCCCGTCCGCGCCTACCTGCCGAAAGACTGCTCAAGGCCTACCGCGATCTCCCGCCGGTTGCTGCCGCGGCGTTGGTAAGAGTGCTATTGGACCAGTACGCGCAATGGCGCCTCGCATCGCTCGTGCCCAGTGAGGGATGTGGACAGACGATCAATTTCATCCCTTATGTCCTTGCGGAATTGGCATGCTTTCACACGCCATTCGACGCCGGCACTCTCGAACACATTGCGGCCATGAAAATCACATACCCCGAGGGCATTTTCCGGCAAGATGACTCGATCCCGCAGGGCAAGAACAAACTCCACTTCCTCAACCACGGCATCGCCCTCATCCAAGCTGCCAAGAGAATGTCGGCCTCGCCTCCGGCCGTCCGCGCTGGGCATGCCGAGCTGCTGCACCTCGAAGCAAGCGTAAATCCCCTGATGATCCTGCTGGACGCCGACCTCACCCGTGATGAAATGGCATTCCTGAAACTGAACGGTACCCGGATTCGCATCTGCGACTGGCCGTCCTACTCCGACACCCTATGCTTCACGAAGATCGACTTGGACGGCGGCGCCAAGCTGTTGGGCGATCATCAGCCACCCGATATTGACAAATATTATAAAGGCCCGCTCAGCCCCTTCGTCGACGACAGGCCCCTCGTTTCACCGTTTGAAGGCACTCGCGCGGCCGGCGGAATCGGCGCAGAATACCACATAGGTGGCGTGCCGAATTGGGAGCAGGAGCCTGACATACCCTTGTCACCCGTCGACGCCCAACCAATGACGTTCATCGCCCAGTTTCCGCACCCGAACGATGGCACGGCATATGTCTTTCTCGACTACCGCAATCTCATCGCGACGGTGCTGACACAGTGGGATTGATTTGTCCGAGGGCGAAAGCGCTGTCGCCCAACATTCCCATCAGGGCGAAGAAAAGGGGACATTCCTAGGCGAAGAAAAGGGGGGCGAAGAAAAGGGGACATTCATAATTATGGAAACGTGTACAAATTAGGAATGTCCCCTTTTCCGAATTCAAAATCGAAACGTGCCGCTCGACATCATTGGCTGGAGTCGAGGCGCCTTCGAGTCGGTCAAGCTTGCAAACTTGGTTTCCAAGGGGCTGTCTGACGGCGCATCGAAGCGTCCCAATCACAACGTGCATCCATGGATTCGCTTTGTGGGGCTCATCAGTCCTGTCGGTATGATGGGGCCATTTCAAGGTGCGGCTTGGGAAACGTCGCTTCCTTTGGGCGTAGGATACCTGGCACAAGCCCTCGACAATCAACCGAGCAGCTGGATCTTTCCGGAAACGACCATGGCGGCCGCGACCGGAACCATACAGGCCGTACACGATAGATTTCCGTTCAGCCATCCTGACATTGGTACGGCCCCCGAAGTTCTAACCTTCCTGATTGACCAAGCGACGCAGGATGGCGTGCCCGTCTGATGATCGCTCGATGCTCCATCACTCTTATTGGAGGTATTATATGCGTGCATACCAAAAGCGTTCCACATGCGTGTTGATCCAAGTTGTAGCTGCGTGCCTGCTCGCTTCCAACTGCACTAGCGCCCAGAATACGACCCAGCCGGCCGGTGGAGATGCGCCCACCCCGCGCCGGCCCACCCCGCGCAAACCGCCTTATGCAATCGGATTCTACAACGCCTCCAATCAGCAACTTGGGGAGGCGTTTGTACGGTGGTCGGCGAATGGCTTCCCGTGGATCGCGGGTGGTGGAGGCCTCGCCCCCGATCGCGATCATCGGGGGCATGGCTCAACCGACGAATTCCAACCTGATCCGATTCCCGACAAGGTGACGCTCATCTGGAAAACGCCCGACGGCCAGCGACACGAGCAGGTGATGGCGGTGGCTGAAAAAGTCCGCGACATCAAACACTTTACCGGAACCATCTACTTCAAATTCACCGACAACGGCTGGCTGGTCGTGCCGTTGAGCGACGAAGAGATGGATCGTATTGCCGATCAGCAGAAACCTATCATTCCGTAGACCCTAAGCTCACTTGTGAAGGACGCATTGCATGCCCGCATTGCCAAAGCGTTCCGCTTACATGTTAATCCAAGTTCTGGTCGCGTGTTTGTTCGCTTCCTGCTGCACCAGCGCGGAGAACACGACCCAGCCTACTGCGGGAGATGCGCCTCCCCCACGACGGCCGACACCGCGCAATCCGCCCTATTCCATCGGATTCTACAATGCTACCAACCAGCGCCTCGATGAGGTGTTTGCTCGATGGTCCGTTAAAGGCTTTCCTTGGCTCGCCGGTGCCGGCATCCTCTCTCCCGATCCACAGCACTATGGACAAGGGGCAAGCAGCGATTTCCAGCCAGACCCGATCCCCCAGAGCGTGACCCTAACCTGGAAAACGCCCGATGGTCAACGCCACGAGCGGCTGATGGCTGTCGCAGAGAAGGTCAAAGACCTCAAAGGCTTTGCCGGGACGATCTACTTCAAGTTTACCGATGCCGGCTGGGTCGTCGTTCCCCTCACCGACGAAGAGATGCATCGGGCGAAGAAAAGGGGGGCGAAGAAAAGGGGACAGGCGAAGAAAAGGGGACATTCCTAATTATGGAAACGTGTACAAATTAGGAATGTCCCCTTTTCCGAATTCTTAGGAATGTCCCCTTTTCCGAATTCCCCTTTTCCGAATTCATCTTCGCCGACGGCATCGACCGCCAGGCCCGCGAGCAATTCACTTGCCCGACCATGCGATTTGAAACTGAAACACTCGACCTCAAAGCCGCCGCCGCCGAATGTGACGCCGCCGTGCTTCACGGCGGCCATGGCACGACCGCTTCGCTCCTGCTGGCCGGGAAGCCAACGCTCTTGCTGCCGCTGGTCCTCGAACAGCAAATGCTCGCGGCAAGAGTCCGCCAACTCGGTGCCGGCCTGGACGCGCCCATCGACAAGCCCATCGAGATCGTGAACCAACTGCAACGCCTGCTCGATGACCCGGCCCTCGCTCGTTCGGCGCGGACATTTGCCGAGGCGCATCGAGCGTTTGACCCGACGGCCGAAAACGATCAAATGATCCGTTGCATCGAGCGACTTTGCGCATCGCTCCGTTCCCCTCACTCCTAGCCCGGAAAACTCATGATTCACCGCAGAGTCGCGGAGACCGCAGAGAAAATCGCAAGAAAGGCCCTGTGTGAGCTGCGCAATGTGCGCAACAAGCTGTTCTACGGTTTTGCATGTAAGGTCTTGCTGCTTCTGAATTCTCTGCGTCCTCCGCGCCTCTGCGGTGAATAATCCGGGCTAGAGGCATGTCGTGCTGATTCCCAGGATCTTCCACCGAATGCGTTTGTCGGATGATCAGCTTCCGGCTGATGCGCCGCGCTTCGCCGAGAGCTGGCGACGGCATCACCCCGCCTGGGAGTTCCGCGAGTGGACGATCGATAACCTGCCGCAATTTCGAAACCGCGACCTGTTCGACTCTTCACCCAACACCGGCCACCGTTCCGACATCCTGCGCTATGAACTCCTCGAGCAGTTCGGCGGAATATACGTGGACCTGGATTTCGAGTGCCGCCGTCCGCTCGATCCACTCCTGATCGGCGTCAACGCCTTTGCCGGAAACGATCCCCCCGCGCTACCGCGACCTCGGCATGCAAACCGTTGAAACCGCCATTATCGGAAGCGTTCCCACGTTGCCCTTTTTCTCGCAGGTTGTCTCCGATCTTCCCGCGTGGCTTGACTGGTGGGGATGGCACCGCTCTGTCGCGGTACGCACCGGCCCCCAATACTTTGAAAAACAACTGCAGCGCAGGCACGGCAAGCATCGCGCTCTCCCCTGACGCTTTTCAAACCCGAGATTTTCTATCCCTATCTATGGGACGAGCCGCAACGTCGTAACGACCCGTTCCCAACCGCGTACGCCGTCCACCATTGGTGGGGCACCTGGCGAAAAACAAAAACCGGCTAATTACTCAAACTGAGCGGTTTTCGTGACACGGGTTTTCAACCCGTGCGGATTTGCGGGGAAAACGAGGGTTTTCCTCTGATTCGCGCGTCAGCACGGGTTAAAAACCCGTGTCACGAGAAGGCGTCGAAACCGCGCAAAATACAGTGCTTTTCGATTTCGTTTCAGAAAACCACTGAGTTTGTGCAAATAACGGTGCGTGATTCCGCGTTTTGTGCAGGCGTGCAGGCTGCACGCCTGGCGGATCACATCCCGTGGCCGGCGGTCGGCCGCAAATGCCGAAACGCCAGCCGAAACGGTCGAATCACATAATGCAGAAACGAAAGCGAATCGGGCAAAGGCACCGCCGCCCAATCCCCCACGCCCGGCCGCAGATGAGCCAGGCAATATTGAGCGCGATCCCCCCACCGCTCTCGAAGGCGCAGATCAAACGCCGCCCGATCCGTTCGAGAGTGTGTCGCGCCATCCCCTTCAAACAGCGCGGCGCAAACTCCAACCGTCAATCTCTCCACTTCCCGATCCTGATCGACAAACTTCGCAGCCGCGTCCGGTAGTGGCGCGTTCAACAAACCGTTCGCCAGCCGCAGCCCAACCCGAAGCATCCGCGCCACTCCCGCATCCTGCGCGAGCTTGAACACTTTCATCCAAGCAAGCGTCCGCCCCGACCGCGCCAGCAAATGCGCCACATCACAAACGCGGTCCAGCCGTTCCCAGCAGTCTTTGGCGCCGTTTAGGCACAGCACGATGAGCAGATCTTCATCGCCAAGCGTCAGAATCTCCCGCCCCGCAACGTTTGTCCGCTTGGCGCGCGACCAGATCCCATCCACATCCAGCGATACGGAAAATTCCCGCAACGACATCGCCCAGTGCAGATCGACGTTCAGATGGGTCGGCTCGTAAACCAGATGGTGTTCGCAATGCCAGCGAAGATACCGGTTTCGCCTCGCCCCGCTCAGTCCTTCTAGATAAGCCGTTTCACGTGGGGTTGCGGTGGGAAAAATTGGATGGTGTCCCAACGACACCAACAGATCCGCCGCCCGAATGATGTCCTCCCGGCGAACCAGCAGATCCAAATCCCCCACATCCCGCATTGACAGATCGCCATACACCTGCGCCGCAAGCACCAGGCCCTTAAACGGAATGACAGGAATCTGCGCCGACTCGAATTCTCCCACCAGCCGCCGCAATTCCCCCGCCAGCCGCAAGACTTTCCCGGCATTGGATTGGATGTACCCCCGCAGCCTGGCAACGGCCTCAGCCCCAATCGCGTCCAGCGCGTTAGCCTGCTTCAGTCCCGCATAAATCTGCGGCAGCACCCGGTGCCGCGCCGCCAGCTTCAGCAACGCTTCGCCATCAATGCCGGATAAATCCGCATCTAAAATGCCCGCCTCAGATACCGACCGCCCAATCAGGCGCAGGATCAGCCGCGCCTCCGCGCCATTCACGGAGATGTCGCCAACACTATCATTCATTCAAGTAAGGCGGAATTGTTCAGTTCCACTTCAACGAGCTTCGCATGCTCAGCCAGCGCGCCCAGACTGCGACGTCGCCGAAGCCGCAACACCGGCACCCGCTGCGCCAGCGTCACCACCTGCCGGAAGTGATCCCCCGATTCGCCCGTGGTCCCCAGCAATGCCGCCAGATACGAATGCCGAACCAGTTCGATAAACCGCTGCTGCGGCGGAATCACCGCAATCCGGTCCTCGTCGCCGGTTTCGAGAATAAAGATCCGCGCCAGAGGCAGCGCCTCGCGCGGGAAGTTCTCCGTCGCGGTCTTCGCCCGCTTCTCAAAATCAGGATGCAGCCGGGGCAACGCTTCAGGATCGTCCGTCAGTTGTGCTGCCGCCTCCGGCATCAGTTTGAGCTGCGGAAACCCCGGATGCACCATCAATCGATCAGGACTGCTCAGATCAATTGGGACGAGATCATCTGTCACCAACGGGTGACCCCGCGCATGCATAGCCGCGGCAAGCGTCGACTTGCCCTCGCCCTTATCAGCCGCGAAAACGGCTACCCGACCATCGACCGACACCGCGCTGGCATGGACGACCAGCAAACTGCGCTGATGCAGCAGAATCGCCAGTGCGGGTCCCAAAAGATAAAGGCGGACTGTCCGCTCGTTCGCATCCGGCACAAGATCAACAATGATCTCGCGCCCGTGAACAATGCGATAACAACCCACCTCTTCGTAATGCAGGCATAGATCCTGCCGGTCGGCCCAGAGAACCGAGCCGCCTAAAGGTTTATCAACTCGGGATCGATCGACGCTGCCGAGCCGAATGCTTACATGGGAATTCCCCCGCTCGCTATCGAGCGCGGCATCATTCATGGATGGCGACTGAACCGCCACCAACTCGGGCATCGCAATATCCGAGTCGATAGTCAGTCCGTAGGCCATGTAACAATACAGAGCCGTGGGCATGATATCGGTATCGGACAGTTCGACTTAGAAACTAAGGATGCTGCCCGGCGGCGTGATCGGGATTATGCTCCCGCGCCGCTCCGTCAACTGGGCGACGCTGCCGTGCGTCGTCAACTGGGGCGTGACATACTTCTTCTTTGGCTCTTGAGACGATTTGGGAGAGGACTGTACAGAATTAGACATGACCGACTCCTTCCGGGAACAGATCAAACCCAGACCATCACGGCACAACCAAATGCCGTAACGTAGTGCTCATGCTAATTATGACAGCCGTCACATGCAATAGAAATCCCCTATTCTCGCGCGCTCAGGAGCGAGAAAGCCTCGGTGACCGCTCCTTCTTTTCCCCTCCACCGGTACGCCCGGGGGAGGGTAGGGAGGGGGGTTCTTCCGTGCCCAATAAAGCGTGCTCAGACAGCCTCAAGATACTACCGAATATCGTGATCGGAAGTTCCGCCTGTCACCCCATGCACCGGCGCGCACAAGCGGGCAAACGATATCGTTTGCCCGCCTGACTGATCTTAATTTGATCGACAATCCAGCGCTTAATCGCGCTGATCAAAACCGCTTCCCGGACACTGCGGCTTAAACTTCCCGTGCCGCTGCGTCAACTTCGCCACATCGCCATGCGTCGCGAGCTTCGGAGTCTTGTACCCCTTGGCAGATTTCTTCTTCGTCTTGTTTGCCGGCTTTTTCATGGTCGTCGCCCTCCTTAAAGGCGCAGTGAAAACCCCTGCTCAAGTCTTCGGCATAAAAGTGATAAGACAATAGAACCGCTATTTTTCCGGCGTGACCGCCGCCAGCGTCGGCAGTTGCGTGTATTGATCGAGCATCGTCACCTGCCCGATAACCACCTTCCCCTCAAGCTCAATCCATGCATGGGCCCCAAAGCGATTGTCTGGCCCCGTCCGCCCCACCCCGATCTTCAGAACCGGCTCATACCCATACCGCTCCAACAGCGCCTGCGCCACCAAAGCCTGCGTCAGACAGCTCGCCCCCGGCACATGCACCGCCGCCACCGAAATCAGACTCGTCAAATTATGCGCCGAAATCCCCGAAGCATTCTTCCCAACCCCGGCCCGCCCCATGCGCGTCGCCATCGCGCGAACGCGCTGAAATGGAAGCACCCACAGCGCAATTCGCACGCGCCACAGCATGCCCACGATTCGAATCGCCAGCCATTGCTCCCTCAAACCCAGCCGGGCGAATTTAGCGATGCGTCGCTGGGCGGACTTCAACCAGGCCATGGCTCTTAAGCTCCTCGATCAGCCGAAGCAGATCGCTTTCGCACTGCCCAAGCTCCACGTCATATTCGCTCATCAACGCATCGCGAACATCCCGCACCGCCTTGGGCTCAACCATCAGCTCCCAGGCCCGCGCCCCCACCGATTCAAGCCCATGATACACCCCGGACTTCAAGTCCAGGATCACCACCTCATCGGCGACGTTGCTGAAGACAAGGTCTTTGCCCGTCGAAACCACCGAGTCCACCGAAACCGTTGCCTGGTTGCTCATGCTGACCATTCAAGTTGAGGTTTGCCGTTCCACCCGCGCCAATGCACGGGCGCCTATTGAACTTAATAACGCCATCGGCTCGCCGGAACCGCTAATTTGGCCAATCCGCCGGAGCAATTCCCGGCCGGAACCTCCACCAATCGCATAACGTCCCATATATCTCGCCGACCGGACTCTGCGCAACCTGTTCCGCCTGTAACGATTATACGGGCATTCTAACATCCTCGGTCCTTATGCGAACCCGTTGAACACCTCCGTCCCCATCTCGATGAATCCGACACTACCTGTGCGGGAGCAACCCTCCCGCCAGGAAGGTCCGATATGTCGTTCTCCGCGACGCGGGTCCGAAAGTCATGCAGGGCTGTGTTTTTCCAGCGGCTGGAGTCGCGGACCAACTTCGACATAGAGATGATGCTGGAGATCGGCACCTGCGCCGGGATCGAGAACTACTCTCGGCACCTGTCGGAACGC
>DAIRGS010000170.1:0-1979 GCA_036794395.1 Tepidisphaeraceae bacterium | reverse complement strand
CATGTCCGCCGCGCCCCTGGAAAACCCCCTCAACGAAATCGGCCTCCCCCCGGTCGCCGCTCCCGCCGCCAACGACACCCCCGCCCAAATCGCCGGCGGCCCACTGTCTTCCCTCTCCAGCATCCCAAGCCTGAACAGCGATCCAGGTGCCGTCGCAACCTTCTATCTCGATTTCCATGGCGAGCCCGCCCAAGCCTGGGGCGGACAATCCGTCCCCGCCACCCCCGCCTATACTTCCGATGGCGATGCCACAACCTTCAGCACCCAGGAACTGGCCAACATCCAGGAGATCTGGTCGCGCGTGTCCGAAGCTTTCAGCCCGTTCAACGTCAACGTCACCACCATCGATCCGGGCAATTGGAATCTAGCCGGCACCGGCTCTCCCAATCACCAGCTCCGCGCCGTCATCGGAGGCGGCGGTTCCTGGACCGGCCAACTCCAGGGCGGAATCGCCTACGTCGGTTCGTACTACACATCATGGGTTCCCAACACCGTGTATGTATTCCCCGCCAACCTCGCCAACGGCAACACCCAATACACCGCCGACGACACCGCCCACGAAGCCGGTCATGGCTTCGGCCTCCAGCACCAGAGCAGCTACAACGGCACCACCAAAACCGCCGAGTACAATACGGGCAACGGAACCACCGCCCCCTTCATGGGCAATCCCCTCGCCCCCGGAATCCGCGCCACCTGGTGGAACGGCCAATCCTCCGCCGGTTCCGCTGTCATCCAGGACGACCTGCAAACCATGGCCGGCTCACTCGATGGCTTCGGCTACCGAACCCTGACCTACGGCCAAACGTTCGCCTCGCCCACCCTGCTCACCACCGCCCCCGGCGGAACCTTCAGCAACGCCGGCATCATCGAAACCACCGCCCAAAACGACTACTTCAAATTTGTCACCACCACCTCCGGCTCCGATACCTTCGCCGTCAACGTCGCCCAGTTCGGCCCCATGCTCCACTCGCGACTCGAGATCCACGACGCCGCCGACAACATCGTCTCAAGCGCCGCAACGTCGTCCCTCTCCCAGACCATCACCGCCACCCTCGCGCCCGGGACCTATTACCTGGTGGTAAAAAGCTACGGCCAATATGGCGATATCGGCCAATACACCCTGAGCGGAACCATCGCCGGCCTTGCCATCACCACACCCACGCTCTCCATCTCCGGGGCTACCACAATCGCCGCCGGCTCAACTTACACCCTCGGCCTTTCGGCCAATGACCCCAGCCACACCATCACCGGCTGGACAATCGACTGGGGTGACGGCTCAGCCCCACAAGCGCTAATCGGAAGTCCCGCATCGGTAGACCATGTTTTCGCAGCCGCCGGCAATTACACAATCTCAGCCACCCTGGCCGACGATGCCACCCCCACTGGCTACCCTTCCAACGCCCTCCCCCTCACCGTAACCTCCAGCTCCGCCTCCGCCGTAACGCCTCCCGATCCGACCGACCCCTCCAGCCAAGTCAGCGTCCAGGTATCGCCCACCCCGACCGTCCTCGGAAACCTGCCCATCAAGGGAAAAAGGAAACTCGCCGGCAAGTTTGCCGCCAAGGGCGCTCAAAACGTTTACCAATTCACCCTCACCCAGCAGCAGGTCGTCACCCTTAACCTCAACGCTTCCAGGCCAGGCCTATCCATGCAGTTGCTCGATGCCGACGGAAACCAAATCACGACCAAGACCGGCAAACGCGCCGTCGCCCAATCCCTGACGCTCCAGGCCGGAACCTACGAAATTCAATTCACCTTCACCGGCATCCAGCCCGCGGCATTCCATCTCGTAACCAGCACCAAGCCCGTAATCACGCGCAAGGCCCGCGCCGCTTAACTTAAAAGCCGCGAGCCACTAAACAACCGAGCGCGATTCCGGGCATCTGCATTTAAGTGGCACGGGTTTCTAACCCGTGTTTGGAGCAGCCGCGGGTCCGGCGCCGGGTGAGATGTGGGAAAACCAACTTGCCGAATCGGGC
>DAIRGS010000473.1:0-3366 GCA_036794395.1 Tepidisphaeraceae bacterium | reverse complement strand
CCAGCGATGGGTCGCAAAGCTTCTGCCGCCTCACCGGCTGTCTGAATGTCTGTGATGCCATGCGCATGTAGCGTGCTCGCCGTGGCAAGAATGATGAAGTAGGCAATTATATTGGAGAAAATCATCCCCACGGTCGTGTCGATGGAGATACGCGTCAACTCGCCACCACCACCACGCGTTAGGATCTTCAGAGGCAGCCTGGGGCGAGACCGTTCCCTTCGCATTTCCTCCACTTCCTGGGACGCCTGCCAAAAAAAGAGATAGGGACTGATCGTGGTCCCCAAAACAGCAACGACCAGCAGCAAGTAGTCATGATCGAAGGAGATATTTGGCAGGAGGGTCCCAACGAGGACCTCCCCCCACGGAATTTCAATTGTGAAGACCACCGCCACATATAGAAACAGGACAAGTGTCAGAAATTTCAATATCGGCGCATATCGCCGGTATGGGACGAACACCTGCAGCAACACCGAGGCTGCGGCGAAGATCAGAGCATGTTCGTGCTTGAGGCCACCAATGACGAGATAGAGCGCCTCGCCCATGGCGGCGAGGTCCGCTGCAATATTGATCGTATTTGCAACCACTAGAAGAGCGATGGGCACCAGCACAAGAGGCAGGGGGTAGAATTGCTTAGCATTAGCCGCGATGCCCTTACCGGTGACGCGTCCGATATGAGCGCTGACAAGCTGGATGGCGATCATGAACGGCGTCGTGAGAAACATCGTCCACAACAATCCAAAGCCAAACTGCGCGCCGGCCTGGGAATAGGTGGCGATACCTGATGGGTCGTCGTCTGCGGCGCCCGTGACGAGGCCCGGACCCAAGAGACGAAAAACGATGTTCCGCGGCTTCCGTTTGGAAGCGGTGTTGTTCGCGCGCGGCATGCGTGCTGACCCCTAGGCAGCGTCGCCCTGGCCGGCACCATATGCTGAGCGTCTTTGATTTTGATATGTGGTCAGATGTCCGCTTCTGGCACAAAGCGGAAGTCAGCGTCCCGGTGCCAGACGTCCGCTATGAGGCACAAAGCGGACTTCAGTTGAGGTCGGCGCACATGTCTGCCTTTGACCCAAAGCGGACATGAGAGCCCAAATCGAGCGCGCTATCCGAACCCAAAGGAACCACGAGGGTGCAGCAAGATGGCTGAAGGAGAGGGGTCTGGGTTGCGAAAAAAGCGGCGCTCGATTGCCGCTCCTTTCGCATTTTGGCGATTAATAGCAGGTCCCGGACCCGGCCTGACGCTGGCGCCAGGCGGCATTGGTGGGAATGCGTTGCGATTTCCAGCAGTCGAATCCGTGGGCATTATCCCCGTAGTTGCCATAGAAGAATGGCGTGCTGATGCTACCCAACTCGTGGCCGTCGCGAAGGCCGTTACCGCCAGACTGGCCGGCGTGAACATCACCGCCCATGCGACCGCCGGGGAAGCCGCCCATGTGGCCCCCTCCAAAGCCGCCACCTCCTGTGCCGCCTCCGCCCCCGCCGCTAAAGCCACTGCCGCCGCCTCCGCGAGCAAGCGCATCATTGGGGATGCACGCGCTTCCGAGGGCCAGAGCGGCGACGAGGGTCACAACCTTTTGCAAAGCGAGCTTCTTCATCACGATTGCCTTTCTGTTCGTTACAAATGGACACAGCAAACCATCACCGGCCCGCAGGCATGCGTTCCGGTCGGCACCTGCCAGGGATCTAGGGAGTCCTCTGCCGGGCGGCTTGCTCTATCTTGCTGCCACTCGCCTTGAATTGTCCCATTGAGAGTGGGCGAGGCCCTAGAGGCGCATCGGTAGGTTTGCGCGGCCACTGCGCTCCACCACAGTGATGCATCGCTGCATCGAACGCTGGACCCGGTCAGAAGCTGAAAGTTGTACGGAGCCCGAGCACGGTCGCGTTCCCGACGGCCCTGGTTCCTGTCTCATTCACCGCATTGCCGCGGGGATGCACGATGTACTGGAGATCCGGTTGCAGCGTCCAACCGGGCTTGAGCTGCATAGTGTAGCAAGCCTCTAAGAGTGCCTCGAAAGTGCGCGCAACGGGCATGCCCGAATTTAAGTCGAAGGTGTGCACATCGTTGGAGATGCCGGTATAGGCAAAGCCGATGGCAAGAGAGTCTTCGGGCCGGTGCGCGATCATGCCGCTGAAAGTGATTCCACCATCGGCATAGAAGTCGACGAGGTTGCGGTCTGACGGCGCCCCGATAACGCGGCCAAATAGCCCCACGCCTTTCAGCTCCTCGCTCCCGGGCAGACGCCAGATAACCTGGTCGATGATGGCGTAGAAGCCCCAGTGGTTGTCGAGGGGCCGACCGGGATTGCCAGTCACCGCGATAGGCAAGCCGTCGGTATCAAAGCGCTCGTCTTGGAAGGTGCCGAAGTGATTCCAGCCACCGAGTTTTACGGTCCCGGGCAAGCCCGCCTTCTGATTGTATTTGTACGCACCCTCGGCCATCAGCAGCGGCGGGGAGTCAAGGCGGAAGTCAAGCCCGTTATTGTCGCACACCTGCGGGTCGCCGATGCAGTTGGGGCCCGCGGGATCACCGTTGAACACCGCGACCATGAGGCCCAGCTTGTCGTTCGGACTGAGCGCCACGCGAACGCCTGGCGTGGCGAGCGGATAGGCCGGGCCGCCGCTTGGCAGGTCGGCGACCGTGATTGCGGGCCAGCCCCAGGTCGCATTCAGGAAGTAGCCGCCGCCTTTGGAGATAATGAAATCCTGATCGGCTGCAAGCTGACCAAACTTGACCGCGAGGCGGTCGTTGAACATGTGCTGCTCGAGCCAGAGCTCGGCGAGGCGCGTTGCGGGGGTGGCCTCGAAATTACTCACCAGCATCAGGCTACCGACATTGTCGGCGGTAATGCTTTGCCCATGGATCTGGTAGGCATTGGCGTGGAAGCAGAGGCCCTTCCAGAGCCCCATCTTTTGCATGTCGCCATTGAGATGGAGCTCGAGCACACCGTCATAGGTGACGCCCTGCTTGATACCGCCGGATGGGTTGCCGAATGCCTCGCCAACATAAAAGCCGCCCAGACCGAGGCCGCTCTTTGCCAGAGCCTCACGGATGCCGGCGGGGTCGATTGCGGCCATGGCATTTTCGGGGATGCCCGTGTCCGTGACACCGCAATCCGCGCGTGCCCCGGCGGGCAACGTCAATGCGGTCACCGCCAGTACGACCAAAAAGGTTCCAACAGGCGGCCCAATCTGCCATTCGCTCACGCCTTACCCCCAATCGCCTTATCACGGCGGACAGCGCGTGTAGGCGGAGGTCGAGACGCTATCACATTCGATTTTCGGGATGAAAGGCGGCGCCGCTTCGCGGCAACGTCGTTTCGATGGACTACTCAGGTCGATCGGACGTGAGCGTGAGA
This sequence comes from Tepidisphaeraceae bacterium, assembly GCA_036794395.1. Lineage (GTDB taxonomy): Bacteria > Planctomycetota > Phycisphaerae > Tepidisphaerales > Tepidisphaeraceae > DASXMX01. Next base: position 13 of record DAIRGS010000473.1, on the reverse strand, counting down.
TCACTTCACTCGC
>DAIRGS010000472.1:0-3369 GCA_036794395.1 Tepidisphaeraceae bacterium | reverse complement strand
TGGTTTTCCCACATCTAACCCGTCGCGGGTGGTCAACTCCCTCGATCATGGGCTGGAAGCCCCATGCCACGAAGCGCGGGATCGCGCACGCGCATTTAGAGTGTATTCGGACGGTTTCGCCCATTCATCGATCGGGTAATCTGTGGTTCAATTTGATTTGACGGTGCGGTTTCTGAGCTACAACATTCTCGACGGTGGAACCGGGCGAACGGCGGCGCTGATGTCCGTGATCGCGGCCCAATCTCCGGATGTGATCGGGCTGGTCGAGGCGGAGGATGCGGGGGTTGTCGAGGACCTCGCCGGGCGGTTGGAGATGGACTTCATCCAGGCGCCGGGGAATTACAAGGCATCGGCGCTGCTCTCTCGGTTTCCGATTCGCGACAGTATTAACCATGGGCCGTTACAGAAGGATCTGACCAAGTCGCTTTTGGAGGCGACCGTGGTGGATGCCGGCGGCCGGGCGTGGAGCGTTGGCGTGCTGCATCTTCACGCGCAGGCGCTGGAGGCCGACGAGGCAATTCGCGAGCGCGAGATCGAAGTGGTTTTGAAGATCTTCGCCCCGCATCGTGAAGCTGGGCGGGGGCATGTGTTGATGGGGGACTTCAACGCGAATTCGCCGGTGCAGGAGATTGATCCGGCGTTGTGCAAGCGGTCGACGCGCGAAGCGTGGGAGAGGAATGGAGGGGGAATTCCCCGGCGGGTGATTGGGCGCGTTTTGGATGCGGGATATATTGATACATTTCATGCCGTTGATCCGGGACTGGCCGCGACAACGGGGACGTTTTCGACGGAGTTTCCGGGGCAACGGGTCGATTATATTTTTTCGTTTGGAATTGAGCGGGCGAGATTGAAAGCCGCACGGATCATCTATGAAGGGGATGCGGAGGAGGCGAGCGATCATTTTCCGGTGATGGCGGAATTTGATTGAGCCGGATGATTTACCGTGGAGACGTGGAGTACGCGGAGAATTCAGGACTCACCACGGAGGCACGGCCTTCGGCTCTGAGGCTCAGGCTCGAAGAGAGGACACGGAGAGGAGAAATTCGAATGACGAAATTCGAAATTCGAATCAATGACGAATGACTGAAACCGGAATGACGAAACAAATGCTTTGGTCGCGAGCGTATTCGTTTGCTTCGGGTCGAGCGCCTGGGTCGAACGGGACCTGAAGCAGGGCGTACAGTTCCTGGGTGCGTTGGGTCTTGAAGATCTGTTTTGGCGCGCTCAAAAGGAGCAGCGTGAGTTGGAGACGAATTGCGATGTGGGGGTATAAGCGGCCGCTGGCGTTGAAGCTGGCGGATCGATTGGGGCGTAGCCGGGGGCGGCTGCGGTTGCTGGATCGGCTCAATCCGCCGGTCGCGGCGAGGCTGCGGCCGGATCTGCGCGACTGGGAAGAACAGGAACTGGCGGCGGCGTGGATCGGTCATGCCACGGTGCTGCTTCGATTGGGAGGTCAGACGATTCTGACCGATCCGGTCTTTTCAAATAAAGTCGGCATTGGATTGGGACTGATGACCGGTGGGCCGCGACGGCTGGTTGCGCCCGCGTTAAAGATTAGTGAGTTGCCGAAGATCGATTTGATTTTGATTTCGCATGCGCATTTCGATCATTTGGATCGGCCGAGCCTGGCGCGGTTGCCCAAGAGCATTCCGGTGGTGACGGCGGATCAGACGCAGGACCTGATTTGCGATCTGGGATTCCGGCAGGTGACGGAATTGAAGTGGGGCGGGCATACGCAGGTTGGGAGCGTGAAGGTCACGGCGTGCGAGGTGAAGCACTGGGGCGCGCGGACTTTTCATGATGGGTATCGGGGGTTCAACGGATATTTGCTGGAAGCGGGGAGGCGGCGGATTCTGTACGGCGGGGACACCGCTTACCAGGAGAACTTTAAATCGCTGCCGAAGGTGGATCTGGCGGTGATGGGGATCGGGGCGTACGACCCGTGGATTCAATCGCACGCTAATCCGGAGCAGGCGCTGGCGATGGCGGACCATGCGAAAGCGGACTTTATTTTGCCGATGCATTTCAGGACGTTTCGATTGAGTCAGGAGCCGCTCGGGGAGCCGATTGAGAGATTGGTGGAAGCGGTGGGGCGGGATGAGCATCGGGTGGTGTTGCGGGAGGTGGGGGAGCAGTGGGGGATGAATTGAGGGAGACGAGCGGGCGTAAATTGAAGTGGTTGGCCCCCAACAAGCATCCGGGCTATCGTGGCGACCCCAGTGAGCCCATCGTCGCTGACGATGGATCAGGCGGTTGACGCGATCTTCGCCATTAAGCCCAAAGACCTGAAGATTCTGGCCAGCAAGCCGGGGAAGAAGAAGTAAAAATCAGATAGCATGCAAGTGATGGATTCGTACCGCCACATCCTCGGTGTTGCTTCCATTGTGAGTTTCATCGTCTGTTGGTTTGGCTGGGTGTATTGCGGTCTCAATAGTCACTATTCGACCCCGTATCCACACAGAAGGCATGCGAACTCACATTGGTTTCCCATGCCTGCGGAGACGAAGAAATGGAATCGGAGGGCACGCCTCTGGCTTGCGGGCGTGGCGCTGTCTTCGGGTGGCGTGATGTTGGCAAGTGAGGGCAAATGGAAGCACCGCGATAGCATCACTCCTCCTCCAAAAGAGGAAAAGCCACTGATTGCGGTAACCCCTCGACTCGATCACTTTGCCAACGCTGCGCCCATTCTGGGGATAGGCATTACTTTGCTAAGTGCATAATTCCGGTGGTTGCAGGGGTGTGATGAATCCTAAAAAATTTGCGGTTTTTCTCTTGCGGTCTTGAGGTCTGGCTCGTTTCCCCAGCATATACCTTACTAAAGGAAATGGATGTCCGATTCTGAGTTGCTTTCGGTGGCGGTGAAGCAGATTCGGAAGGCGCCGGCGGGGTATTCTCGCGGACTGTTTAACGCTCCACACGAGCCCGGAAGATTTCAGATGATCGAGGGCGGGGATCTTGGTTCGTTGTGCAACATATTTCGCTTGCGCGATTGCTTGATCGGCCTTTGGCCGATGCCGCGGGGTACCGCGGCCCACGGGTTGGAAACGCCGTGCCACAAGTGCTTTTGTGTCTGGGCATCTGATGTGTCATGTACCTTTGACGGGGGTTGGCGGGTCGCTGGCCTTGGGGAGATGTTTGTTGGAGAATAAAATTGGGAGGGGAGTGGTGGTTGAGATGAAGGATGCGGTGACACCGGTGGCGGAAGAGAGAGCGGCGGAGGGTGTGCGGCCTTCGCGGCGACATGGGTTGTGGCGGTCGTTTTATTTTGCGTTTGCGGGGTTGGGGTTTTTGTTTCGGACGCAGCGGAATGCGCGGATTGAGTTGGCGATTGGGGTGGCGGTGGCGAAGGTGGCTACCCGCCCGCCGTGG
>DAIRGS010000169.1:4933-15493 GCA_036794395.1 Tepidisphaeraceae bacterium | reverse complement strand
GCCTGAGCCTCAGCCCGCGACGAGCTCGGTCGAGTCGAGCCGAAGGCCGTGACTCCGTGGTTGCATCTCTTTTCGGTTGCGATTTTACTCGTGCCTTGGTGGCGAGCCCGCTTTTTTCGAGTGTGTTATCCGTGCTGTCTGTGGTTAAATTCCTCCCCTATGACTGACCCTCGAATCGAAAAGCTGGCCGACCTTCTGGTCAATTATTCCTGTGACATCAAGCCCGGCGAGAAAATCCTGATTGAAGCGATCGACGTGCCGCACGCGTTCACCAAGGCGCTGATTAGCGCCGCCGCTGACGCGGGCGGGAAGCCGATCGTGATGCTCAAGAGCAATGAGATCAACCGCGCCTTGATGCTGGCCGGCTCCGATGAGCAATGGTCGACCATTGCGGATGTCGAACGGCTCCAGATGGGCAAGGTGCAGGCCTACATCGGTGCTCGCGGAAATAACAACATCTCCGAAATGTCCGATGTGCCGGCCGAAAAGCAGAAGCTCTATGAGCAGACCGTCTGGAAAACCGTTCACCACGATATCCGCATCAAGAAAACCAAGTGGGTGGTCCTGCGCTGGCCGAATGGGTCGATGGCCCAGATGGCGGAGATGAGCACCGAGGCGTTCGAGGATTTCTACTTCAACGTCTGCACGCTGGATTATGCAAAAATGAGCCGGGCGATGAACCCGTTGAAGGCGCTGATGGAGAAGACTGACAAGGTGCGCCTGAAAGGCCCTCTGGATACGGATCTGTCCTTCAGCATCAAAGGCATCCCGGCTATCAAGTGCAGCGGCATTCGCAACATCCCCGATGGCGAAGTCTTTACCGCGCCGGTTCGCAATTCAGTCAATGGCGTGATTCATTTCAACGCACCAACCATTTATCGAGGCGTCACGCACAACGATATCCGGCTGACCTTCAAAGACGGCAAAATAGTCGAAGCCACCAGCACCGCTACGAAAAAACTCAACGAAGTGCTCGACGCCGATGCCGGCGCTCGATATATCGGCGAGTTCGCCATCGGTTTCAACCCGTATTGCATCCGCCCGATGAAGGACATCCTGTTCGACGAAAAGATCGCCGGGAGCATCCACTTCACGCCCGGCGCGTGCTACGACGAAGCCTCCAACGGCAATAAGAGCGACATCCACTGGGACATGGTCCTTATCCAGACGCCCGAATACGGCGGCGGAGAGATCTATTTTGATGGCAAGGTGATTCGCAAAGATGGTCGCTTCATCATCAAAGATCTGGAAGGATTGAATCCAGAAAACCTCAAATAACCCTCCTAATTCCCTCTACCGGTACGCCGGGGGAGGGTAGGGAGGGGGTTTGTTTTCAGAATCCCGATAGACTCGCATGCCCAGTCTGAAATTTGGGAAAATGCCCACTCCCATTCAACCCGCGTATAATCGAACCCAACAATGTCCGAAGCATCGCCTAACAAATCCAACGTCCTGGTAATCGATGATGAGCGGGAGCACGCGCAAGTGATGTGCGAGGCGCTGACGCGTCAGGGCCACAAGTGCGATGTGACTTACAATCTCCCCGAAGCGCTGGGACGCCTGGATCGCAAGGCGTACGACGTGGTGGTGACCGACCTGGTCATGGAAGATCGGCGCGATGGCCTGGAAGTGCTCAAGCGCACCCGGCAGCTCGATCCCCCGCCGCCAGTGGTGCTGGTCACCGCGCATGGTGATATCCCAACGGCCGTGCAGGCGATGAATGAGGGCGCGTATAGCTTTATCGAAAAGCCGCTGGATCTGGAGTATTTCCGGGCCCAGGTTAATCGGGCCGCCGAGCGAGCCGCGCTGCTCAAGCAGAACCAGGTGCTCCAGCAGCAGATTGCCGATCATGTCGGCTTCGAGGGGATCATCGGCAGCTCGCCCGGCATGCAGAAGGTCGTCCTCGCGGCCCGACAAGTGGCCGCCAGCGATATCCCCGTCCTCATCATGGGAGAGAGCGGCACCGGGAAGGAACTCATCGCCCGTGCGATCCACAACAACAGCCGCCGTCGTAAACACCGCCTGGTCGCCCTGAACTGCGCCGGGCTGAGCGAAAGCATTCTGGAAGATGAGCTCTTCGGCCACGTGCGCGGCGCGTTCACCGGCGCTCAGGGCGATCGCGAAGGCCGATTTGAGCATGCCGACCGCGGAACCCTCTTTCTCGACGAAGTGGGCGATATGCCCGCCGCCATGCAGGCAAAGCTGCTTCGCGTGCTGGAAAATGGAGAGGTCGTTCGCCTGGGCGCCAACGAGCCGATCCGCGTCGATGTCCGGCTCATCAGCGCAACCAACAAAAAACTCGATGAACTGGTCGCCGAGAAAAACTTCCGCGAGGATCTTTTCTTTCGCATCAATGGAATGGCCATTCTCATCCCGCCCCTCCGCGAGCGCCGCGAGGACATTCCCCTGCTGATCCACTTCTTCATGCGGCAGGCCACCGAAAAATATCACAAGGAAATCGAAGGAATGTCGCCCGATGCCCAGCAGGCGCTGATGAGCTATTCCTGGCCCGGCAATGTCCGGCAGCTTCGAAATGTGATCGAGCGGATGGTCGTTCTCAGCCCATCCAACACGATCGGAGTTGAAACCCTCCCCCCCGAAATCCGCCCCGCCGCCGCGGATGTCGGGGGCAGCATGAACAACCTCGTCGGCATCAGCATCGAACAAGCCGAAAAAGAACTCATCCGCAACACCCTCCAACTCGTCAACGGCAACCGCGAGCAAGCCGCCAAAATCCTCGGCATCGGCGAGCGAACCCTCTACCGCAAGATCAAAGAGTACAACCTGTGACCGCATCCCGGTGGGGACGTCCCGCGTCGGGCCAGTGTCGGATTTGGATGGCACCCCGTAGGGGCGGACCCCCGTGTCCGCCCTGTCGAACCAGGGAACATCCCCCGTTCAATCCCATGCCCCGGACCCATCCACCCCCCCAACTTTCGAGCGCCAATCGTGTAGTGTAGGGGTGGACTCCTGTGTCCGCCCAGATTGATGGCATACAACCCAAAAATCCACCGTCGTCGCTCCATCCGACTTGATGGATACGATTATTCCGCGCGCGGCGCATACTTCGTGACCCTCTGCGTACAAGACCGCCGGTGTGTATTCGGCAAGGTGTCCGATGGGCAAATGCATTTGAACGAACAGGGCCAGTTGATCGATCGAATCTGGCGGGAGATCCCGCAGCATTATCCGGGAGTGTCAGTCGATCGGTGGGTGATCATGCCCAATCACTTGCATGGCGTCGTTTGGATTGGGGCGCGGCCGCGGGCAGATCAATCCGAAGTCGAAACTGGACTTGGCAACGCACGCGTCGCGGAAATTGGGCGGACACGGGGGCAGGGGGGGGCCGCCCCTACGGAGATGCAATTCGATCCGACACCATCCCAAAGCGGAGCGTCAACCGACGGGTCCGGGCGAACACGGGGGTCCGCCCCTACGGGGTTGTCGAACATCGTTCAGCGGTTTAAATCGTTTACCACCAAGTTGTATGGCGATGGCGTTCGGTCAGCCAACTGGCCGCCGTTTGATGGGCGACTCTGGCAGCGGGATTATTTCGAGCATGTCGTCCGGGACAATGAATCGCTTGATTTGATACATCACTACGTCGCCACCAATCCCGAGCGATGGTCGCGAGATATGGATAACCCGGATGGAGATGGAAGCGATGATGTCGAGCAATTTGCTCAGTCGCTCTCCCCGGTCACGCGTAAAGTGAACGAGATCTTTCCAGACTTTAACCTTCAACTTGATCAATCCCTTTGAATCAGACTTCCCCGCACAATTTCCGCATCGGTCACGGCTACGATCTCCACCGCCTTCAACCCGGCGGATCGTTGATGCTGGGCGGGGTCGAGGTTTCGCGGGAGATTTCACCGGTGGCGCACAGTGATGGGGACGTGGTCATTCATGCGCTGGTCGATGCGTTGCTGGGCGCCGTGGGGCTGGGGGATATCGGGGAATTGTTCCCGAACACCGATCCAAAATGGAAAAATGCTGCGAGCCGGGTGTTTCTTGAGCACGTGATCGGGAAAGTACGCGGCCAGGGATATATGCTGGTCAATGCGGATATTACGATTCTTGCGGAGCGGCCAAAACTCAAGGCTTTCAAAGGCCCCATGCAGGAATTGCTGGCGCAGATTGTGGGCGGCAGCATCAACATAAAGGCGGGCACCAACGAAGGCTGCGACGCCATTGGGCGGGGCGAGGCGATTGCCGCTCATGCTGTTGTGTTGCTGGCGATGGCCGATTGACTAGAATCCGCGCCGTTGGCCGGAATGATTCACTGCCGATGATTCACCACGGAGGCACGGAGGACACGGAGAGGGCAATTACGAACGACGAAATTTGAATGACGAGACGAAAAATGTCCACTACCGAAGCATTTGTTTCGTCATTTGAGTTTCAGTCATTCGTCATTGATTCGAATTTCGAATTTCGTCATTCGAATTCGTATTCTCCGTGTCCTCCGTGCCTCCGTGGTGAAACATGAATTTTCCGGGTTGATTGCCGTCCTGTTTCCCACTGAGTCCTCATGAGTCTTCGCGTTTACAACACACTGACCAAGCAAAAAGAGCTTTTCCAGCCGGTTCGCCCCGGGAAAGTCGGAATGTATCTGTGCGGGCCAACCGTCTACAAAGCGCCGCACATCGGCCACATGGTGGGTCCGGTCATTTTTGATGCGGTGAAACGCTATCTGAAATACAAGGGCTTTGATGTCACGTGGGTGGTGAACATCACCGATGTCGATGACAAGCTGATCGATGCGGCTGCCAAGCACAAGACAACCGTCACTGAACTGGCCGAGCGGCACACCAAGGAATATTTCGAGTGCCTCGCCCTGCTGGGCGTCGACTCGATCGACCGCTTTCCCAAAGCCTCGGAGCATATCCCTGAAATTATCTCGATGTGCCAGGGCCTGATTGCCGGGGGATTTGCCTACGCCTCCGAGGGCAACGTCTGGTTCGATGTTGCCCGCGACCCCGACTACGGCAAGCTTTCCCATCGCAGCGTCGAGCAGCAGGAATCCGGCGGACGAACGCTCGAAGCCGCGGGCAAGCGCAGTGCCGCCGACTTTGCGTTATGGAAAACCGCCAAGCCGGGCGAACCGGCATGGGAGTCGCCCTGGGGCCCAGGCAGGCCCGGCTGGCATATCGAATGCTCCGCAATGAGCACCAAATATCTCGGCCCGACATTCGATATTCACGGCGGCGGCATGGATCTCATGTTCCCCCACCATGAAAACGAACTGGCCCAGTCCGAAAGCGCCACCGGCCAGAAATTCGTCAACTTCTGGATGCACAACGGGCTGACCAAAGTCCGCACCAAGGCCCAGGGCGGCGAATGGAAAACCGAAGACATGCACGAAAGCTCCGGCAACGCGATACGCGTGCGCGAGCTCATCGAACAGCATGGATCGGAACTGATTCGATACCTCCTGCTCAGCACCCATTACCGCCGGCCAATCGATTTTTCCGCCGAGGTGCTGGAAGCGTCGAAGAAAGGGCTAAGCGTTTTCTTCCGCGTATTCGAGCGGATGACCCGATTGACCGGCAAGCCGCTTGAAGATGTGTCGCCAGACATGGACGTCACCTCCGGCAACATGCTCGAAACCCCGCACGGCGGATTTGCCCGCGACGTGCTGGGCCTCAAGATGAAGTTCCTGGAGATGATGGACGACGACTTCAACACCGCCGGCGGAATTGCGGTGATGCATGAACTGGCGGGATCGATCAACGCGTTTATCGAGCGAAACGATCTGGAGAAATCCAAGCAAGCCGAGTTACTGGACTACGCCACCGCGGCCACGCAGACGCTTCGCAGACTGGGCCTCGTCCTGGGCCTCTTCCGCTCACCCATGACCGCCACCGCCGCCCAGCAGGACCAGACGTTGGACAAGGTCATGAAGCTCATGATCCGCCTCCGCGCCGAAGCCCGCGCTTCGAAAAATTTCGCCCTCGCCGATTCCATCCGCAAAGGCCTGACCGAAATCGGCGTCACGCTGGAGGACCGGGCTGAAGAGACCCTCTGGCGAAAAGAGTAATCCAGCCAAAGATTTAAACACGAAGGCACGAAGACACGAAGAAAACAAAGACCATTAGCCACAGAGGACACAGAGAGCACAGAGAAATCACAGAGAAAGCCAATACAAGAGATTTAGCCGCAGATTGCGCAGATGGCCGCAGGTGAAGACAAGAAAATGCGTGGGTGACCGGCTTGGCAATCTTGCTCCCCCTGGGAAATTGGCATTGCATTTTATCTGCGGCCATCTGCGTCATCTGCGGCTAAAAAATTCTTCTCTGTGACTTCCTCTGTGCTCTCTGTGTCCTCTGTGGTTAATTCTTCTGCATTTGCATTCTTCGTGTCTTCGTGCCTTCGTGTTTAAGTCTTTTTTTTATGCGCATTCTCGGCATAGATCCCGGCTTACAGATCACCGGTTACGGCGTAATTGATTGGAAACCCATCAAACCGCCTCTGGTGGATGGCGGTGTCATTCGCCTGGCGGCCAAAACACCGCTGGCGGATCGATTGATTGAATTAGAGCGGGAGCTCGATTCGATCATCTCCGAGCACAAACCCGACGTGTGCGCCGTCGAGCAGCTTTACTCTCACTACGCCCATCCCCGAACCGCGATCCTGATGGGCCACGCGCGAGGAGTGATCCTGCTGGTCGCCCGGCGCAATGGACTCAACGTCCAGCAATTCGCCGCCAATCGAATCAAAAAAGCCGTCACCGGCAATGGCCACGCGAGCAAAGTGCAGATGCAGCGCGCGGTTCAATCCCAATGGAACCTGCCGACTCTACCCGAACCTCCGGACGTGGCCGATGCGTTAGCCGTGGCCCTGTGCTGTGGAATGCATCTGGACCGGCTGCGGGTTTGAAATCAAGTTGTCCTGACGCGGGAAAAAACGCTTCAAGCCCAGGATCGGCTGCTCGAAGAACTTCCAGCTGGCCGCCGCGACGACAATCGAAATGGCGCTGCAGCTCAGGACGTAAACTGCGGGGTTGAGCCCCGTTGGGACCAGCCCCCGAACGATCACGTGATAGACGTAGATGCCATAAGACTAGCGGCCTAGTGCCACAAGCGGTCGGCAACCAAGCACGGTGCCGATGTTCGACGCCGGATTGACAATGGCCGCATACCAGACAAGGCCGGCAAAAATCCCCGCCAGCACGTCGTAATAAACGATGCCGATCCGCATGAGCGGCATAATTCCGCCGCGTCCTCGATAATTGAGTACTCCGGCCATCAGAAGACAAACTACAAAAAGCGGTGGCATCCATTGCCGAAGTAACGCTCTGCCTTTTTCGCTTCGGAACAGAATCGCAACAACCGCGCCGCTCGCCAACACATCGACCCGGCAAGGCGTTACTACATACGATGCGACGTAGTGATGTCGATGATCCAGCGCAATCCGACAAGCCAAAGCGGCAACGATTAGAAAAAGGCAAGTGCCCAGCAATTGCCGCCGATTCAGCATCAAGACAATCGCCGGCCAGATGAGGTAGAAGTGCTCTTCCACGGCCAACGACCAGAAATGATTCAGCTCTTGCTGCCCGTATCTGAAAACCCATTGGTCGGTCAAACCGATTTTGATGTTGGTGCCGTACAGCCACAACCACCCCTGCATCGGCCAAACGCCCCTTAAGGACGGTATGAATATCGCGCCCACGACAAACGCCGCGATGACGCCGTAATAAAGCGGAAAGATCCTGAGTGTGCGACGCGCGTAAAAGTTTCGGAAGTAATGATTCGTGCCTTTCGCATCCAGAAGAATCCCCGTGATGAGGAAACCGCTGAGGACGAAAAATAGATCGACCCCGATCCACGCGCCATTCACAACCTTCGACAGCCCGGGCCCGAAACCGGCAAACTGTCCGAAATGATGAAACAGAATCATCGACACAGCGATCCCGCGAACGCCGTCCAGTGCCCGAATATGTTTGTCAGCCATTCATCCCGTTCCCGATTGCCAAAACGCAAGGCAATGATGCGTGAAAACGGAACCCAGGTCGATAGGACGCGAAGTTCCCCCTACGCGCCGAGGTATTTGTGGAAGAGTCTACTCGACATCATCCACCTTAATGCGCCGCGCCGCCTCGGCATAAGCATCGGGATATTGGGTGGGTTTTGCCGGCTGCTGCATTCGGGGAAAAAAGAACCGGCCCACGCGGAAGGTGAGAATCAATCCAACCAGCAGGATCAAAAGAATGATGGCCAGCAGCAGCCGGGAATGCGCCACCAGGATTTGGCGCTGATCGGGCGAGGCCTGTCCATAGGCTTCCATCGCCGGGATCAGATAGTACCGGGATACAAACAGGAGCAGCACCGCGAAGCCCAGCAGGAACGCCAGCACCCGGATATACCCGGGCCCCGGCTGCGGAGGTTCGTTGCGTACAGTAGCCATGGTCCTGCTTCCAAAGACATGCTACGCGCGGTCCACCATCATGCGGAAGCAAAAATTCCCTCCCATCGACAACGCGGATGATTCACCACCAAGGCACGGAGAAGGTGGAGGAGAAGAAAAGATTTAACCACTGATTGCGCAGATTTTCGCAGATGAATTCAGGTCTTTTTCTGATCTGCGAGCATCTGCGCAATCTGTGGTTAAAACTCTTCCGCATTTCCCTTCGCATTTCCTCCGTGTCTCCGTGGTGAATCAAGCATTCTCCCCATGAATGCCCTACCACTTCACATCAGCCCTGGCATTGATCGGGTGCCTGGCCTCAATCTGGCGGATCGCGGCTTTGTCATCTTCGTCCAGCGTTTTCGGGAAGACGATTTTGAGGACGGCGTATTGATCGCCCCTTTCCGCCCCGCGCTCAACGCCGCGTGATTTGATGCGGAGCTTGGCGCCGCTGCTGGCGCCGGGCGGGATGGAAATCGTGACCGGCCCGTCGAGCGTTGGAACCTCAACCTTGGTCCCCAGAAAAGCCTCGTATGCGCTAATCGGAACGTCGAGATAAATATCGAGCCCGTCGCGCCTGAAGAATGGGTGCGGCTGCACACGCGTGGTAATAAATAGATCGCCCGGCTCACCCCCCGCTTGCTCGCCACGACCTTTAATGCGGATCCGGCTCCCGTCCTTCACGCCCGGCGGAATTTTGACCTCAATCGTTTCAGACTGCCCCGGCCCGCGCGTAATCTGAAGCGGCAGCGTCGAGCCCCGCGCCGCCTGCTGAAGCGTCAGCGTCACTTCGTGTTCAACATCCTGCCCCCGAGCCGCGGGACGAGCCCGCCCCCGTGTTCCCCCTCGACCGCCCGCACCGCCGCGCTGACCAAAGAACTGCTCGAACAGCTCGCTGAAATCACCACCATTGCCGAACTGGCTGGGATCAAAATCTTCGACGCTAACCCCCGGCGCGGAATTCCACGTCGTCCGCCCCCCGCCACCACCCGCGCCGCCACGCACCCGACCCGCCTGCGCCCGTCGATAGGCCTCATACGGATCGGGTCCATTGGGTCCGCCCGCCCCTACGCCCGCATGGCCAAACTGGTCATAGTTCGTCTTCTTGGTCGGATCCGACAGGACGTCGTACGCCTCCTGAATCACCTTGAACTTCTCCTCGGCGTCCTTGGTGTTCTTATTGCGATCCGGATGATGCTTGAGCGCAAGCTTGCGGTGCGCCTTCTTGATCTCATCAGCAGAGGCTGTCTTCGCAACCCCCAGAACGTCGTAATAGTCTCGCTTCGCCATCGGTCTCCGAGCCGCGGAAGTGCGGGTAATACTCGATCATAGCATTGGAACGCGATACAGAGAATCGGCGGAGTCGTGAATGATCTCGTTGGGGCATAACAACTTCGGCGGGCTGTTTTCGTGACATGGGCATCCGTGCCCATGCTCCGTGTATACGCGCACGTCGGCGGTCTGGGCCGAATCAGCAGTCGTCCACGCTCTCGACCCTTCTGCGAGCACATCCCACACCCCGTCGATGGCGCGATTGCCTCAATCGGCCTGTGGCCGATGGCCGCGGCCTACCGCAGCCCACGGGCTGGAAGCACCGTGTCACTGATTACTGAATCTGCTACTGCGGCTTTGGCTGCTGCGCCTGCTGTTTTTGGGCTTGATCCACGATCGCCTGCTGGGCCTGTTTCTGATCGTCCGGCTCGTACGGAATCCAGCAGCTTCGCGGAAGCGCCTGCAACAGGTTCTTGGCCTGAAGGACTTTCTGGTCATCGGGCAACCCCTGAGCCACCTGGATGGCCTGCTGCTTGAGGTTTTCAAATGACTTGGGGTCGGCAATCGGCGGCTTTCGATACTGCGCAACCCTTTGTGGGTTCTGCTCACTCACATCCTTTTTAGTGGCTTCAACCCGGCTGGCCAGCGTCGGGTGGTCGCTGGTCATCGCCGAACCCTTGTCATAACCCGCTGCAATCATCGCCTGGAAAAAGTCGGCAAAATGGGCAGGGTCCCAGCCGGCACGGGTGTAGAATTTGAGGCCAAACTGGTCTGCCTGGGCTTCGTCCTTACGGGTGAAGCCCATGTCGATGAACCCTCCCCCGGCCTGCAAGGCTTTGACCAGGGAGTCGGAACTTTCCACCCCTGCCGGGGGGCAGAAAG
>DAIRGS010000169.1:0-4923 GCA_036794395.1 Tepidisphaeraceae bacterium | reverse complement strand
CCCGCCACGCCCGCGCCCGCCGAGGCCAACGCCAGGGCCTGCTGCCGCCCCGATCCTTTCTGCACGTGACGGCAATAAATATGCCCATATTCATGAGCCATCACCGCTGCAATTTCTTCCTCCGTTTTGCACATCTTGAACAGCTCGAGATAGATGTAAACGAAGTGCCCGCCGGTGGTAAATGCGTTAAGTGTTTTGCTGTTGACCAGTTGGAAGCGGATATCCTGAAACATCCATGAATTGTCACCTTCCTTGAAATGCTCCCGCGGCCCGATCTTCTCCTTATCCAGCTCTTTCGCGGCCGCAATGATGCGCTGGCCGATCTGCTGAAGATACTCGTTAGTTTGAGCGCCCTGAATTTGCGCGGGCTTCAGCCCCGTATCAAAAGCCGAGGCCTGCGCAATCGTGTTCTTATCGCTCGCCACACAGCCAGTGCCCCCAACGAGCAAGCAAATCGCGCAGATTCCGGTAACGGTTTTGAAAACAGCGGCGGCATGGTTCATGACTTCGCTCCTATTAAATCAGATCAACGATCATTACCTGTCGGACATGAAACCTGCAACATCGAAGTTAATGAATTTGTCGGCGTTAAGAACGCGAAGCCTGATTCTACGCCTCGACCGGTGCCGCTGATTCCGGCGCCTCGGCCCGGCTCGACGCCTCGCCTTTCACGTCCGCACTCTTGCCGCTGGCAGCACTTTTGTAGATCGCATCAATCATGTGCATCATCGTGACAGCCTCTTCGGCTGAAGGCGAGGGCGAAACGCCATCGACAATCGCCGAGCGAAAGTGTCGCATCAACGCAGGATAAAGCACCAGCTTCGGCAGCTTCAGCGGCGATTCTTTGGCTTCACCCTTCGGGCCAAAATTGCGATATAGCATCGGCCCGCCATGCAGGTAAACCTCTGCCGCACCCTGGTCGCCATGAACCCGGCAGGATGTGCCCTGGTGCCGAGGCGGCTGATTAATCGCCCAGCTTGAAGACAGCTCCAGAGATTTGCCACCCTCAAACCGCAACAGCACAAACGCCGCGTCTTCCACATCGAACGTAGCACCAGCCCGGCCCAGCGATTTAAACGTATCGTGAGTCGTGGCGAATGCTGTGATCGGACGGGGCTGCCCCAGCAGCTTCCAGGCAAGATCCAGAATATGAAATCCAAGATCGATCATCACCCCGCCGCCCGATTTAGATTTATCCGTATACCACCCCGTGCCGGCAGGAATCCCGCGCGTGCGCATCCACGAGGCACGCGCGTGGTAAGGCTCACCTATGTAGCCCTTGGCAATAGCCTGCGCGACCGCCTGCTCCGCCCCGCCGAAGCGGCGCTGGGCCGCGTACAGCAAAACCTTGCCAGCCTTGGCCGCGGCCGAAGCGAGCTTCTTAGCCCCGGCCGCGTCAGTGGACGGCGGAGTTTCGCAAAGGACGTGTTTACCCGCCTTGAATGCAGCCAAACCCAGAGGAAGGTGCTGGTCATTGGGCAGGCACAAGCTGATCGCATCCACCTGCGGATCTTTGAGAAGATCCTCTGCCTGGGCAAACAACCGCGCTTTGGGGAAGAGTTCCGCGATTGCCTTGCGCCGACCGGGAATCAGGTCCGCGACAGCCGTCACATCAAAACCGCTGGTATGCCGATACGCCTCCGCGTGCTTCAACCCCGGCCAACCCGCCCCCACAATGCCCACTCGAATCGCCTGCGCCATTGTCCTCCTGTGACAAGCCCAGCGGTTATAGGGATGCAAAGGCGAGGGTGCAAACGATTCAGGCGAGTGGGCGGTCGGCAGTGGGCAGTGGGCAGGAAGGAAGAAGTCAGTTGGCGGGAGGAGGAAATGGATCAACGAGGCCCAGGCATTTATTCCTGCTCACTGCCACTGCCCACCGCCCACACGGCTCCTTCCTGCCCACTGCCGACTGCCCACCGCCCACCCCTCCTGCAATTTCCGCCTCCACCGATAGTCAACTTTCCCAATGAGCGATATGATGCATGCGCATGTCCGCCTTGACCCGTGAACGTTTCATCGAAGAGATCCTTCGGATCGTCCCGGCCAAGTTTCCGCTTGTGAAATTGGCGCGGGGTGATGAGCCGTTCTCGATGCGTGTCAATGGACAGATGGTCGGTCTCGAGAATCTCTACCGGCTCGCGGTTCTCAGCCCCGAAGACATGCGCCAGCAGATTGAGCGATGGATCGTCGAATTGCTCCGCGCTAACGAAGGCCTGCCGCAAGGCACTGGAAGCTTCGAAGAATTCAAGGATCGCATCCTGCCCATGGTCCTGTCGGATCAGCTCGCTGACACTGTCCATCGCGATACGCTGACCGAATCAGTCGTGCCCGGCCTTCGCGTGGCCTACGCCATCGACAGCGATCGCTCGATTGCCTACATCCCCAAGGCGCTGGTCAACCAATGGGGTGTCACGCCCGAAGAACTGCACGATACCGCAATCGAGAATCTCGTAGGCCGCAGCGAGGCGATGAACGCGCAAGTAGCGCAGGACGAATCCGGGCGCGTCGACTTTATCGTGTTCCAGACCGGAGACGGCTACGACGCCTCCCGCATCCTCCTCCCCACGCTCCACGAACGGCTGCGCGAGCACATCGGCAGCCCCTTCATCGCCGGCATCCCAAATCGCGACATTCTCCTGTGTTTCCGTAGCGACCCCGAAACCGTCGAACGCGTAAAAGCACAAGTCGAAGAAGACCACGGCCGCATGCCCCACCAGGTCTCCGACAAACTCTTCCTCATCACCGCCGACGGTATCGCCCCCACCACCGACTGAGTCGGGCGTGGTTGCTTCAGCAACCATGTCCCCCGCCCGCCCGCAAACGACCGTGCTCGATTCCGCGCCACTGCTTTTAAGATAGGGGTAGGGAAGGCCGGTTGATTCCGGCCTCCCCTCCCTCCAAACCGGACGGGCGGGTTTCCCGCATCCGGCTTTCCGGTCAGTGGTTCGCCGCTTTCGCGGACTGATACGCCAGCGCGTGGGCTTCTTTCAACGAGTACAGCCCCAGCGCCGCAAAGAACGTGTTGGGCCAGCGTTGATGATCCGAGCCGCGACCTCTTCCCCGTCATTACAGTTGCCCTCACCTGGCACAAATGATTACCGCCATCGCGGCGGGTAAGATCGGGCGATGGGCGATCCGCTCGATTATGAAAGTCAGACAACACAAACGCGCAATTCCGGATGTGCATCGGTGCTGGCAGGCGGCGCGGCCGGATTTGTTATTGGTGCTGTCGTGGCAGTGGTTGGACGTAAGATTATTCGCGCTCTATTGCCCTTTCCCGATTACTTGGCATACGACGAGATGCTTTTGCTTGTAACGCCATCGGGATCCATTGTTGGTGGTGTTGTCGCTGGATATGTGACGCGTGGACGCTGATTAACATGGAGCCCAAAACAACCCGCGGCGGTAGCAAACTAGAACCGAGTTGTCAGTATCAACCAACCGAGGCCACATCATGAATCGTCGAACCTTCCTGAAAAACACCGCCGCCGTAGCCACGGCGTCCATGTTCACCCGCTCCACCGCGGCTCAGACGCAACGGATCGCCGGGGCCAATGAACGCATCAACATCGCCTTGATCGGCTGCGGCGGCAGGGGCTCGCTGGTGGCGGCGCTGATGGCGCGCGTGCCCAACGTCGCGTACACCGCCGTGTGCGATGTGTCCGACGAGACAATCTCACGTGCCAAACGCGGCAGCTATGCCGCAACAAACGTGGTGGGCTACAAGGATTTTCGAAAGATCCTGGATCGCAAGGACATCGATGCGATCCACGTCGCGACGCCGGACCATTGGCATGCAATCCCCACGGTGCTCGGCTGTGCCGCCGGCAAGGATGTGTACGTCGAGAAGCCGCTGGGCCTGACAATCCAGGATGGCCGCAAAATGGTCGACGCGGCGCGCAAGCACAGCCGCATCGTGCAGACCGGCATGCAGCATCGCTCGGCTCCTCACTACAAGGAGGTCGAGGAAATCGTCCAGCGCGGCGACATCGGGGAAGTTCACTTTGTCCGGGTCTGGAACTATGGCGGCGCCGCCGCCCAGACCGCCTCGCCCGACGCCCAGCCACCCGCGGGCGTGGATTGGGACATGTATCTCGGCCCGGCCCCAAAAGTGCCCTTCAACCGCCAGCGCTTCCAGGGGACCTTCCGCCGATTTTACGATTATGCCGGTGGATACATCACCGACTTCGGCGCTCATCGACTCGATTCGGTCCATCAGGTCATGCACGATGACCGGCCTCTCTCCGCCCACGCGGTCGGCGGGCTGTACGTCAAGTACGGAATCGAAGACACGCCCGACGTGATCCAGGTCACCTACGAATACAACAATTGGACGTTGAGCTACGAAGGCCTGCAATTGAACAGCTTCGGCAGCGGCCCCCGCATGCCCGGCGGCCGCGTGCCGTACAACGCACGCGGAGCCTTCGATCGCCCGCACGGCGAAGCCTTCTACGGAACAAAGGGAACCATTTTCTCCGATCGGGTGGGATACGAATTGTTCCCCGCCGGCAACGGGCAACCCAAATCGGTCGTAGGCGCGGATCGCACAGACCTGCACGTGGCGAATTTCATCGAGTGCATCCGATCCAGAAAGCAGCCGGTAGCCGATGTCGAGATCGGCCACAAGTCGGCAATCACCTGCCACCTCGGCAACATCAGCTATCGCGTGGGCGGCCACAAAATCCACTGGGACGCCGAGAAAGAAATCATTCCCGACGATCCCAAAGCCGCCCAGATGCTGGCCAGGGAAATGCGCAAGCCCTGGGATTTGATTTGAGACGGCCGACGGATTGACCCGCACTTCGCCGATCGCGCGAATCTCCTGAGAAAGCCATGCGACCCATGTCGCATGCCGATTTCCAAGCGGCAACGGGTAGAGTCGAGACGTGGCGCGGTGGCGTAGGAGCGGCCTATCCGTTTCCG
>DAIRGS010000168.1:12902-15650 GCA_036794395.1 Tepidisphaeraceae bacterium | reverse complement strand
GAGGAGGGGGAGAGGGGGAGACAAGGAGACTTTCTGGCGGGCGGTTACCTGTGAACGATGGGTGGTGTGCGGCGTTTGCGGGAGATCCAGGTGATGGCGGCGGCGGTGGCGAGGAGGCCTCCGGTGTAGCCGCCCAGGTTCATGCCGTAGGCGGCCATGAAACGGGCGGGGCGGAAGAGATTGTCGCGGGCGATTGCGGCGATGTCGGAGTTGGTCCAAGCCAGTGCGCCTCGGCTGCCTATAAGCGCGCCGATGGCGGCGCTGAGGGCGGCGATCAAGAAGATGGGGATGAGCAGGGCGATCAGGGTTTGGTACCTGAGACGGGTGCGGTTTGGGCGGGGGTTGTTGGCGATGAGGAGTGCGACGCCGATGACCAGGCCGGCCGACCAGGTGGCCCGGAGGCCGACGCCGATCGCGGCGGATTCAAGGGCGGCCGGGTCTGGGGGAATGGCGGGGCCGAGCTGTTGGGCAACGCCTTTGCCGTAGTAGAAGAATTCCCAGGAAACGCGCGAGGCAATCGCATCGTTGATTGCGCCGTAAGCCATGGCTAATCCGACGGCCAGGAGCAGAAAGACATACTCGCGCCATCGGGTAGCCGAGCGGCCATTGCGGAACAGATCGATGGTTGCCAGTAGCGCGAAGATAGAGCAACCGATGGCGATGCGGGTGTAGAGGCCGGCATTTGAGTTGAGCCACCAGTTCCAATCGGGCATTGGATCACATCGTATCGGTGGGGAGAGTGGCACTCCAGATGTGGAGAGGTGGTACGTGAAACGGGGTCCAGGACGCTTTAGGGCATCCTCTTTTCCCTCCACCAGTACGCCGGGGGAGGGCAGGGAGGGGGCGTGGGTTGGCATCCGGAACGGCCGCTTCGCAGCATTGAGTGCATGCTCGGCAGATGTGACCAAATGGAGAAAAAGTATGACCCGCATCGTAGCGAAGTGCTGCTCAGGTTCACGCGAGCATCTATCGGGCGTTAAAAGGCCTCCTCCCTACCCTCCCCCGGAGTACCGAGGGAGGGAAAAAGGTGAAGACGTGAAACGTAAAAACGTGAAACGTGAAGACGTAACGCAGGCAGTGCGGATCGAGGTTGCAGAGGCGAGCCATTGGTAGTGGACAGTTGGGAGCGAGCGGGGGAGAATGTCGGAACACTGCTTTTCAGGCGGAAGAAGTGCCGTTTGCATGGGGAATCTTATGAATACGAGATGGTCTGTTTCGCGCGACCTGATTCTATCTGTGGCTTTGTTCGCGCTGATGCTGCCGGTCGTGCCGGCGCGAGCGGGGGACATGATTGCCGGGGCGGCGGGGAAGAAGGGGGACTTTCAAGTGAAGCTTACGCATCGGGCGGGGCTGAGCTCGCGTGAGCAGATCGCGGCGCGGATGTCGGTGCGGGTGACTACGCTGTCGGATTATAAATTGGATCCGGAGACGTTCGACGTTTATGTGCCGGCCGAGGCGGCGAGTGATGGGACGTATGGGCTGATGATCGCACAGAATTTTAATGACATTGGTAAACCACCCAAGGCGTGGACGGATGTTCTGGATAAGCATCATCTGATTTGGATGGGAGCCGAGAAATGCGGGGACGGGGCTGGGACGGCCAAGCGAATAGGGCTGATGCTGGATGCGGTGTTTAATGCCGAGGGGACGTGGAAGATCGATCCGAATCGGGTGTATTCGTTTATTTCATCGGCTGAAACGCCGGCGTGCGGGGCGCCGCTTTATTTTCCGGATGTTTTTGTGGGATCGGTGGATTGCCATTTGATGCAGTGGTTTCACAACATCCAAAACGGGAAAGATAAGCAGCTCGCCGCATGGCAAGTCGGGAAGTTGCCGAAGATCAAATCGCCGCAGCTTGAGCTGGCGCAGAGCCGGCGGTTCTACATTATCGATCGGCTGGAAGAGAACCATGTGGGCGGCCAGGAGCCAAACACCGATGTGATGAACAATGGCTTCATTAAGGATGGATATAAGAACACGACGCTGGGAGCGGCCGAGACGAAAATTGCGTTCAAGTATATGGATTGTGCGGCTGACTGGTTTGAGGCGGGCGTGGCGTATGTGGATGTAGCGCCGGAAA
This sequence comes from Tepidisphaeraceae bacterium, assembly GCA_036794395.1. Classification (GTDB taxonomy): domain Bacteria; phylum Planctomycetota; class Phycisphaerae; order Tepidisphaerales; family Tepidisphaeraceae; genus DASXMX01. The sequence goes on along the minus strand of DAIRGS010000168.1, from coordinate 13,570 downwards.
CGCCGCTGGTGGCGATGGCTTCGAGCAGCCCGCCGGCCGCTGAAGCACCAGCGGCCGCGACGGCAAATGGGCAGCGTGGGGGCGGCCGCGGGCAGGGTGCGCGTGGGCGGGGCAGGCGAGGGGGATCAGGTGCGGCCGCGGCGAACGTGCCGCCGAAGCAAGCGGACCCGCCGCCGGCAAAAGTGGAGACAACCCCGCCTCCGCCACCACCGCCGCCCGTTGCGACGACCCCCGATGATCCGGCCACCAAAGCAGCCAAGGCGCTGAGCCTGGCCAAGAGTTACATTACCGCCGAGCGATTTGATGTGGCACGCGATCGGCTGGGACAGATTGTAAAGACCTATCCGGATACGCCGGCGGGGAAGGAAGCAAAGTCACTGCTGGAAACGATCAAGGACAAGTAGCGGGTTTGATGAAACTGGTGCGTTCTTGATGTTTGTCAGGTGCAGGTTTTGTTGCGCACATCCGAACAGAAGGAACCGCACCTGGAACTCGCCCTTACCCCAGCCCTCTCCCGAGGGGAGAGGGGGCCAGAGGGCGCGGGAGCCGGTCGGCACTCCTTCAAATACTCTAAAGGGTTTGGCTACTGAACCGGCGTTGCGGGTTCGAAACCGTCGCAGCCGCTGATGGGGGTGACCATCAGGTGCAGTGCGGCGTGGCGGGGGGGG
>DAIRGS010000168.1:0-12892 GCA_036794395.1 Tepidisphaeraceae bacterium | reverse complement strand
CCTTCGAGGCTGAGCAGGCTCTCGGCATAGAGGGCGGGGGTGGTCGCATTCGTCGATCATATCTTCGGGGGCCTGGTGGGCGGCGCGAATCTGAACCAACTGCCCGGTGGTGGAATGGAGTTCGCCAAAATGAAGGCATAGGCCGCATTGTCCGTCGTGAATCTCGTGCATGATGAACCTCCAGGTTATGACAAGGAGTTCAGCAACACCGATACCGCAAGACGCCAATTACCGCATTAATGAATCGATCACCAGCGCGACCGCGATTGAAATGACCGACCCGATGACCGTCGCTACAAATAGATATTGAAGAAGCTTTAAAAGGCAGATGAGCTCGCCTTCGGGGCGGGATGGCCGCGGCTGGGGCATGCGGGGAGACGCGTAATCAATCAATCTGCGACTCGCCATACAGCCAAATTATACCGCAAGTTTGGATTCTGAGAGTGGAAATGATGGCTTCAAGCGGTGCGGGCGAGGTTGCGGGATTGGCCGGTTGTCCATTCAAGCCACATGGCGCGATAAGCAGCTTCAACATTGGCGGCAAATTCGGGGGCGTCCATGAGCGGCGATTGAGTGAGGCGATCGCGGAGCGTCGCGCGGAGGCGGGCAAGGCGATCAAGATCGCCGGCCAATTCGACGGTATTGCGGACGAACTGCTTATCGGATTTTGCGGCCAGTTCGCGCAGACCGAGGTTGGATAACTGGCTCCAACCGCCCCGGCTGACGGCCGTGCGACCGATGATGGTTGTGACCGGAACGCCCATCCACAGCGCATCGAGCGTGGTGGTGTGACCATTATATGGGAACGTATCCAATCCCAGGTCGATGCGATGGTGCAGGGCCAGGTAGCGATCACGCGGCTGGCGATCGACAAACTCCACCCGTGTGGGTTGGACGCCGATCTCGGCGAGCTTTTCGAGCAGGTGCTCGCGGGCGACGCCCCTTGGCACCAACACCAGCAGGCGCGAGTTGGGCACGGCGCTCATGATCTGGCCCCACAGGCCGATGGTTCTGCCGGTCACTTTGCAGAAGTTATTGAGGCAACCGAAGGTGATAAATCCGTTTTTCAGCGCGGGCAGGGCGTTGGGGGCCGGTTCGGTGGCGAGGGGGTTGTAGCACCAGAAGGTGTCGGGCAGGCGGAGGGTTTGCTCGGAATAGTGGTTGTCGTGGGCCGTCGGCTCGCCTCGGGCGCCCATGGGATCGAGATAGGGATCGCTGAGGCGATAATCGATTGTTTCAAGGCCAGTGGTGCCGGGATAGCCGAGCCAGGTGACTTGGATCGGCGCGGGCTTGCGGGCGAAAACCAGCAGGCGGTTGTGCGACATGTGGACGCTGAGATCGATCAGAATATCGATCCGGTCGCGGCGGATCAGGTCGGCGACCTGTTGGTCAGTGCAGCCCACAATACTCCGCCAGGTATCGGCATAACCCTGTAAGCGCGCGGTGAACGCATCGGGCTTGGGTACGTCGGCATAGCAGTAGATCTCGAACGATTTGTGATCGTGATTCGAGAGCAGCGGAATGGTGAACATCGCCTGGCAGTGATCGCGGAAATCGGGAGACACGTAGCCGATGCGCAGGCGGCGCTGGGGAATGGGGTCGCTGTCGTGCGGCTTAACCAGGTGGCGAAGCGGCACCGCATGGCGCTGGTTCCACAGCAGGTGTTCCTGAAGAATCTCCGCGGCTGTGTAGCCGGGATGAAAGTGCATGGTGTAAACGCGATTGCTATCGGGGGCCGGGTCGTTGGGGGAAAGCGCTGTGGCGCGTTCATAGCTCTCGATGGCTTCATCGAGCTCGGCCTGGTCTTTGAAAAGGTTGCCAATGTTATTGTGTGCTTCGGCGAGAGTGGGCTGGAGTTCCAAGGCGCGCTGGTATGACGCCATTGCTTCGCCGGGCCGGCCGGATTGCTGAAGGGCGGTGCCGAGGTTGTTGTGTGCCGCGGCATAATCGGGGCGAAGCATGACGGCGCGCCGGTAGTGTCCAACGGCTAGTTTGTACTGGCCGGCCTGTCGGAGCACGTTGGCCAGATTGTTGTGCGCCTCCGGATAATCGGGGGCGGCGGCCAGGGCTTTTTCAAAAGCAGCCTGCGCGTCAGAAAGATCACCCTGCTCGTGAAGGAGGATGCCGAGATTATTCAACGCCGGCGCGAAGCTGGGCCGGAGGGCGATGGCCCGGCGGCATTCGGCGGTGGCTTGATTTAAATCGCCGATCGATCGCAGCGCGATGGACAGGTTGTAGCGTGCGTCGGCAAAATCCTCATGAATCGAAAGCGCCTGCCGGTAATATTCGATGGCCTTGCCCCACTCCCCTTTTGAATACAGAACCAGGCCCATGTTATTGAGGGGTTCGGGGAAATCTGCCCGCAGATTCAGCGCCTGCCCGAACGCGGCAATGGCCTCCTCGGCGCGGTTGGATTGCTTGAGGGCGTTGCCCAAATTGTTGAACGCCTCGGCATACTGTGGACGCAGCGCGATGGCTTTTTCGAAGCAGACGATCGATTCGGCCAGCAAGCCGCCGGCCATGAGGGTGTTGCCTAAATTGTTCCAGGCATCGGCATAATCGGTGCGGCTGGCGATCGCCCGGCGAAACGCGCCGACGGCTTCTTCGCGATGGCCGGTCTCGTGCAAAAGCAGTCCCAGGTTGTTGTGGGCTTCGGCAAAGTCCGGAAGAATTGTGATCGCCCGGCGGTACGCTTCGACCGCTTCGGTTATGGCACCGCTCTGTTTGAGCGCGTTGGCGAGGTTGTTGAGAACATCTGACAAATCGGGCTTGAGTCGTAGCGCCTGGCGATACGCCGCGATGGCGCCGGGGATGTTTCCGGTACTCGCCAGGAGCAAGCCAAGGTGGCCGTGATATTGAGGAGCGTCGGGCGTGATGGCGATGGCACGCTCGATCAACTCACGCGCCGGAGCCATCTGCCCCACCTGAAACGCCAAAACGCCCAAAAGATGCAGCGAATTGGAATGATTCGGATCGCGGGCAAGCACGTTCTGATAAGCGCGCTCCGCCCCGGCAAAATCGCCGGACTGATGGAGTTGGAAGCCTTCTTCGACTAACTGTTCAATCGTTCGGTCGGCCATCCCAACACGTCCCTTACATCAGGCAAAAGTCCCGGAATATTGGCTCTTTATCGGTCGGAAGGGGAGGGGAGCATTGAGGGAAGTGGAGTGATCGCATCGTTGATTGCCGTAATGGGTCGGATCTTGCTCGTCGAACGACCGGGGATCCAACTCAACCCACGCGGATTATCGCGCTCCCCCCACGCCGGGCGTAGAGCTGTACTCAGCGGCACCCCGGCTTCTCCGGGCGCGAATGGCAGCGCTCTGAGAATCCGGGGTGCCGCTGCGTACAGCTTTACCCCGGCGTGGGGTGAGCGCGACGTGTCGTGCTTATTGGGAAGTGACGCTTTTTATTTGGGTGCGGGGAGCGGTTCGAGAAAGCTTAGATGATGCGCCGCGTGAGTGCGGTGACTCGAATTGCACGTAATCAGGATCGCGGGTTCAGGCATCGCGCCGCGGTACGTCCGGCGCCGGCGCCACGGGTGCCACGCCATTGCGGCCGCCTTTATCGAACCACTTCTGTGCCGTCGAGGGATTACGGTTCTTGAGCTGCTTGTAGATGTAAATAAATGGGGAACCGAGGATGCGCAAGATCCGATTCAATATCGATCGCCCGGTGCCCGGCTTGCGCCGGCGGCCGTACGGGGTTTCTTCGAAAGCCGATGGGTCATCGGCCTCGGCCGCGGCGGCTTTGCGATCGGACGGGCTGTCATTAGTGCTGGCTATGATTGCACCGCTGTCGAAATGAACGTCTGACGCCTCGGATGCATCACATCCCGGGGGATCAGGGTTCGTCTCAGGATCGCACAATCGGCCGGTTTGTGTAACCGGTAATGTGCGTGGAGAGGTTTCACCGTCTGTTAGCGATGGTGTTCGGCACTCGGGGCAGATGCCGGAGGTGTTGGCAATGCTCTGCCCAGCTTCGACGCGCAAGTTGAAATGATCGAGAACCGGCTGGCCTTGTTTGCAGGCGAAGCTGTCGTCGCGGAATTCAATGGACTGAATGGTGTCGGCGTAGCCATCTGGGGCGAAGCCGGGCGCGGGAGCTTTGTTTCGAGCGAGCATCGCGAGAACGGCAGCGGAATCCTTGATATCGACAGGCGTATCCAGCAATTGTTGAATGCGCTCGGCCGAGGCTTGCGCTCCCTGAACCTGCGTGAGTGTGTTGGCCAGTTCCTGAGCGGGGTTCTGAATAAAGCCCGCGTATTGCAGGAACATCACCAGCGTGCCGAGCGAAATCGCACCGCCGCTCACATTAAACCCGCCGCGGCATAAGGCCAGGCCAATGCCGATGCTACATAGCGTGAGGACCGCGGGAAGGAATAGCGCCGAATAGAGGGCGTTGCTGACGGCATGGCAGTACATCTGATCGGTGAGCTCGCGGAATTCATCCAGGTTTCGCTCCTCGCGCACGAATGACTTGCTCGTGCGCACGCCAACAATCCCCTCATTAAACGCCGCGGTCGTATGCGAATTGGCATCACAATAGCGCAGGGCAGTCGGAGTCTTCTCTCCTTCCCCCTCACCCCAACCCTCCCGGTGGGAGAGGGGGCAGGAGGGCGCGCTCCTCAATGCGCAATAAAACCTCGACGAACAAGCTTTGTGAAAACCTACTGGTTTTCATCAGCCCGGCCTCGCACTCCCACTTGAGCCAAATGCGACCGCTTTGGGCCGTGTGGTTGTTGGATTTGCCGACCCGCGCCAATTGGCGTTCAGGCGTGTATAACTCCGCACAGTCATTTATTGATTACCGCGCGCCCGCTCATTGAACATGACGACCCTCGCACCCCAAAGCACGCATGAGTTGATGGGAGTAGCCGAACCGCCCGACCGAATCTGGCGGCGTGCGGCGCAAAGTGGCCGCGTGGCGCTGGGCGGGGCCGTACTGGGATTCATCCTGCTGTGCTGCGTGCCAACTCTGTTCTGGACAGCCGACTCCTCAAATCCACTTTATTACGATCAACAGAATTCCCAGATCACGCTTCAACCGCCCGCCCTGCATCCGGTGAGCCAGTGGTTTGGGACGGACGTCCTGGGTCGCGGATTGCTCGGCCGGTGCTTGCTCGGCGGGGTCATCAGCCTGACCATCGGCATCGGCTCGGCGGCTATCTCCGTAGCCTTAGGCGTGGCGGTGGGGCTGGTGGCGGGGTATCGGGGCGGATGGGTGGATGCGGTTCTAATGCGCAGCGTGGATGTGCTGTATGGGCTGCCGTACATCTTGCTGGTGATTCTGTTCAAGATCGCGCTGGAAACCCCGCTCGTGCACTTGGTGGAGAAGATTCAATGGGGCCAATCGCATCTGTTCTCGGCGACAATGGCCGCGAATCTGGTCGTGCTGTTCCTGGCCATTGGGCTGGTGAGCTGGCTGACGATGGCGCGGGTCGTCCGCGGCCAGGTGTTATCATTGCGGGCCCAGCCGTTCATTGAAGCGTGCAAGGCAACGGGCTTGGGGGAGTGGCGCATTTTTACCCGCCATCTGCTGCCCAACCTGGTCGGGCCGATCACGGTCTATGCGACACTTACAGTTCCCGTGGCGATCCTCGAAGAATCGTTCCTGAGCTTCCTGGGCATCGGCATTCAAGCCCCGCTGCCAACCTGGGGAAGCCTGGCCAGCGATGGCTTGAGCAAGGCCCTGAACCCGATCCACAGCCGGTGGTGGCTGCTGGTGATCCCGTGCATTTTTCTGGCCGTCACGCTGTTGGCGTTGAACTTTGTGGGGGATGGGTTGAGAGATGTGTTTGACCCGAAAAAGGAAGCGGCGAAAGTGTGATTTGAGTCGGCAGTCGGCAGTGCGCAGTAGGCAGACAGGAAAAGCGGCTTGGGTTGCTTCCTGCCCACCGCCCACTGCCGACTGCCCACTCACTTGAGGATGCAATGGAGAATCGTTTCGGTCTGAAAGACCTGATCGTGGTCGTACTGATGGTGGTTGTCATCTGCCTGGTTGTGCTGGCGATGATGCAATATGACCGCCAATGGAAACTCGTGCAGGCGTTGCAGGATCAGGGCAAGCAGCAGACGACTCTGCTTGCGTCAATCAGCCGGACATTGGACGACATGTCGGCCAACGGCATCGCGATGTCTCGCGAAGCAACAACCCAATCGGCTGCCGGATCAGCCGGCCCCGATGCATATTTCGCCCCTTTGAAAGAGGCGATGGCGAAGCCCGACTATGCACGCGGGGACTTCCTGATTGACAACATGCAGACCAAGATCGCCGGAATCCTCACGCCTTACATCAGCCAGGATCTCTATGCCCAGTGGATTCAGGCACGGATGTTCGATTTTCTCGTAACGCAGGATCCAAACACGTTTGACTATGTCCCGGCTCTGGCGCGAAGTTTCCAGGTTTCTGAAGATGGCCTGACTTTCACTTTCCAGCTCCGCCGTGGTGTCCGCTTCTCCGATGGCGAACCCATGATCGCCGATGATGTCGTGTTCAGCTATGAACTGATGATGAACCCCAAGATCAAAGCGCCACGGACGCGATCTTATTTCGAAAAGTTTAGAGGTGTTGAGAAGAAGGGCGATTTCGAAGTCGTGTTTCACCTCAAGGAACCGTACTACAACACGTTGAATGTCTTCGAAAACCTTCCGATCATCGCCAAACATTTTTACTCCAAGTATGGCGAAGAAGAGATCAATCAGAATCCCGGACTGGTCATGGGCACAGGACCATACCGGTTGAAAGACCCAAAGGGCTGGCGCCCCGGTGTAAAGATTGAGCTCATCCGCAACGAGCTTTATTGGGGCCCATCGCCGGCCTTCGAGAAAATCATCTACAACGAAGTGCAGGAGGAAGCCGCTCAGGAGACCATGTTCCGAAATGGCGAAATCGATATCTACCGCTGCTACGTCCCCCAATACGACCGCCTCAGCAAAGACTCCACCATCACTTCCCGCGCCACCGGCTATGCAATCGACTCATTTCTCAACGGGTTCTACTTCATCGGCTGGAACCAGAAACGCGGCGCAAAGGACGCCACCATCTTCGCAGACAAAAAAGTCCGCAAAGCCCTCACCATGATGGTGGATCGCGAAGGCATCTGTAAGCAGATCTACCTAGGCTACGCCAATCCCGTGCATGGCCCATTCTGGAATGGTTCCCCACAGGAGGCGCCCGGACTTAAACCCCTGCCGTACGATCCCGAGGGAGCCCGAAAGCTTTTGGCCGAGGCCGGCTTTACCGATCGCGATGGTTCAGGCGTGCTGAAGAATGCCGGCGGCATTCCCCTGCGATTCAAGCTTATTTATGGAACAGGCAGCGAGTTCAGTCAGCGCGTTGTCCTCTACATGAAAGACAACTTCGCCAAGGCCGGGGTCATCATGGACCCGGACCCACAGCAATGGTCTGTCTTGCAACAGCACATCGACCACCGCGACTACGAAGCCGTCTTCATGGGATGGGGTGGCGGCGATGTCGAAGCCGACCCCTACCAGGAATACGACTCCAGCCAGATCGCCGACGCCGGCGACAACTTCGTCTCCTACTCCAATCCCGCTCTCGACAAACTCATTCGCCAGGCCCGAGTAACCCTCGAACGCGACAAACGCATGAAAATGTGGCAGGAATGCGACCGCATCCTCTTCGAGGATCAGCCCTACACGTTCCTCCTCGCCCGCGATGAAACCTTCTTCTTCGACAAACGCATTCACAATATCCAGAAGACCAAAGCCGAACTGAACGTCGTGGACACATGGCCCAATCCCACTCCCTGGTACGTGCCCAAGGGGATGCAGAAGTACACCCAACATTAACTCGTCCTCGCGGCCGAGCGCGGTGTCGCCATGTTCTACTACATCATTCGCCGGATTCTGCTGATGATTCCCACGCTGCTTGGCGTGTCGATCGTGACGTTCGCGATCGTCGCGCTTTCGCCCGGCGGTTTGGGCGGTTCGCTCCTGGGGCCCAATTCGCAGCTTCGCCCCGAAGAGCGCAAAGCAGTCCTGGCCTATTACACCGAGCGATACGGCATTGGACAGCCAGTGCACAAACAGTATTTAAGATGGCTCGGACGTGTTTCGCCGATCGGCCCGAAGAATGCAGGGGAAGGATGGCCGGGGTCCCTGGGCTTCGGCTTCAAAGTGCCCGATCTTGGGGAAAGCTGGCAGGTTCATCGTCCCATATCGGATCTGCTTAAAGAATCATTGCCCATCACACTACTGCTGGAATTCACCTCGTTGCCCCTGATTTATTTCATCGCGATTGTCACCGGGATTCAGGCCGCACGGTCGCGCGGAAAACTGACGGATGTCGGCTTGGGCACATTCCTCATTGCCCTGTATTCCATGCCCGAGATCTGGATCGGCGTGCTGATGATCGGCTTCCTCACCAACCGCCAATACCTGCACTGGTTTCCCAGCAATGGCCTGCACGACATCACTTCAGACTCAATGACGTTTATGCCGTCCTTCGGCTCCGATGGATTCGAGCGCGGATGGCTGCTCGACACCGCATGGCATCTGGTCCTGCCGCTGATTTGCTTGAGCTACGGCAGTTTCGCCTACCTCTCTCGCCTCACGCGCGGCGCGCTGCTCGAAACGCTCGGGCTCGACTTCGTGCGAACCGCACGGGCAAAGGGCCTTGGCGAGAAGACAGTCGTTTACCGTCACGCATTCCGTAATAGCCTGCTTCCGCTGATCACCGTGACGGCCAGTTTTCTGCCGGCCATCCTGGCTGGGGCAGTTATCATCGAATCGATCTTTGGCCTTTCAGGCATGGGCCAGTTATTTGCCAGCGCAGCATTGAACACCGATCGCGAACTGCTCCTTGCCCTGACGCTGATCTTCGCATTCCTCCTGATGATCAGCTTTCTTCTGGCCGACATCGCCTACGCAATCGCCGACCCGCGGGTGAGCTATGTCGATTGAAGCCGCCCAAGTCATGGCGGACGGAACGTCGCCACAAGCGGCGGCGATCGCCCCGCGCTCAATCGGCCGCCAGGCGGTGATCGATACCCTCGCGCGGCCCGGAGCGCGGCTGGGCTTGGCATGGCTCGGCGTGCTCGCATTTTGTACGATCTTTGGTCCTCTCATCGCCAATACCCATCCGATTTTGATGAAATCGGGCGGCGCGTGGTCCAGCCCCATGCTGCGCAATTTAACCCCCGCCGACGTGCTCCTGATGCTCGCCTCGGCAATGGCCATTGTGCTTTCGATTGGAAGGTGGTTCAGCTTCGGGCTCGGGCTGCTGATCACAATTGCCACACCGATCGTTCTGGCGCCGCCAGCCCTGTTTTTTGTCCGGCCCCCGGCCAACGTCGATTACACCCTCTATCGCACCATGCTTGCCGAGGGAAAAATCGAATCCGCCGTCTACACCATCGTCCCCTACTCGCCGAGCGACCGCCTGCGTGACCGTACCGATGCCCGCCTGAGCCCTCCCAACCGCGCCCACTGGTTCGGCACCGACAACGACGGCGCCGATGTCTTCAGCAATATCCTCCACGCCTCGCGTGTCGCTCTCTCCATCGGATTCGTGGCGACCGGCATTTCCGTCACGCTGGGCATCCTGATCGGCGGAATCATGGGCTATTTCGGCGGCGTCTTCGATCTGCTTAGCATGCGCACGATCGAAATCGTCGAAGCCCTGCCCCGCCTCGTGCTGCTCATCACCATCTCCGCCCTGGCCCAACACCGTAACATCTATCTCATGATGGCCATCATCGGCCTCACCGGCTACACGAGCTACGCGCGCTTCGTTCGAGCCGAATTCCTTACCCTCCGCCAGCGCGATTTTGTCCAGGCGGCCATCGCGGCCGGATACCCACAGTACCGCATCATCTTCCGCCAGATGCTCCCCAACGCCCTCACGCCGGTGCTGGTCAGCACCACCTTCGGCGTTGCCAGCGCGATCCTCTACGAGGCAACCCTCAGCTTCCTCGGATTAGGACTTGTCGATGAACCCAGCTGGGGCGCGCTGCTGGAACAAGCCCGGGCCGCCGGCGCCGGTTTTATCTGGTGGATCGCCCTGTTTCCCGGAATCGCCATTTTCCTCACCGTGTTTTCGTATAACCTGATCGGCGAAGCCGCCCGCGACGCACTCGATCCTAAGCTTCGAAAACGGGAATGAAGAAATTCTTAAACACGAAGGCACGAAGGCACGAAGAATTCAAATGCAAGGATTTAACCACAGAACACAGAGGGCACTGGGAAAGAAGGCTCCGCAATGGATTCTCCATGCTCTTTTTTTTTTAATTCACCCCTTACTTGTCTTCTTCGTGCCTTCGTGCCTTCGTGTTAAATCTTGTTTTTAGGCTTATATGCAACAGCCGCTCCTCAAAGTTTCCAATCTCAATGTCGGCTTCGAGACCAACCGCGGCTTGCTGCGCCCGGTTCGCGATGTCTCATTCTCGATTTATCCCGGCCAGACCGTCGCGCTGGTTGGCGAAAGCGGCTGCGGGAAGTCGGTCACTTCCCTTTCGATCCTCCGGCTCATCCCCGAGCCCCCCGGCAGAATGCTGGGCGGGGAAATTCTGTTCGAAGGCCGCGACCTGCTCCAGCTCCCTGAGCGCGACATGCGGTCAGTTCGCGGCAAAGACATCGCAATGATCTTTCAGGAACCGATGACGTCGCTCAACCCCGTCTACACGATCGGCGATCAAATCGCCGAGGCGGTGGTGCTGCATCAGAAAGTCTCCGAAACAGACGCCTATCGCATCGCCGAGGAAGCCCTGCATGATGTCGGCATTGCCGATCCGCATCGCCGGCTCAATGAATATCCGCATCAGATGTCCGGCGGCATGCGCCAGCGCGTCATGATCGCCATGGCCCTCTCCTGCCGGCCCAAATTGCTCATTGCCGATGAGCCCACCACGGCGCTCGATGTAACGATTCAGGCTCAGATCCTCGAACTCCTCCGCAAACTCCAGCGCGAACGCGGCATGTCGATTCTGCTCATCACGCATGACCTTGGCGTGGTTGCAGAGAACGCCGATGTAGTGGCCGTCATGTACGCGAGCCGGATTGTTGAAGTGGCGACGGTCGAGGATCTGTTCGATAGGCCGCAGCATCCCTACACCGAGGGCCTGTTCCGATCGGTTCCCAAGCTGGGCAACGAAGCCGAGCGCCTGGTCACTATCCCCGGGGCCGTCCCCAATCCGGCACGATTTCCCACGGGCTGCAAGTTTCACCCCCGCTGCCCGAGAACGCGCGATCTGGCCGCACAATCCCCGGCCGATACCGTAGTCACCATCGGCACCGGCGAAGAAACCGCCAAAGTGATGCGCATCTGCTCGCAGGATGAACCCCTGCTTCGCGAAGTTTCCACCCAACATTGGGCTGCCTGTCATTTCGCAGAGAATTACCCGACGGCGCAGCCCACCACGCCGCAGTTAAGCCACCAACGCGAAGTCGTACCCGAAGTGATAGACACCGCCGAAGGCATCGCCCCGGGAATCGCCATCATGCAGGAGACACCGCAATGAGTCAGGCTCCGTCGAGCACAGTGGCTTCTCCGGGACCTGGGGGAGCAGGGGGGGCAGGCGGGGCGGGCGGGCCTGGCCCGGCCAAGGCCGGTACGTCGTTGCTGGAAGTACGCGATCTCAAAACATGGTTCCCCATCCGTAAGGGCATTCTCTCGCAAACCGTCGGATACGTGAAAGCGGTCGATGGCGTGAGCTTCGATATCCAGCCCGGCAAAACGCTCGGCCTCGTGGGTGAATCCGGTTGCGGCAAAACCACCGTCGGTCGGACAATTCTGAGGCTGATCCCGCCAACCGGCGGAACGGTTCGCTTCAAAGGCCAGGACTTTTTCGCCTACCACGGCCGCGAGCTTCGCCAGATCCGCCGGCAGATGCAGATCGTTTTCCAGGATCCCGTCAGCAGCCTTAACCCGCGCATGACCATCGGCAATATCATTGGCGAGCCGCTCGAAGTACACGGAATTGCCAAGGGCCCGGAAAAAAACGAGTGCGTCGCCGCGTTGCTCGCCCGCGTCGGTCTCGATCCGACCTACGCCTCCCGTTATCCCCACGAATTCTCCGGCGGCCAGCGACAGCGCATCGGCATCGCCCGCGCTCTGGCCCTCTCCCCCGATTTCATCGTCTGCGATGAACCCGTTTCCGCCCTCGACGTTTCCATTCAATCCCAGATCCTCAATCTTCTCGACGATCTACAGAAAGAACGCGGCATCGCGTATCTGTTCATCGCTCACAACCTGGCCGTGGTGGAGCATTTCTCCGATGAAGTGGCGGTGATGTATCTCGGCCGGATTGTCGAGAAGGCCGAGAGCAACGAGCTTTATAAAAATCCCCGGCACCCGTATACGGTCGCGCTGCTCTCAGCCGTCCCCGAACCCAACCCCCGTCCGAAAAAACGCCGGATCGTTCTACCCGGCGAAGTTCCCTCACCCTCCAATCCACCCACCGGATGCCCGTTTCACCCCCGCTGTCCTCTCACGCGCCAAATCGCCGCCGAGTCCAAAGAGGCCGACACCATCAATATCCAGGTCGCCGGCAAAGTGGCCCGAATTATGTGCAAATGCGTCCAGGACAACCCACCCCTCGAACCCAAGCACGGCCAACCGGGTCACCTCGCCGCCTGCTGGTTCACGGAATAAGAATAAGATTAAACACGAAGGCACGAAGACACGAAGAATGCGAATACAGAAAAACTAACCACAGAGGACACAGAGAGCACAGAGAAAACACAGAGAAGAATTTTTAGCCGCAGATGACGCAGATGGCCGCAGATAAATGCAAAGCCAAAATTCCGTTCAGAAGCACGATTGCCAGGTCAGTCATCCCCGCACTTTCCCGTCTTCATCTGCGGCCATCTGCGCCATCTGCGTTGCAGCCCACAAGGCTGCGTGTCCTGCCGGTGTAAGTCCGGCCGCG
>DAIRGS010000167.1:0-15752 GCA_036794395.1 Tepidisphaeraceae bacterium | reverse complement strand
GTGGTGCAGGTCTCCAGACCTGCACGTGCAGGCTTGGAAGCCTGCACCACAATGGCCGGATCGCAACCGTCTATTTGGGTCCGCACCAGCTCTTGTAGTGATGATGACCTCGTAGGTCGAAGGCATCATTCGATCTACTTGGGCAGGTAACGCGCGAGCAACTCAGCCCGGACTTCATGCCAGGGTCGAGTTTCGCCACGATTGCCCTGCGCCTCAGCCTCTTCGATTGCCGCCAGAGTTTCATCGTCAATTTCGGGTTGAGGGTCGAGCATAAGGCGGGCCAGGGCCGCTTCGACCACTTCCCGGGTACTGGAGTATTCTCCGGCCCTTACCTTCTCTTCGACAAACTTTTGAAGTTCCGGACGAAGTTCCAAGTCCATAAAGCTCCAGGCTATTACTGTAAAGAATAGTGAGACGAGTTGTGGCCGTCCAGAATAGGGTTTATGAAAAGATGCGGTATTTAATGCGGAATTATCGGGTATCTTATCCTTTAGCCCCTCTTATGTTATTGGCTGATAGAAACATTACCTGACAGGAAGCGTATCATATTGTGCGACGGCTTGACGCTTATGGGCGGTTGTGAAGAATTGTGGACCTGAATTGGCGGTTAATGACTCGATCGAGGCACATTTTGGCGGTGATGGCGGTGACTGTGGCGCTTTGCGCCGATCAGGTCGTTTCCGCTGCGCCACTACCGAAGATCCCTGTCGCCCAAATGGCAACCCGGCTGGTCAGCCGGTTATCTGATAGCTTTGCCCGAACCGCGACGACACGGGTGCGGCCGGAAATGCGGTGCGAAGGGTCGAGTACGCAAGCCCCCACCTGGGAACCCGTCGCCGAGGACCTGGTGGTTGCGCATCAGGCCGTTTCCCCCTTTCAGTTTCGGCTCCCTCCTCCCTCCCTGTAACTCCGCGCCGAGTTCTTCTGCGTCTGTGCAGGCTTCCAGCTCCAACAGCGCATCTTGTTATTTATCAGCAATCCGCAATTCCCGAAGGTGTTCTCATGGCCGTTGGTTTCTCGAAAGTGTTTGTAAAGATTTTTGGCAGCCGTAACGAACGGCTGCTCAAGCGATTCGCCAAGATGGTGGCGCAGGTCAGCGCGATGGAGGAGAAGGTTCAGGCGATGACCGATGACGAACTTCGGTCCCGCACTGTCGAGCTCAAGGCCGGGCTCAAGTCGCGGAAGCTGCGCTCGCCCGACGTCTACCCCGAAGCCTTCGCGATCATGCGCGAGTCGATGGACCGAAACATCGGCATCCGTCAGATCCTCAATCCCGAAGAAGACCCGCTCAATAAGTTCGACCCGGACAAGCTCGACGACAAGATGCTTCAGGCATACGACGCCGTGCAAAAGCGGATGATCGAGACGGGGGAATCCTGGCAGAAGGTGCCTATTCCCGTCGAGCTGTACAACGCCGTTCGCATGCTGTATCCCGAATCCCGGCCTCCATACCGGGCGCGGTGCTTTGATGTGCAGCTCATTGGCGGCCTGGTCCTGTACGAGGGCAAGATCGCGGAAATGGCCACCGGCGAAGGCAAGACATTCGTCGCGCCGCTGGCCTGCTTCATGAAGGTCTTAGAGGGGCTGCATTGCCATGTCGTGACGGTGAACGACTATCTGGTGAAGCGCGATTCGCAATGGGTGAAGCCGGCATTCGAGGCGCTGGGGATGTCGGTGGGTTACATCCAATCAGATATGGAGCCGGGTGGCGATTCGCGCCGGGCACAATACGACAGCGACATTACGTACGGAACCAACAGCGAGTTTGGCTTCGATTATCTCCGCGACAATATGAAGGAGCGGGTCGATCTCCAGGTGCAGGGCCCCCTGGATTACACGATTGTTGACGAGGTGGACTCGATCCTGATCGACGAAGCCCGCACGCCGCTCATCATCAGCGGCGCCGCACACGATGATGCGCCCAAATACCGGGCGTCCGATGACGTGGCCCGCAAGATCATGGAACTGAACAAGCCCTGGAACGCAGTCGAAAAAGAAGTGGACGCGGCCAAACGCGCCATCAAATCTGCCGAGGGCGATTCTGAAAAGGCCAAGACCAAGGAAGAGAAAGAGGCAGCCCGCAAGCGTGGGGAAGAGGCCCAGATAGCCTTGGCCGAAGCTGAGAAGAGGAAGGAAGGGCTCACCCAGTATTACGAGGTGGAATGGGATCGCAAGAGCGTGCATCTGACCCACGAAGGCATCGCCGCCGCCCAGGAGATCGCGGGAGTGGGCAGCTTCTATGTGGGTTCGAACATGGAATGGCCGCACTTGATGGAGCAGGCCATGCGCGCTCACGTGGTTTATGAGAAGGACAAGGATTATGTCGTGGAGCGCGGGCAGCGGGGTGATCAGGAAGTGATCATCGTCGATGAGTTCACAGGGCGGAAAATGGTGGGGCGGCAATGGAGCGACGGTCTGCATCAGGCGGTCGAAGCCAAGGAAAAAGTCACAATCAAGCAGGAGACGCAGACTCTTGCAACGATCACCCTCCAGAACTTCTTCAAGCTCTACAAATCGCTGGCGGGGATGACCGGCACTGCCCAGACCGAAGCCGAGGAATTCAACAAGATTTACCGGCTGGAAGTCGTCACAATCCCGACGAATCGGGTGATTGTCCGACAGGACAATGAAGATCGCGTCTACCGCAAGGAACGTGAGAAATGGGAATCGATCATCGACGAGATTAAGGCTTTCAGCGACGCGGGCCGGCCGGTGCTGGTCGGCACCACCAGTGTTGAGAAGAGCGAAATGCTTTCGATGATCCTTAAACGCAAGTGGGGTGTCGAGCACGAAGTGCTCAATGCCAAGTACCACGAGCGCGAAGCCCACATCGTCGCGCTGGCGGGCCAGACCCACAAGAATTCGCATGGCGAGCTGGTGGGCAATGTCACCATCGCAACCAACATGGCTGGCCGTGGCACCGATATCAAACCCGCCCGGGAAACCTTCTACGAAGTATCCGCCACGCCCTCAGACGGCACGGGCGGCAAGTATGTGCTCGCCCAGCGCGTCACCGGTAAAGTCATCGAAGTTGATCCGAATGATGCGGAAAACCCGCTGGTTCAGGTCTTCCAGCTGAACGACAAAGCCAAGACGGTTGGCGGCCTGCACGTGATTGGTACCGAGCGCCACACCGCCCGGCGAATCGATAACCAGCTTCGCGGCCGATCGGGCCGGCAGGGTGATCCGGGATCGAGCCGGTTTTATGTCTCGCTTGAAGATGACCTGATGAAGATGTTCGCCGGCGAGTGGGTCATTAAAGTGCTTGGCTGGCTCGGCATGGAGGAAGGGGTGCCAATTGAAGACGCCCGCATCACCAAGGGCATTCTTAAGGCGCAAAAGAAGGTCGAAGAGCGAAACTTCCTGGCGCGTAAGAACCTGCTCGATTATGACGAAGTGATGGATCATCAGCGCACGACGTTCTATGGCATGCGCCAGCAGGTGCTCGAAGGCCGTGATGTGGACCAGGTGATCTGGGGCATGATCGGCGACTCGATTACCGATGCCGTGGACAAGTACATCACGCGCGATTTTGTTGCCGCCAATCTGGTCGAGTGGGCCAAGACTAATTTTGATGTGGCGCTCGATGCCGGCGATTTCCGCGGCATGCGCGAAATCGACGAAATCGAGCATTTCATCAAGGATCAGGCTCGGGCCGAAGCCGAGACCAACATCACCGCCACGCTCGGCGAGTTCATGGGCGAAGATTCGGAGGATACTTTAACCTGGGACGCCAAAGGTCTTTCGAGCTGGGCGATGAGCCGGTTCCAGGTGAACCTGCCGCAGAACCAGATTCGGAAGATGAATTCTGACGAGCTCGAAGAACGCCTTCGCATGGCGGCGGTCGAGCAGATCGACAAGCGAGACAGCTCGAGCCTTCTCAAGTACCTGGAGCCGCTCTATCCGGAGAAGGAGCTGGTTTCGTGGGCCAAGGAGAAATTTGCGATCGAGCTGGATCCGAAGGAGTTGCTGCTTCCAACCGGGCGCGACGGCGATCGCAAGCCTTCGGAAGAAACGGTGAAGCTGATCGAAGACCGCGCGCGCGAAGCGTACGCCCGGCGTGAGGTGGAGTATCCGATCGATCACATGCTCTCGTTCACATTCGGCGGATCGGATGGCCAGCAGGTCGATAATCCATACGCGGCGGAGTATGTCCGATCGTGGGCGCGGGCGAAGTACGGCGCTGATTTGTCGATGGAATACCTCCGCGGACTGAATCTGCGCAAGTTGCGGGATGAGTTGATCGGCCATCAGGACCGTTTGCTGCGTGATGGAGAGCTGGAGAAGGAAATCAAAACCCTGGCCTCGGCGAATAAATCTCCCGAAGCGCTTTTGGCGGCGTTCAATCAGCGATTTGGCGGAACGATGACTCTGCCTCTGATTGAGGAAGACATCGCCGCCCAGGCCGCGCGTTCAAATGGAACAGGGCAGGCGCCAGACGTGGCCACGGCGATGCCCGGCTATTTGCTCCGCAAGGCGCGCAATTTTCTCCGGCAGGAACTCACCGACCTTGAACAGTTCGTATTGATCCAGATCTTTGACCAGACTTGGAAAGATCACCTGTATGCGATGGACATGCTCAAGGGCAGTGTCGGCCTGGCGGGATTTGCCGAGCAGGACCCGCGAATCATCTACAAGAAGGAAGGCTACGATTATTTCCGCCAGATGATGCAGGGCGTGCGCGACAAGGTGACGGATTTAATCTTCCGAGCCCGGATCGTCGGCCAGCAGCAGGCCCGCAGCGCCTATCGCGAAACCGCGGCGGTTCACGAACAGGGTCCAGGCTACGGCGTCAGCGAGAATCTCGCGGCTGCGGCCACGGCCGAAGCTGAAGTGGCTCCGGATGGCGAGATGCAAGCCGCCTCGGATCGGCCGCAGGGCGAGGCGACGGTCGCCAAACCCTTTGTTCGCGAAGAGCCCAAGGTCGGACGCAACGACCTGTGCCCGTGCGGAAGTGGAAAGAAGTACAAGAAGTGTCACGGGGCGAACGTGGTTTGAAACAGGGCCGATGGCCTGTAGCCGTGAACGCTGAGCTTTGCCGGTGGAATGATCGATGCCAACACCAGACGTGCAGGAACGCTTTGGTCAGGCGGTCAATCTGCACCAGGCGCAGCGCTGGGCGGAAGCCGAGGCGGGTTATCGCCAGGTGCTCGCGGCTGATGCCAGTTTCGTGCCGGCCATTCAAATGCTGGGCGTGCTGGCTCACCAGACCGGGCGCGATCCCGAAGCAATTGAATTGTTCGGCCGGATGATCGCCCTCGATCCGAGCAATGCCGAGGCGCACAATAATCTCGGTGTCGCCCTGGCGGCAACGTGGAAGCTGGAGCCGGCGGCAGAGGCGTATCGGCGGGCGGCGCAGTTGCGACCCGGCTTTGCAGAGGCTCACAACAATCTTGGCAGCGCCTTGCGCGATCTGGGCCGGTTGGATGAGGCCATCGTTTCGTATCACAACGCGATCAACCTGCGCCCCGATTACTTCGAGGCTTTGCAGAACCTGGGCTTGGCCCTTCAGCAGAGCGACCGTTTGCCTGAAGCGCTGGCGGCCTTTCAATCGGCCGTGAGGCTGCGGCCCGACGATATCCAGCTCCTGTACAACCTCGGGATTGCATACAACGATGCCGGCGACCTGGATCGGGCGATTCTGTGTCACCGCCGGGCGCTCTCATTCCAGCCAAGTTCTTTTGATGCGCTGTGCGGCATGGCCCGCGCGTTAAAAGACGCTGGGATGATCGATGAATCGCTCGCCTGCTACCGGCGGGCGCTGTCGCTCAAGCCCGATGCGCGAACCGCTTCGCGCATGCTTTTTTCGATGCACTACCAGGCCGATATCGGACCTGAGCAGATTCTCGATGAACATCGCAAATGGAATGAAACCTACGCTAAGCCGTTGGCAAGCGAGATTCGCCCGCATGAAAACAGCCGCGATCCGCACCGCCGATTGCGGGTTGGATATGTCTCGGCCGATTTTCATGATCATCCCGTGGGCCGTTGCCTGCTGCCCATCCTGCGAAACCACGATCGACAGCAATTGGAGATTTTCTGTTACAACTGCGGATCGAAGCCCGACGCAGTGACGGAGCAAATGCGCGATCTCGCGGATGGCTGGCGATATGCGTCTTGCTTGTCCGATGAGCAATTGGCCAGCCGCGTTCGCGAGGATCGAATTGACGTCCTGGTCGATCTGGCGGTTCACACCGCCGGGAATCGTCTGCTGGCCTTCGCACGCAAGCCCGCGCCGGTCCAAGTGACCTGGCTTGGCTGGCCCGGCACCAGCGGGCTCGACGCGATGGATTACCGGCTCAGCGATCGCTACCTCGATCCGCCGGGCGAAAACGACGCATTTTACTCGGAAAAGACCATCCGCCTTCCCGACAGCTTCTGGTGCTATGCGCCAATCGAGGCAGATGTCCCGCCCAACGAACTGCCGGCGCTGAAAAATGGCTACATCACCTTCGGCTGTCTCAATAACTTCTGGAAAATGAACGATCGCGTGATCGATCTCTGGACGCGCCTGATGTCGGCGGTGCCCGCATCGCATCTGCTGCTCCGCACGCCTCAGGGAGGGCCCCGCCAGCGGTTGATCGAAAAATTTCGATCCCGAGGCATCGATCCAAGTCGTCTGGAATTCGGCGATCGCGCGCCGCGTGAGGATTATTGGAAACAGTATCACCGCATCGATATCAGCCTCGACACCACACCCTATGGCGGGCACACCACCGCGATGGATTCGCTCTGGATGGGCGTGCCGGTGGTGAGCCTCGCGGGTCGGCTGCCGGTGGGGCGGGCGGGCGTGACGATTTCTTCCAACATCGGAATTCCGGAACTGGCGACTCACAGTCCCGAAGACTATGTCAAAATTGCTGCAACGCTCGCCGTCGACCTGCCCCGTTTGTCCAACCTGCGCGCAACTTTGCGCACCCGGCTTGAGCGATCTCCATTGATGGATGCAAAGCGATTCACCGCGAATATCGAAAGTTCATATCGCCTGATGTGGCGCCAATGGTGCGAAGGCGCTATTTCCGCCGAGACTTAAAGCGACTGAAGTTCTTTCAGTACGCCCTCGGCATCGCTTTCCTCCTCCACTGGCTTTTTGCGAAGGTCGCGATATGCCTTAACGATTGCCGGTTCGGAGATGTCCTGCAGTCGCAGAAAAATACCCTGGGCGTTTTTAGCCACGAATAGATGGTGTGCGACGATTCCGATTCGCTCCACGCCTGCCGGATCGAGCTCGGCTTTCGTCTCTGATGCTGCGGCAAGCACATTGCGAAGCAATTCACCCGGCTTTGTCGGTTCGTCAATCAGGCAGGAAACCGGTTCGATTCGCCCGGCGGTTACCAAAAACGCTTTGGCGGTCGTCTGGCGCGGACCGCGCTGCAACACAAGGTATTGAAAATCCTCCAGCAGTTGCGCGTGGCGAAAGGGTCCTTTACCCAATTGTGACAATTGATCGATATGCGCTTTGATTTTCGCCGCCGTCTCAAACCGCAGCTCCGAAGCGGCTTTCTGCATGCGCCCAGTGTGTTCGCGAACAGCATCCGCCGGATTGATGAGCGTGCGCGCGCTCCATTCAATCAACCGGCGATATTGATCCATCGAAATCGATCCGTCGCACGGCGCCGGGCATTTTCCCATCTCCTTGTACGCGCATGCCCGGCCCGCAGGCGCTTCCACCAGCACGTTGTAAAACCGGCACAGATCGAACAAATCCTCCCCCAACTCGATAAACCGAGCGGTGGCGTGTTTGTCTTCCAGCGGGCCAAGATACAACCCCGGCCGGGTGAGATCGGTCGTCTTGATGAAGCGCGGAAATGCGTTCTCGGGATTTACATGAACAAACCATGCGGCTCGAAAGCCGACCATGCCCTGGTACGTCTTGGGAAAAATGAGCCGGGCAGCTTCATAATACAGCCAATCCGCTTCGAAGGCGCTGTCGACACGGCGCCACCGGATATGCCGAACCACTTGGGAATAATTCACGGTTCGGGTCGGGCCGATCTGCTCGTCGGAACCGAGCCGGCGTTTGAGGCTGGCGCGGAGGTTTTTGACGCACAGCAATTGGAGCGGGCGGTCGTCAGAATCGGAAAGAAGGTAGACGACCCACCGCGCCGGCACAGACTGGAGAAACTGCTCAAAATCCGCCGCCGGATCAAAGCCCGCGTGACCCTCCAGCAGTGAAGCGATTTCCGGCATCAGAATGGTATGGTAGGATCGACATGAGAAAAGGTGAATTGAGCGCCCGCCTGTGACACGGGCTTCCAGCCCGTGCTTGCGGCATTAACGTTTGCAATTGGCGCAGTATTTCTTCTGAAGAGTTTTACGCACGGGCTGGAAGCCCGTGTCACGAAACGCATTATGGCTTCCAACAACGATAGGCCTCTTGTCGCGGTGATCATGGGCAGCAAGTCCGATTGGGAGACGATGCGCCATGCTGATGAGACTTTAACGCAGTTCGACGTTGCCCATGAGAGCCGGGTGGTGTCGGCGCACCGCACGCCGGACTGGCTGGCGGAATTTGCGCGAGACGCCGAGGGCCGAGGTGTGCAGGTGATCATCGCTGGCGCGGGCGGGGCGGCGCACCTCCCGGGCATGGCCGCGGCGCAAACGCTTCTGCCGGTTCTGGGTGTTCCAGTGCAGAGCCACGCGCTCAACGGCATGGATTCCCTGCTCTCCATCGTTCAAATGCCGGCGGGCATTCCCGTTGGCACGCTCGCAATCGGCAAAGCCGGCGCAACCAACGCCGCGCTTCTGGCCATTGCCATCCTCGCTACGTCCCGGCCCGAACTGCGCGAGAAGCTTCGGGCATTCCGCGAGAAGCAAACCGCGATGGTGCTGGGTGACACTCTTCCCTGAATGTCGGGCCATGAGATGTATGTCGAACAGAGTGGCAACCGCGCGAAACCGCGGGTCGCTTGCGACCTACTGGATTTCGGTGATGGGTCAGTTTGAAAATAAACTTTTGTCGGCGGATTGCGATACAATTCCGTGGCATTGGCGATGGGACCGCAAAATGCAGAATGCCGCCGAACCGGATTCCAAAACTCGCCCGCTAACCGATGCGGAGCTAACTCTCACTCGCTGGATGCTTGAACACAGCACCCCGGAAGCGAAATTATTCTTACCACAGCTCGATCGCGCACGTGCCACTTTGTGGCAATGCCCTTGTGGATGTGCGAGCTTTAATTTCGCAGTTGAAGGGACTCCCACTTCTGAAGACGGTATTCATCCGATCGCCGACTTCTTATTTGGCGACGATAGCAATCTCAGTGGAATCTTCGTTTTCGAAACTAAGGGCGTTTTGGGTGGCGTCGAGGTTTACACTCTCAGCGCCGATGTCTCCAATTTACTGCCGTCCCCTGAGTGCCTTCGGCCTGTCGTCGTCCACCAAACTGGACCTCAATCGAATTCCGATCTGAAGTCGGAGACGCCCTGAAAGCCGACTGGCGCACGCCTCCAGAGCGACTTTCTTCCGTACGACTGTCCGCCAACCACGGTTAACCCCCACGCCGGGGCAGAGCGCAGATGTACTCATCGTAGCGCCACCCCGGCTTCTCCGAGCGCGGATTGCAGCGCTCGGAGAATCCGGGGTGGCGCGGGGTACCACTTTGTTAGCGGATACGATGCTTTACACTCCGCTCGCGCCTCCCGGAATTACCGCCAATCTGACGTGTGAGAATCTCCTCGCCTAAGATTGTTCCCCTATGGCGACGGCGGAGCACGCACAACTGAATCTCGGACGCGTCCGTGGCCCGGTAGCAGAGCTACTCGCCCTGGCGGTGCCGACCGTCGCGCAGATGGCGTCGTATACGCTGATGCAGTTCATTGACACGCTCATGCTCTCGCGCGTCGGCGCGACCGAGGCCACCGCGGCTTCCAACAGCGGCCTGCTCGCATTCTCAATCATCAGCTTCGGCGTGGGCGTGCTGTGGGTCGTGAACACACTCGTCAGCCAGGCATTCGGACGGCGCGACACCAAGGCTTGCGGCCGATATCTCTGGCAGGGAATCTGGTTTGGCCTGGTCATGTCGGCGCTGCTGATGCCACTGCTGCCAATCGCACCCCATATGTTTCGCGGCTTTGGGCACGAGCCGGTCCTGGCCCAACAGGAGGCAACCTACATTCAGATCGTCTTGGGCGCCACCGCGTTCAAAATGATCGGGACCACATTCTGGCAATTCCTTCTTGCCACGAATCGCCCCATCGCCGTCATGCTGGCGACGATCAGCGGCGTTGGTGTCAACGCCTTGGCGGCGTGGGCGATGCTGTTCGGTCACTTTGGATTCAAACCCATGGGCGTGGCAGGTGCGGCGTGGGGACAGAACGTGGGCGTCTTCGTCGAAATGAGTTTGCTGATCATCTTCTCGATGAGCTCCAGCCAGCGCAAGCGCTACAACACGCTGGATTGGCGCTTCCGCTGGAATGAGATGAAGACGCTGATCCGGGTGGGCGTGCCTTCGGGACTTCAGATCGCGGCAGACGTATTGGCATGGTCCATGTTCAGCGTGTGGGTCATGGGCCAGTTCGGCACCTATGCCATGGCTGCCAATACCTTCATGATGCGCTATATGGTCTTAAGCTTCATGCCCGCTTTTGGAATTTCGACTGCGATCACGGCACTCGTGGGGAGGTATATCGGCGCGGGGCAGCCGGACATCGCGGTAAAGCGCGCCAATCTGGGTTTCAAGATCACGGCCGTCTACATGATGACCTGCGGCCTGCTCTTCCTCCTGGCCCGAAATCAACTGATTCACCTGTTCACCAGCGATCCCCAAGTGCTAAAGGCCGGGGCGATGCTGCTGATCTTTGCCGCCGTGTATCAATTTTTCGACGCGCTCTACATCACCTACAACGGCGCACTCCGCGGTGCCGGCGACACACTGGTGCCCGCAATCGCCACGTTTGTGCTTTGCTGGGGAATCACCGTGCTTGGCGGATATGCGATCGCAAGGCACTGGCCGGAGATCGGCCCGGCTGGTCCCTGGGCCGCCGCAACCGGGTATGGAATGATCCTGGGCCTGTTCATCCACACCCGCTTTCGGCGGGGTGGCTGGAGATCCATTCGCTTGGACCAGACCCCCAAGGCCGATAGAGTACCCCGTTCCGAGCAGATCGCGCTTCCCGTGCCAGTGCCCGAATGAGCGCGGTATCGCTTTAACTGGCTGAATTCGAGCACAGAGACCACAGAGACCACAGAGAGAAAAAGAATTGCCGGCATTTCCTCTGTGCTCTCTGTGTCCTCTGTGGTCTCTGTGCTCGAATTAAAACTGATAAATTTAACCGTTCCGTCGAGCAGTCTCATGGCAACTGAAACCGCACAACAGCAAAAGAAGAATTACAAAGATACGCTGAACCTCCCGCAGACCGGATTTGCGATGGAGGCGAAGCTTGTCCAGAACGAGCCGGCACGCCTTAAAAAATGGCGCGACATCGATCTGTATCGCCAGATCCTGGAGAGCCGGGCCAGTTCCCCCAAGTGGGTATTGCACGATGGGCCCCCATTCGCCAACGGCGATATCCACATCGGCACGCTCACCAATAAGACGCTCAAAGATGTGATCATCCGCTTCCGCACCATGCAGGGCCATCTCTCCCCCTACGTGCCCGGGTGGGATTGCCATGGTCTGCCGATCGAGCACAAAATCCAGGAAGAGGTCAAAAAGGAAGGCAAGAACATCCGCGAGCTGAGCGTCCTTGAGGTGCGCCAGCGCTGCTTCGCCTACGCCGAGAAATTTGCCGGCGTGCAGAGCGAGCAGTTCCAGCGCCTCGGCATCCTGGGCGATTGGGCCAATCCCTACCTCACGATGAAGCCGCGTTACGAGCAAGGCATCCTCGAAGTGTTCGCCAAGTTCGTACAGGCGGGGCTCGTCTACAAGCAGCTTAAGCCGGTGCCATGGTCGGTGGCGAACCAAACTGCTCTGGCTGATGCCGAGTTGGTATATAAGGACGTCGAAGACGCCACGGTGTTTGTCGAGTTTCCGCTGGTGAAGGGATCGGAGCTTGCCAACAAGCTCGCCGACCAGGCTTCCTTTATCGTCTGGACAACAACCCCCTGGACGCTCCCAGCGAATCTCGCCATCGCGGCTCATCCCGATGTCCGCTATGCGTTTGTCACCTACGTTCGCAACGGCAAAACCCGTGTAGGCATCGTGGCCGAAGATCTCGTAAAGGCGGTCTTCGAAGGCCGCAAGGGAATCGATGCATACCGCGTTGCCACGCAGACGATGACCGGCCGCGAACTGGAATCAATGGGCGCGGAGTATCAGCACCCATTCATCGATCGCTGGGGACGGCTGGTGACCGCCGACTATGTCACCACCACCGACGGGACGGGCCTGGTCCACACCGCGCCCGGCCATGGTGAAGACGACTACGTGACTGGCGTTCGCTACAAGCTCGAGGTGTACAGCCCCGTCCTGGCCAGCGGCCGGTTTGATGACACCGTTCCCGAATTCATCCGCGGCAAAAACACCAAGGAAGGCAATCCGCTTATCACCGATGAACTGCGCCGGCTCGATGTATTGTTCGACGAGGTGAAATACCTTCATAGCTACCCCCACGACTGGCGCAGCAAAACGCCGATCCTGTTCCGCGCGACCGAGCAATGGTTCGTGGCGATGGAAAAGCCGTTTGTGCCCGCTGGCGAGAAGGGCGAGCCGCGTACGTTGCGGCAGCGCGCCGTCGATGCGTGCAAGAATGATGTCAGCTTTGTCCCCGATTGGGGGAGAAATCGCATGACCGGCATGCTCGAATCCCGACCCGACTGGTGCATCTCGCGCCAGCGCGCCTGGGGTTTGCCCATCCCGGTGTTCTACAACGAAAAGGGTGAATCGCTGCTGACGCCTGAATCGGTTCTTGCAGTGTCAAAGCGATTCGGCGAGAAGGGCTCGGACACGTGGTTCACCGATTCACCGGCCGAACTTCTGGGCCCGGGCTTTCGATATCCCCCCGGATTCACGGCCGAGAATCTCCGCAAGGAAAAGGACATCTTCGATGTCTGGTTCGAGAGCGGCAGCTCGTGGCACTCGGTGCTCCAGGCCCGCCCCGAACTTCAGTTCCCCGCTGACATGTACCTGGAAGGCTCCGATCAACACCGCGGCTGGTTCCAGCTGTCGCTGCTGCCCAGCCTCGGCGCAACAGGTCAGGCGCCGTTCAAGCAAGTGCTGACGCATGGCTTTGTCGTTAAACCTGACGGCACGAAAGTCAGCAAAAGCGACAAGGAATATGTCAGTGCCACTGTCGAAATCGAGCGCCACGGCGCGGATCTGCTGCGGCTCTGGTGCTGTAGCATGGACTATCAAAACGACATTCCCACCAGCCCGCAGGTGCTGAAGGAATTTGGCGACAAATACCGAAAAATCCGCAACACCCTGCGATTCCTGATGGGTAATCTCTACGATTTCAACCCCACCACAGATTCTCAACCCGTCCCCCAAAAAAGCCTCGATGGCTGGGCCGCGGCCGAACTCGATGCGCTGATCGCCGATGTGACGGCTGCTTACGATGCGTACCAGCTTCATCGCGCCTTCCGCCTGCTGCACGATTTCTGCTCAGTCCAGATCAGCGCCATCTACGGCAACGCTCTGAAAGACCGGCTCTACTGCGACTACCCTGCCGCTCCGCTCCGGCGCCGGGCACAGACGGTCATGCACAGGATGCTGATCGCGCTGACCAAGTTGCTGGCTCCCATGATCGTTTTCACTGCTGACGAAGCATGGGAGCAGATCAACCACAAGCCCGCCCAGGACGCCGCGCTGGCCAGCGTTCACATGGCGACGCTGCCGAAGCCTTCGGGCGAAACGGTTTCCCAGGCGCAACGCGATGAGTGGAAAGAGCTGCTCGCCCTCCGCGACCAGGCGCTGTTGCGGTTGGACGCGCTCAAGAAAGAAGCTGGGATGAATAAGGCGCTCGATGCCGAGGTGGTTTACCACGTCGACGCCGCCGGCCGGGCACGGTTCGAACCGTACGGCGTCGATCTGGAAGATCTGGTGGGCGCCGGATTTTACAGCATCGAAACCGCACCCTCGGGCGTCAGCGTGAAAGTCATCGATCGGCGTGAAACCTACAAGGCCTGCGCCCGAAGCTGGAAACGCCGGCCAGATGTCGGAACGGACGCGGAGTATCCAGACTTGTCCGTGAGAGACGCCACGGCGCTACGGAACATCTCTCAGAAATAAGCGGAGCCAATTTGCGAGCGCTTAGCGGGCGGACCAAAGGTCCACCCGTGGGCCGATGAAAACCCGTGGATCCTCGGGGTTGCGTTCGTCCTGGTCTTGATGCGCGAATTTGACCGGCGCCCTCCTGCCCCCTCTGCCCTACGTTCAAATTCAGATCGACCGAGCCCGTCTAACCCGGAAAATTCAGATTCACCGCGGAGCCGCGGAGACTGTTGTGGGGGACTGGCCGTGAAATCCATCATCCACATCGGACTGGTCGCCGCACAGATGGGGGTGGCGCAGGCGGTGGCATCGGAATGCAGCGCGCTGCATTCATTTGGTCGGCGCGCTGCATTTTCTTCAGTTGGAGGAAAGTAGATGGGTCATAAGAGCTTTTATTAGAAGGAGATACTATTCATATTGGCGGGTTTTGAAAATGTAGCGCGCTTTGGATGAGGGTCGCGCGCTGCAAGGCGCGGGGTTGGTCGGGGCTAGGATTGGGCGAGTGTCAAAGCGATCCGCGTCGCTCGACATGGAAAGGAATCTGCCGTGGACGAATTTGTTGGCTTTGAGTTTGTGTCGCTCGATGCGTCGGAAAAGGACGCGAAGGTTAAAGTTCTCGCAAAAGAACCACGGCGCGAACGGGTGGATTTGATCTCGCGGCAATTTCATGATTTCCTGATGCAGGGCGATCCGGCGGACACCGAGCCGCACGGCATGGTGCTCACCAGTGATTTTAAAGTGCGACGAAAGGTTGAGCCGACGGCGGGCTGGGTCACCTTTATGGTCGATCGCGGGGATGGCAAGACCGAGCAGCTTGAGGAAGTAGCGCTGGTCGTCTTTGCAAGGGCCGATGATCGCGAAGGGCGGGAAGCTCTGAAGCGGCTCGAGCCCTACATCAAGTTGACGCAGTTGCCGCAAGCGCCGGTGGTGGTTGCGGTGAAGCTGGCGCGGGCAGTGCCGCTGATCGTCAGCGACTGGTATGGGAAATCGGTTGCGGCGTTCTTCAGTCAGCAAGCTTCAGCGTAGCTTTTTCGATGCCGGCTGGCACTTGGGGCAGAAGTGGGTGGAGCGGCCACCGAGCACAATTCGTTTGATCGGCGTCTTGCAGGTGCGGCAGGGTTTTGCCTCACGCGCATAAACGCGGTGGAGGATCTGAAACCCGCCAGATTCGCCATTTGCATCGCGGTAATCGCGAAGCGTGCTTCCCTTGTGCCGGAGCGCCCGGCGAAGCGTGGATTTGATCGCACGATTCAGGCGGCCGATTTGCTCCCGCGTCAACTGATCCGCGGGTGTGAGCGGGTGAATTCCCGATGAAAAAAGAGACTCGTCGACATAGATGTTGCCCAGACCAGCGATCACGGATTGATCCAGTAACGCGTTCTTAATGGCGCGGGTCGTTCGGGCAAGGCGCTTCCTAAGCTGCTCTGGGCGCGTGGCGAGCGGTTCGGGGCCCATGTCTTTCGCATCAGGTTCAGCGCCGATCCACCAGACTCCACCGAACCGGCGCGGATCGGTGAATCGCAACTCCGCGGGCTGGGTGTGTGACAGATTTGGCGGTCGCCCTTTTTCCCTCTCCCGGTACGCCGGGGGAGGGTAGGG
>DAIRGS010000471.1:0-3486 GCA_036794395.1 Tepidisphaeraceae bacterium | reverse complement strand
CCCCCCCTCTCCCCCTCCCCCACTCCCCCACTCCGCACCTCTCTCCTCCTTCCCTCGCTCACCGCCGCAATATCCACGTTCTTCACCATCGTCCTCTGGCCCTGGGGCTTCATCCCGGTCGCCTACCTGACAATCCGCCTGCACCTCAATAAAATTATCGCCCTTATATTTATCCTCCTCTGCATGCCAACCCCCATCGCGCATCTGTCCGCCCGCCTCGGCCACTCAATACTCCACGCTGATTCCCACCCGCATTTAGAGCGTTTCATCGGCTCCCATATACTTGCCTTTCCCGCGGCCCTGTTCGCCGGTTGGCTGGTCTACGCTACCGCCCGCCGTATTCGTCCGGAATCCAAAAGATGAACATCGTTCACACCATCCGCCAAGAAACGCGCTCCCTGCTCGACGGCAACGCGATGATCGACGCAGATCGCACGATCTCGTATGGGCAACTGTTCGATTCCATTTCCAGATTGGGCACTGTCATGGCAGCGCGCGGCATCACAGCCGGCCAGCGCATCGCCTTCCACTGCCCCGATGGAATTGATTACGTCATCGGCGCCCTCGCCCTTCTCGAATGCGGCGCCGCGGTGGTGCCCATGGCCAACTCACTGACCGACAACGAAGTCCGCGAAACGATCGAGCGCATCGACGTTGATGGCGTAATCGTTCATTCGGGCATGCCCAAACTCACGGGCGAACAGGAGGCCGCCCCGCTTGACGACACTTTCCTCTTCCAACCCCGAGCGGCCACAACTTCCCGATCCAACGACCCCTGCCGCGAAATCGGCGCGGCCTTCATCCGCTTCTCCTCAGGAACCACTGGCGAAAGCAAGGGCGTTGTCCTCTCCCACCAGTCCATCCTCGAGCGCACCGACGCCGCCAATCGCGGACTCCAAATCACTGAGCAAGACGTCATCCTCTGGGTCCTGGCCATGAGCCACCATTTCGTCGTCTCAATCCTGCTCTTCCTCCGCCGAGGCGCAACCATCGTGATAGGCAACCAGTTCTTCCCCTTCTCCGTTATCGAAGCCGCCCAAAAACATCCCATCACTTTCATCTACGGCTCCCCGGTTCACTATCACTTACTCTCCATGTCCGATGCCATCTCGCCGCAAGCGCTGTCGAACGTTCGCCTCGCCATCAGCACTTCGATGAAAATGCCT
This sequence comes from Tepidisphaeraceae bacterium, assembly GCA_036794395.1. Lineage (GTDB taxonomy): Bacteria > Planctomycetota > Phycisphaerae > Tepidisphaerales > Tepidisphaeraceae > DASXMX01. Next base: position 2,320 of record DAIRGS010000471.1, on the reverse strand, counting down.
CCGGATATCTCCGCCAGATTCGCCGAGAAATTCGGCTTCGCCCCCGCCGAGGCGTACGGCATCATCGAAATCGGCCTCCCCTTCATCAACACAGACCCTGGCTCAACCGCCGAGCCGACTGTCGGCAAAGTCCTCCCCGATTACCAGCTCCAAATCGCCAACCCCGATGCCGACGGCGTCGGCGAAGTCCTTATCAAAGGCAAGGGTATGTTCGACGCCTACTTTTACCCCTGGCGCACCCGCGAAGCCGTCGCCCCCGATGGCTGGTTCCACACCGGCGACCTTGGCCGTCTCGACGATCAAAACCGCCTGTACCTTGTCGGCCGCAGCAAAACCGTCGTCGTCTGCGCCGGCATGAAAGTCTTCCCTGAAGAAGTCGAAGAAGTGATTGACTCCTTCCCTAACGTTAGCGAGTCCCTCGTCAGTGGCCGCGATCATCCCCAGTTCGGCCAAGTCCCGGTCGCACAAATCGTCTGCAAGGACAATCTCCCAAACGCGGGAAGTTTTCTTCAGGACCTTCGCGCCTACTGCTGCGAAAAACTCTCTTCCTACAAGGTCCCGTTAGAATTCACCTTGGTTCCCTCCCTCCCCAAGACCCCAAGCGGCAAACTCGCCCGCGCGGCCCATTCCTGACCCGCCCCCACACCCTCCCCTTTTTGCAATTCATGAATCCCTGTCCCCATTCTCCCGGAGGATAAGAATGCCTTAAGATATCGCAGATCTGCCTGGGAATTAACGCAACCTTCCCGCCCCTCTTTCGATAATAGCGTGATCCGCAACCCTGAGCACCGGAGGCCAAGTGCCCGCAGCGTCCAATCGCTATCTGTTTCAAACTGTATATTCCGCCGTCCTCCGGCTCAGCGAGGAACAGCCTTTGGCTATCCCCACAACGACGGTCTTTTCCAGGCTGCCGCTCTACCGGGCAGTCGATGCCATACATTGCGGCGGGCTGCTGTCTGATAAGCCCCGTCTGACCCATAACGTCGCACGCGATGCGCGCTCGCCACGAGATCTGGACGCGGATGACCATCGCTGGTCCGGAAAAGGCTATTTGCCGGCCGCGTCCCAGGCCGGCCTCTATGTCTCCTTAAGCACTAACGCTTTGAGTGCCGAGATGGCCTACTATCAGCATTTAAGTACCGACCCACTCACGAGTGCGCCCGATGTGGCAAGCACATTTTCCGAGATCAAAGTCGCGCCTAATACAAAGAGAGTGCTGTTCGTGTTGACCAGTCTGAGGGATTTGCTGGTCATTGACTTCGCCCGCAACAGCGCCGGCGCCGCCCGATTTTTCAGAACGCTCGATTCCGATCCCGAAGTAGCCAAAGCTCTGCGCGGCACATCGGGAAGCACCTTCACGGCCTGCCGTTCCGGCAATGATTATTCCTGCTCCCGCGCCGTCGCCCTCGCTCTGGCTAGCCTTAAAGCCCCATCCTATGACGGCATCCTCGTCCAAACCGCCCGAGACAATCGCGCCATCCGCGACGACGGCGATAACCTCGTCATCTTCGGCGCCAACAAAACCCCGCACCCAAAACTCACCACCAGCTACGCAATCCTTCCAACTCTCGAAAAAGGTGGACGAATGACCCTGGAGCGGATACCGCCCGATTAACCCACCAGCGACTCCTTAAATTTCCTCAAAACCCCCCGCGCCGCCTCATCCCCAATCGCCCCCTCAAAATACGACAACACTAAATTAAAATGCCCCCCATACCACGTCATGCACAAATTCAATCCGGGTGGCGCAAACGCCAATGGCGTATGCACCAGGTTCACGACCTTTCGCCCCATGAACTCTGTCCCCGGATACCCCGAATCCTTTAGACACGCGAAGTAAAATGAACACATCCGCCCCTTGAACATCGAATTAATCAGGCGGGCCACCAATGGCCGTGGAAAGATCCTCCCCAGTGCCGCGGCATCTTCCATCGCAGCCGGCATCTGGTCCTTCATATTCGAAAACAATTGATCGCGCAGCCCGCCCGCCAGTTCTGGAATCACTGTCGGCCCCTCGCATGGCGCTGAAAAAAACAAAAACGAAAAGTGGTTCAAAAACATCGATCCCCATTCATCGCCGGGCGGCCGCATGTTCACCGTGGTAAACAATAGATACTGCGATCCGGCCAGTCCCGGTTCCGTCACCACCCCCCGCACCGCCGCCACCGCCCGCGCCGCCGCACAGGGCAATAACACCGGCACCCCAATTTCCCCAAACGCCCGACCGATCAACCCCGCCGACTCCTCCACCTTCATCGCCTCATGCACGAACCGCGCATGGCGACCCTTCAATGGGGTCGGCATTGCCAGCGCGCAAACA
>DAIRGS010000470.1:0-3491 GCA_036794395.1 Tepidisphaeraceae bacterium | reverse complement strand
ACCATCATGACGGGAGGCTCGATTTTTGGTAACGAGCGTTGAACGGTATTGGGCTGGAAGCCCGTGCCACTTTATTCGTAGCGTAGGGCGTCGATGGGGTCGAGGCGGGAGGCTTTGAGCGCGGGATAATAGCCGAAGGCGATTCCGACAGCGCCGGAGACGCCCAGGGCGGAGAGGATGGCGGAGATGGACATGGCGATCGGCCAGTGGAGGAGGGCCTGCACCAGGAGGGACATGCTGCGGCCCAGGAGTATGCCGATGATTCCCCCGATCAGGCAGAGGAGAACGGCTTCGACAATGAACTGGCGGAGGATGTCGCGGGCACGGGCGCCGACGGCCATTCGCAGGCCAATCTCACGTGTCCGTTCCGTGACGCTGACGAGCATGATGTTCATGATGCCAACGCCCCCCACCATGAGTGAAACCCCGGCGACGCACAACAAAAGATTGGTCATGAGGATGCTTGTCGAAGAGAAGGCGCTGGCAAACTCGGCGATATTCAGGACGCGGAAATCGTCGGGCTCATTTTCCTGCAGGCGGTGTCGCTGGCGGAGCAAGTCGGTGATCTGATGAATGGCGGCGGGAATTTCGCCCGGCGATTTCACCGACACCATGACCTGATCGATGTTTTCAAACCGCACCGCCTGCGGCGAATTAGCCGCCTGGTTGCTGGACTGGAGCGGGAAGGGATTGAATGAAGCGCCGGGGTAAAGCTTGTTGAGCGTGTTGATGGATGTGGCACTGCTCGCGGTGGAACTGGCCGCACTCTGATTGGTGCGGGCGAGCATGGAATTGGAGAGACGGTATTTTACGGTGGTCCACGGCGCGACCAGAATGTCATCCTGATCCCAACCCGACAAGGCGGCGCCTTTGCTTTCGAGAATGCCCACCACCCGCATGTTGACATTGCGGACACGGATGGACTTGCCGAGGGGCGGCTCATCTTCAAAGAGTTCCCGAACCAGTGTCTGGCCAATCAGGCACACGAGATTGCCGTTAAGCACATCACGCTCGGTAAACATCTCGCCCTCGGCGATGTGCCAGTTGCCCACGTCGAGGTACTCGGGGGTGGTGCCGTACATGCTGTTGGGCTGCCAGTTTTTGTGGCCGTACACGATTTGCAGGCGGGCATTGACGTTTGGGGCGGTGTTGCGAACCGAGGGACATTCGTCGGCGATGGCGATGCAATCTTCGGGCGTGAGGGTGATTCGCGTGCCGGCGCCTGCGCTGATGCCGTTGCTGGTGGCTTCGCCGGGGAAGATCATGACGATGTTCGCGCCGAATTTGGCGATGGAACTCTGAATGGCAACGGTTGCACCCTGACCGATCTCCACGAGTGCGATGACCGCGGCAATTCCGATGATGATGCCCAGGCACGTCAGCACCGAGCGCAAAATATTACGCCGGAGAGCGCGGATCGCGGTGCGGAATGTGATACGGAGAGAATGCATCTATTGGGCCTTTGGCGCAGTCTACCGGCAAATAAGATGCGTTCCGAGGCTCCGCAGCTATGAATGCATCACAAAACCGCCGTCAACGTTGATCGTCTGCCCCGTGACGTGCTCGGCTCGGTCGGAAGAAAGAAAAACGATCATGTCCGCGATCGCTTCAGGCGTTTGCCATTTCCCCAGTGGAACGACAGAGCGGATTTTCTTGTCAGCCCATTGCTCATAAGTCTGGCGGTCTTGAGGCGCGGTCTGGTCATGCCATGCCTGCCAGACAGAACGGTTAAGCGGGGTTTTGACCATGCCAGGACATACCGTGTTCACACGCACGCCGTGCGGCGCAAGGTCTTTTGCCATGCATTGAGCAAAGTTGATGTTCGCGGCCTTGGAAGCGCTGTAAGGCGGATCGGTCTGCGAGCCCATCTGCCCGGCCACCGAGGCAACAAAGGTCATCGTACCCCTCCCCCGCCCCACCATCTGAGGCGCAATGGCGTGGGCGATATTCGTCATGCCCATGATGTTGACCTGAAGCACGCGCGTCCAGTCGGCCGGGGTGAGATTGGTAAAGGGAAATCCGAATCTCCCTGAGCCGATGGCGGCGGCGTGGACGAGGTGATCGATTGGGCCGAGAGATTCAGCGGTTTGGCGAAGGGCATCGTGGATGGCGGATTCGTCGGTGATGTCGGCGATGACGTTGAAGAATTCAGCATCGCTGGGCGCGGGGGGTTGAAGATCCCAGATGGCGATGCGAGCGCCTTCGAGGGCGAAGGCCCGGGCGGTGGCGAGGCCGATACCGCTGGCGCCGCCGGTGATGAGGACGATGTGGTCTTTAAGGTTTAGGTCCATTTTTTACCAAAAATGATTGTAGAGCAAGAGTACCGCAACATGTATTTCAAGTTGAGAAGGCGGCGCGCGGAGGATCCGGGCCGGCGTGGAGTACCGCTCTGACCCGGCGTGGGGTGCGCGCGGCGCCGAAGCGCATTTGAATTGGATGATCGGTTCGGTGGCGAGAATTAAATCCATCAACGATGAAGAACTCGGGCCAAGTCCTGTTTCATATCCAGAACGGCTTTCTCAACGCAGCGTTCCCAATTGTCCCCGAACTGCTTGGCGTAATTGGGTTCGCGGTGGGCGTAGAGGATGCTTCGGCTGGCGGAAACCAATGCGCCCTGACCATCGGTAAACGCGGAGCGGGTCATGTCGGCGGTGGCGCCCTGAGCGCCGTAGCCGGGGAGGAGGAAGATGGATTGGGGGAGGCGCTGGCGGAGAGACTGCATGGTGTGGGGCTGGGTAGCGCCGACGACTGCGCCGACGGAACTGTAGCCGCGCGAGCCGACGAGCTTGGAATTGGCCGCGAGGGTGGCGAGCTTGTCGGCGAGCATTTCGGACCAGGTCCGGCCATCGGCGAGCTGCGCGTCCTGAAGATCTCCTGAGCCGGGGTTGCTGGTACGGACCAGGACAAAGAGCCCCTTGTCGAATTCGCGCGAGGTTTTCAGGAAAGGCTCGATGGTATCGAGGCCGCAAAAGGGGTTGACGGTAATGGCATCGGGGATGACGACATCGTCGGTTTCGTGGAGATCGGCATCAGCAAGGTGGGCCGCGGCGTAAGCCGAGGCGGTGGAGCCAATATCGCCACGTTTGACGTCGCCGATCACCAACAGACCCAGCTCCGCAGCTTCGGCAATCAGGCTGTAGTAGGCTTCAACGCCTTCCCAGAGATACTTCTCAAAATAGGCCGACTGGAACTTCACGCATGGAACCAGCGGCGCGACGATACGCAGGATCGAGGTCGTGAAGGCGAAGATGGCGTCAATCGAGGCTTCGCGGTCCGGGTTGCCGCGCTCGCGCGCGTCTCCAGCCACGGCATCGGGAAGCATGTCGAAGATGGGGTCGATCCCAACGCAAATGGGAGCGCCCTTTGAGTCGATGGCGTTGAGGAGGCGATCGGCGAAGTTTTGCGGCATGTTTGGCTTGCGCGGTTCGCGAAAACCAATGCAACCACGGAGGCACGGCCTTCGGCTCTGAGGCTCAGGCTCGAAGAGAGAC
>DAIRGS010000166.1:0-15922 GCA_036794395.1 Tepidisphaeraceae bacterium | reverse complement strand
GTCCAAGCCCTGGCCGATCCTTCCGACCCCGCCACCGCCAAGCCTTTTCTCGAGGGTCATTTCAGAAAGATCGCCGATCTCCTATATCTCCAGGCAACGCCCCCCCGCAACGCCGCCCCACCGCAACTTCCCCCCGGCTTCACCTTGCAGACCTACACCCCCCAAACCCACGACCATTTCTCCCAGGCGATCGCCGAAAGCTACCGCGACAGCCTCGACTGCCCTGCCCTCAACGGCATGCGGACGATCGCTGACGTGATTGCCGGGCATCGTTCCAGCGGCGAGTTTGATCCCGCTACGTGGTTCCTTCTGACCGAAGGAACGACCCCCGCCGCCGTACTTCTTCTTAATCGCGTCCCGCGAAGTGACATGGCCGAACTGGTATACTTGGGGCTTTCACCCATGGCGCGCGGCAGAGGCATCGGAAACCTGCTCGTTCGGCATGCTCTTGCGGCCGTCTGCAATCAGATGCGCCTGGCCAAGATTACTCTTGCGGTGGACTCGCGCAACATCCCCGCCCTGAAGCTCTACTACCGTCACGGCATGCAGCAGATCGGAACCAAGACCGCCATGCTCCGCGACCTTCGAACCCATCCCGCACGCCCGGTAACGTAACGCCGGGCCTTTTCGCGGGGACGATAACCTACGCGTTCCTGAACCCACAATTCGCCCACACGTCCGATAAAGATGTGGGTAACTGGTTAGTAAAAAACTTTTTCTGAGCGCACGCGCCAACCCCTGCCGATGGTTACGCTCATGTGCGTGAGAAATCCAATAAAGGCGCTCTTGCCAGCACTGAAACCCGAAACTATCTTCACGCCCATCGGATTCAGGGAAGGTTCAGGGTCGATCAACGCGGCGCAAAGACGAACACACCAGTAAGGTGCGCGGCGCAGGCACACGCGACCCCGAGATCATTTCGTAGGACGCGATCAAGGACGAACATTTCAGGCCGGAGGCCTACAACACCGCCGGATTTGCTGCGCACAGCGGAGGACCGCGACTGCGCACGGCGGAAGCGGGTCGGGCTGCTTGTCAGCTCAACTCGCGCGTGCTTTGACGGAGATCGTCGCTCGGAGGGCGAGTAACGACGATCCATGAAGCACGATGGCGACCCCGTGCGGGTTTCGAACGCGTTTCGAAACAGCACGTGGTTTGACTCAATGGATGGTCACACGCTTGGAAGGAGTTCAACGTGAGCTGCGTTAGTGCTAACGACTTGCAGCTTGCGCGCTTGGCCGATGCCATCGCGCAACGGGTGGGGCAGCAACGGTTCCACGTCTGGTTCGATAATTCCACGAGGTTGGATCTCAGGCAGGACGGGCTCGAAATCGCCGTCCCCAATGATTTCATCAGTGAATGGATCGGGAAGAATTTCACCCGCCCCATCCAGGAAGCGGCTCACGAAGTGCTCGGCACCCCCCTGCCCGTCCGGTTTCAGGTCGTCCCTGAACTGTTCGAGGTGGGCAAACGCCACAGCCCCGTTAATCCAAAGGCTCTCACGAACGACGCCGGCCCGGCTTCGCGAAATGAAGACGCCGTAATACGCGCCGCGGCAATCGTGCCGCCGCTCCGTCCGACGCCTTCAATGCAATCCGAGGATCGGCCATCGTCCACGATGCAGCCCCGCCTGCGTCATCAGATGGATACCTTCGTCGTCGGACCCGGAAATCAATTGGCCTACAACACGGCCAACTATGTATCCGAGTTCCCCGGCGCTCAATACAATCCGCTTTTCATTCACGGCAACTGCGGCTTGGGCAAAACCCATTTGCTCCAGGCCCTTTGCCGCAGGTTCATCGAGCTCCATCCCACCAAGCGCTGGATGTATCTCACCGGCGAAGAATTCACCAACGAGTTCCTCACCGCCCTTCGCACCAATAAGCTCGACGCCTTCCGCCGGAAAATGCGCGACCTCGATCTGCTCGTTATCGATGACGTTCATTTCCTCGGCGGCAAGAAAGCGACCCAGGAGGAATTCCTCCACACCTTCAATGCCATCGAAGCAATGGGCCGCCAGGTTGTAATGGCCAGCGACAATCACCCGAAGCTCATCGAAGAATTCGGCGAGTCATTGATCAATCGCTTCGTCAGCGGGATGGTGGTTCGCATCGATCCGCCCAACTACGCCACCCGTTGCGAAATTCTTCGCGCTCTTTCCCTCCGCATGGGAATGGCATTGACCGAAGAAGTCGTTTCATGGATCGCCCGACGCGTCACTCAGAGCGTCCGCGAGCTTGAGGGCGCCGTCACGCGCATCAACGCGCATTCCCGCATCACCGGAAGTGACGTAGATATCGTGACCGTCCATGAAGCGCTCGGCGAACTCGATCGGCAAATGGTTGCCCCGGTTAAGCCGGAAAACATCCTTCAGGCGGTCTGCGACTATTTCGGCCTTGAGCACAAAGACCTCATGTCCGGCCGGCGCCAGCGAACCATCAGCCTCGCCCGCAGCGTCGCCATGTTCCTGGTCCGCAAGACCGCAAAGCTCAGCTTCCCCGAAATCGGTTCACGAATGGGCAAGCGAAATCACAGCACTGTAATCAGCGCCTGCCGCCGAATCGAACGAGCCGTCGGACGGAATGAAGCCCTGGTCTGGACAAGTTCAGTAGGTGACCGCACCGAAGAAGCGGCCGAACTCATCCAACGTCTGGAAGAACACAGCCGGACGATGACCTAGCTGTCAGTACGCAGTAGGCGGTAGGCGGAAAGGTGGGCGGTCGGCAGTGGGCGGTCGGCAGGAAGAAAAGTCACCGAAGTATCGCATTTTCCTGCCCACTGCCCACTGCCCACTGCCTACGGCAACACAGTACAAATAATCGTTCGCTTGCGCGACCGCGTGTCAAAATCGATCAATACAACCTGCTGATATTCCCCCGTCAGCAGTTTCCCTTTGGAGAATGGAATCGTAACGCTCGGACCAATTAACGCCGCCCGGATATGACTGTGCCCATTATCGTCATTCCACGTGGCCTCATGTTCATAACGTATGTCGTCGGGAATGAGCCGTTGAAGCGTATTTGGGAGATCGTGTTTGACCAGGCCATTCTCAAACTCAAGCGTGGTTAAGGCGGCGGTGCTGCCCACCACAAATAAGTTTACAACGCCGTCACCTTTGACGTCGCGAATCCGACGACCGAGCTCGCCAGACAGATTAATTACATCATTGCTGCCGTCGGTTTCGACGTCGAGCGTGAATCGTTCCATGATCCTCCGCGGTCTTAAAGGGCAACTTCCATGTAGCATCTACCCGACGTTCGGGCAAGAAGGACCGCCATGGACACTACCCCGGTTGGGGCCATTCAACGCTAACGATTCCCAAACCCGGTTTGCCCCCCTACTATTACGGTGATATATTTGCAATTATCCCCGTCTAAAGTTGCATTAAGTCCGCTGATTTAAGCATTTGCAGTATTTTCGTTCGAAGTGAATCGCACCCGCTTGGTTGTGAAGGGGCGGTAGTTGTAATCAAGGATGGTGCGGGATGGCCGGACTCAACGACGACTACAAAGCGCAGGTCAAGGCTGCCACCGACATCGTTCAGTTGATCGGCCGCACCGTGGCGCTCAAACGACGCGGCCGCGATTATGTCGGCCTGTGCCCGTTCCACCAGGAAAAATCCCCCAGCTTTACCGTCAATCCATCTCAGCAATATTTCTATTGCTACGGCTGCAAAGCCGGCGGTGATATTTTTTCATTCGTCGAAAAACGCGACCGCATCGAATTCGTCGATGCGCTCAGACTCCTCGGCGAACAGGCCGGTATCGAACCGCCGCACCGATCCGGCTCCCGTGAAAAGCCCGGCGAAAAGCAGCTCCTGCTCGACATGCAATCCGCCGCCTGCGCTTTCTTTGAGAAGTTGCTGGCTCATCCCCAGCAGGGTACCGCCGCTCGTGCTTATCTCGAAGAACGAAAGATCACTCCCGAATCCGTCAAACGCTTCCAGATCGGCCTCGCCCCTGATGCCTGGGATGCCCTAATCAACGGCCCCACCGGCCGGAAGTTCACTCCGCAACAATTGGAAATGGGCGGCTTAGCCAAGCCGCGGCAAAATGGGCAAGGCTATTACGACACTTTCCGCAATCGTCTGATGTTCCCCATCCGCGATCAGGAAGCCCGCGTAATCGCCTTCGGCGGCCGAAAGATGCCTGGATCCGAAGACCCGGCCAAGTATCTCAACAGCCCCGAAACCCCGCTTTTCCAAAAGAGCCGTTGCATCTTCGGCATCGACCTCGCCCGCCAGAAGATGGTCGAGTCCCGCACGGCCATCGTGGTCGAGGGCTACGCAGATGTGATCATTCCTCACCAATTTGGGATAACCAACGTGGTATCGCCCCTGGGCACCGCCCTGACCGAACAACACGTCACCCTCCTCCGGCGATTCGTCGATCGCATTGTGCTGCTTTTCGATGCCGATTCTGCCGGAAATGCCGCAGTAGACCGCTCGGTGGGTTTATTCCTCACCCAGCCCGTCGAGATCGCCATTGCCTCGATTCCATCCGGGCAAGATCCCGACGAATTCATCATTGAAAAGGGTCCCGAAGCTTTCCAAAACCTCGTAGACGGCGCCGTCGACGCCCTTTCTTACAAGTGGAAACAGCTAAACAGCGAGTTTGATGCTTCCGCGGAAAATTTAACCGGCCAACAGCGCGCTATTGAGGCATACTTGGACCTGTTGGCGTCCGCCCGCGGATCAGGCCCGGTCGATGCTCTCCGCTGGGGCAGCGCCCTCGCGCGGGTTAGTCGCCTAACCGGGATACCGGTCGAGGAGTTGAATCGAAAGTTCGGTCGGGTAAAGGTTTCGAAGCCGGCGTTTTCCCGGCCATCATCTGCCGAGCAACCGGCTGCGGAGGGTGCGTCAGCAGCTTCACCGCCAAGGCCGCTGAACGGACAGGCGATGGCCGAAAGATGGATACTGGGCGTACTTTTGTTGGAGCCGCACCGTTGGCATGATGTGCAGCAGATCGTCCATCTTGAGGACTTTCGCGACGAGACGCATCGACGACTTGCCGAAACCTATTGGAATCATCAACGAGACGAGGGAGAGCCAGTATTTAACGAATTCATAGGGATGTTGCGGGATAAAGAGCTTTTGGAAGTCGCGATCACCGCAACCGACGAGGTAGAAACCCTCGGCGATAAGGATGCGGTTCTGTCGGATATCTACGCGTTCTTCGAACGAAATCGTCGTGTGCAAAATGAGCAAAAACTTGTGGCCACTTCCCGTCGTATGAGCCAGGGAGACAACGAGGCCGAAAGTGACGCGCTTTTGCGCGAGCTATCCGAGCTACGCAGCAAAGCAGACCTCCGAAGGCCGGCCACTTAAAGGACTTCGAGGAAACAGAAAAGTGATTGAGCAGGACGCCAAATTCACGTTTGGTGGCCGCTCTGCCTACAATATGTTCGAACCGGTGCGACAGGCAGTCGCGTTGCAGGGATCGGGAATGTCCCCGAGCTCCTTGGCCCGAACCTTCGTATCGTGAGGAAAGCTCAGGCTTTCCGGCGCATTCTGCCGTTGGGTGGGAGCGTGATTTGGAACGGACGTCGAGTATGAAGGAAACGGTCATCGAAACCCCTCTTATCGGTTCAGGGTCGCAGGAAGAAGTCGATTTGCGCGTAAAGGCGCTGCTCGACTCGGGCACTTCACGCGGATTCATTACCTATGAAGAACTTAACGAAAAGCTGCCTGATGAAGTCGTCTCACCGGACAAGCTCGATCCGCTCCTGATGATGATCGACGAGATGGGCATCAAGCTCATCGATGATGCCGACATTCATGAGTATCAGAAGGCCCCCCGCCAGCGCGCCAAAAAGGCCGAGCCGCAGGCAGTCGAAGAAGTTGTCGAGGACGATCAGGGCGAAGTGATCGATCTCAATCTCGATGCAGAGCTGGCCGAGGCTTCGACCAAGCGCATCGACGACCCCGTGCGCATGTATCTCACCCAAATGGGTGAAATCCCCCTGCTCACCCGCGAGCAGGAAATCGCCCTGGCCAAGAAGATCGAAATTACCCGAAAGATCTGCCGCTCCAAGGTGCTTGAAAGCGATTACTGCCTTCAGGCCGCGGTCGAGATTCTGCAACAGGTCGACGATGGCGATCTGCCCTTCGACCGCACGATGAAAATCAGCACCGCCGAGGACAACCCCGACAAGGGCACCATCGGCCAGCGCATCCCGCTCAATCTCGAATCCGTCCGCCAGATGCTGGGACGCAATCGCGATGATTGGGAGTCGCTCCGCAACGCCAACAAAAAAGAGCAGGAAGGTCTCGACCTGGCCATTCGTCGCCGGCGCCGCCGTGCCGTCAAGCTGCTGGAAGAATTGTCGCTCCGTACCAGCAAAGTCACTCCGCTAATGAAAAAGCTCTCCAGCATTTCCACCAAGATGGTGGAGTTGGAGCACCGGATTGAAGAGCTCAAGAAGGTTAAGAACCCCGGCGAAGACCTCGAAGTTTGCCAGGAAGAACTCAGCGGCCTCGAAGACCTCGTCCTCGAAAACGCCCAGGACCTTCATCGCCGCGTCGTCGCCATCCGCAAGATTTACAACAAGTACGAAGACGCCAAGCGCAAACTCTCCGGCGGCAATCTCCGCCTGGTCGTCTCCATCGCCAAGAAATATCGCAACCGCGGCCTTTCCTTCCTCGACATCATCCAGGAAGGCAACACCGGCCTGATGCGCGCCGTCGATAAATACGAATATCGCCGCGGCTTCAAGTTCAGCACTTACGCCACCTGGTGGATCCGCCAGGCCATCACCCGCGCCATCGCCGATCATGCCCGCACCATCCGCATCCCGGTGCACATGATCGAAACCATGAGCAAGCTGCGCAACATCAGCAAGATGCTCATGCAGGAGCTCGGCCGCGAGCCCACCATCGAAGAAATCGCCAAGCGCGCCAAGATGTCGGTCAGCGAAACCCGGCGGGTCCTCAAGATCAGCCGTCATCCGATTTCGCTGGATCGTCCCGTCGGTGAATCCGAAGATTCCTATTTCGGCGACTTCATCGAAGACGAAAAAGCCGACAACCCTGTCGAGAGCGCGACCCAGGAGATGCTCAAGGACAAAATCGAGCAGGTGCTCAAGACCCTCACCTACCGCGAGCGCGAGATCATCAAGCTCCGCTACGGCATCGGTGACGGCTACACCTACACCCTCGAAGAAGTCGGCCGCATCTTCAAAGTCACCCGCGAACGCGTACGCCAGGTCGAAGCCAAAGCCATCCGCAAGCTTCAACACCCCGTCCGCGCCAGAAAGCTGGAAGGCTTCCTGCCGGGCGGTGTCACCAGGTAGTCGGCATCCCCATATTCGATTGCACAGAGCAGGCGGCACTATTGCCGCCTGCTTTCGTTGGTAGAATGGTTGAACAGGAGTTGTCGTATGCTCAAATCAGTCGAAGGCATCTTCCGAAACGGCCGAGTGGAATTGGAGGAGATTCCTTTACAAGCGGAGGGATCTCGGGTCGTTGTAACATTCCTCTCAGCTCACGAGGATGGCATAACGCTCGCCGAGCGGGGGATTGACGAGCTCCAGGCGGCGGATCTTCGCAATCGTCTGAAAACAATCGCCCAAGATTGGGATCGACCCGAAATGGACGTTTACGATGCCGATTAGCCGCCGTGGCGATGTTGTTTTGGTGCTTTTTCCCGATGCGAACTTGCGCACTGCCAAACGCTGACCTGCATTGGTCGTGCAGGCTGACAATCTGAATGCTGGCCTTTCTCAAACGATCGTCGCGATGATCACAAGCAACATGCAGCGTACCGGACACCCGAGTCGGATCACAGTGCCGTTGAGTTCACCGGCAGCGCGCATGAGTGGTCTCAAAACGGATTCGGTCATCATGACCGACAATCTGGTGACGATTCACAACCGCGAGATCGACCGGACAATCGGTAAATGGGCCGATTGGGCCGCCCTGGACGCCGCTCTTCGCGCAACCTTGGGGATTCGCTGATTGTGTGACTCTCGGAAACGCTCAAGACCCTCACCTCCCGTACGCGCGAGATCAACAAGTATAGTACACTGCGTATGCATCTAACATTTGTTCAGCTTTCCGATTCGCCCCGCGTTTGGAGCAATTGAGTTTGACGGACAAAGATTTGCAGGCCTTGGAGCGGATGCTGATGCGCAACCCCGAGGCTGGCGCGGTCGTTTCGGAGACGGGCGGCCTGTGAAAGAGTTGAAAGGAGTGCCAACCATGCCCCGCAAGTTCAAGAACAATCGGCGCCCCGTCGACGATATCCTGCATAGTCTCCACGAACTGGCGCAGGCCATTGAGGAAGGCACGCCGCTGGAACACCGTTTCACGGTTCGCACAGTGCAGATTCCCCAGCCCGGAAAATACTCGCCTACAGCCGTAAAAAGGCTTAGGGCTGAATTGGGAATGAGTCAGGCCGTCTTTGCTGAATTGCTCGGAGTTTCGCGCGTCTGGGTCCAAGGCTGGGAGCGCGGCGTCCGACGACCGACACCCCTCGCCCGGCGCCTCCTCGACACAGTCCGCGCCAACCCCGCATCGTGGTTGGCAACGATATCGGCAAAGGCGGGATAGAATGCTTTCCAAGGCGACTTTGAACAATTGGTCGTACACGCCCCGACTCGAGTTCAGATGTTCAACTATCTCACAATTCGGTAGTGGGTCAGTCTTAATTTTTATGCGTAACGGCGGTAAATCAGAACTCCCACCACGATAAGTGGAATAGCATTGAGAACTAACCCCGGTATCGCCATCCACCAGAGTTTTCGTTGCTTGATGATCGCCATAAGGCACAGGGCCAAGCCGACTATTGCAAGCAGATAAAATGGACCGACCATCAGCCAGCGGGACAACAGGGAAGCAGTGGGTGGGAGCCCAAAGTGGGCAACGCATAACATGCCGGCGACCACAAGAATACCAGTGAGTAGCGAAGCCACACCTTCTTTAGATAAATGACGCTTGGCCGTGCCGTACTGAATTTGAGTTGGCCTGATTTCCATGCTTGATCGATCAAGGTTGGTTTTGGCGTCGCCCTTTTGCCACAATACCCATCATGGCAAAACTCAAAAGACCCCCGCGATGTTAACCAACTTGCGAAGATGATAGTAGACATCTCCACCGGGGACGCCCCGCCAGAACCTGAATCTAACAAGAACCCGGCGGCGGTCGCGCTGGGCAAGCTGGGCAGTTCATTATACCGCGCGAAAGGAAACACCAACGTCACCACTTGCCCTCCGACGCCCGGACCCTCCCGGTATCGCCCAACCCTCCCTTTCACGTCATTCCTCACCACCCCCATCATCCTTTCAGGCCGCCGCCGTCTCGTTGATCCGTCCCTGTGAATCCACCTGATCAAACTTCACCGCCACCCGCTTGCTCACGCCCTGCTCCTGCATGGTCACGCCATACAGCACATCGGCGATCTGCATCGTCCGCTTCGAGTGGGTGATAATGATGAACTGCGACTGTTCCAGGAACTCCTGAACGATCAGGTTGAACCGCTGGTTGTTCGCCTCATCCAGCGCCGCATCCACTTCGTCCAGGATGCAGAACGGGCTCGGCTTGCTCTTGAAAATGCTCATCAGCAGCGCCACGCACGTCATCGTCTTTTCGCCGCCCGAAAGCTGGCTGATCGACACCGGTTGCTTGCCCGGCGGACGTGCAATGATCTCAATCCCCGCATCCAGAATGTCCACCTTCTTCTTCTCAAACAGCACCGGCAGCCCGTCCGGGCCAATCTCCGGCTTGCGCTTGTCCTCCAGTTCCGTCTCCAGATAGATGTCCGCTTTCCCGCCGCCGAACAACTTGCGGAACATTCCCTGGAAGTGCTCGCGCACCGCATTAAACGTCTGCTCAAATCGAATCCCGCTCTCGCGGTTGATCTCTTCAATCAGTTGCTCGAGCTGAAGCTTCGAAGACGTTAGATCGGTTACCTGGCCGGTCAGGAACTGAGATCGCTGCTCAAGCTCATCCTGCTCGCCGATCGCGTCCAGATTCACGTTCCCCAGACGATGGATCTTGTCGCGCAACTGCTTGATCTCATCGGCCACCGCGTCCCAATCCATCTCGGCCGGCTGATATCCCTCGCCGCCCTCTGAGTTCAAACTCTCGTATTTAGCCGGTAGATCCAGACTCAATTCTTCCATCGTCCGGCCAACCAAAGTTTCCAGCCGAACCTTCAGCTCACTCAGCCGCAATTGCAGCCCGTGAAGCTCCTGCTCAATCTCCGCGTGCTCGCCGCGCAATCCATCCACCTGACCCGTCATCGAGCGAACAGCTTCACCTGATTCACTTACCTGCCCGGTCAATTTCTCGATCTGCGCCGCCAGCGCTTCCTGCGTCGCCACGAGCGCCGCCTCGGCCGCGCCAGCTGCTTCCAATTCAGTCTCAACCCCGCCTCGTCGTTCGGCCACTGTCCGCTCGCTGCGCTCAAGTCGCTCGGCCTGCTGCTTCAATTCCGCCAGCGCCGCGGTGTGCCGCTGCACCTGCTGCCGTGCCGCAAGTTGCTTCTCCTGCACCTGCCCAAGCATCACCCGCGTTGCGGTGAGCTCTTCGCTCATCTGCCGGATGTCATCTGCCAGCTGTGCGTTCCCTGCCGTCAGATCAGTCACCTGCTGCTGTCGCCCCGCCTGATCGGCTTCCATCTGCTGCCGCTGCTCAGACAACTTAGTATCTTCCGTCTTCAGCTTGCCGATTTGCTCAAGCATCTGCTGAAGCTCACGATCCAAGACTGGCTGTTCCCGCCGCAGCGAATTCTGCTGATCGTTGTTCCGCGCAATCCGGCTCGTCGCCTCAACCTTGATCGTACTGAGCCGATACACTTCATTCCGCTGCGCGTTCTGCTGTTCTTCAAGCGCCTTGGCCGCCGTCGATCCATGCGAAATCTGCTCGGCCAACTGTGCGATCCGTCCATCGACTTCCGCGACCTGCTGCTCGATCGCTTCCAGCTCCGATCGCCGCGAAAGCAACCCCATCGACGCCGTCAGCGGCCCCGCCCGAAGCGTTCCATCGGCTTCCAGCACCTCGCCCATCTTCGTCACATATCGCCATCCACGCGGCCCCGATTCATGCAGCTCGCGCGCAATCGTAAGATCATCCGCAATCGATGTCCGCCCCAACACATGCTGCGCGAGCGGCCGATCGCTCGGATCAAATCTCACCAGGTCGATGGCCAGCCGGATCCCGTGCGAATGCTGATTCCAGTCATAAACGTCTTCTGGAAAATCCAGCGGCACCCGGTCAATTGAAAGAATGTTGACCCGCCCTTCAAGCACCGCCAGCGCTTCCCGCGCACCCGCCGCCGCGGCCAATTCGTTAGTCACCAGCCACTGATCGCGCCCGTCCAGCGCCGCCTCGATCACATGCGCATGCTCCACATCTACCCGCAGCACGTCCGCCACCAAACCCCGAATGAATGGAAAAGTCGCCTCGCGCTGCCGCAGTACGCTCTTGACACCCTCACTTACGCCTTCGCGCTTGACTTCAAGATCCTTCAGCAATTTCTGACGCGAGAGCAATCCCGATCGATGCTCCTTGGCCGCCCCATGCTGCTCGCTAATCTGCGCCAACTGCTGCCCAAGCTTCTGCGCATCCGCCCGGCTGTTCTCCAGAGCGTTCTGCTGCTCCGTCATCAACACTAATGTGCCATCCAGTTCCTGCTGGAACTGCGCGCGTTGCCCTTCAAGCGTCTCGAGCTCTCCGACCACAACCTGCCGTCGTTCCGAAAGCCGCGTTTGTTGCGATGCGATATTCTTCCGCTCGATTTCAATGTGCCCCAGCCGGCTATTGACCTGCGCCAATTTCCGCATCAGATCCAAAATCGCCGACTTGTGTTGCTCGATTTCCTTATTGATCGACGCCAACCGAAGCTGCCCATCGGCAAACGCCCGCTGCCGTTGCTCGATCTGCTGCCGATTGGCTTCCAATTCTTCCGTCAGCCGGGCCAGCGCCGTCGATTCCCCCTCCATCGCCGAAGTCACTTCCGCCAGCTTCGCCGCCACATTCGCCCGATCCTGCTCAAACGCCGCGATCTGCTCGGCGATCTGCTCCAACTGCTGGCGGGCATAGTCCTGCCGCTGCCGCGCCGATTGCATCGCCGCTTTCGCCTGCACCAGCTCGTATTCAACCTGCTGCCGCTTCTGCGAAAACGCCTCGAACTCTTCGCGCTTCGCGGCCAGCTCATTCTGCTTATGCACCAGATTTCCCGCCGCGTCATCCAGCCGGAACTGCGCATCCTGCGAGCCAGTCTCCAACTCGGTCAATTGTCCCCGATGCGTGTGATACTCGCGAAGCGCGTAGGCCAGCCGCAGCTCGCCCAACCGCTCGGAATATTCCTGGTAAGTCCGCGCCCGCCCCGCCTGAATCTTCACGCTCCGCAGCCGCTTATCCACTTCCTCGACGATGTCGTTCACGCGCAGAAGATTCTGATCCACCTTCTCCAGCTTGCGCTGAGATTCTTTCTTCCGCTGTTTGAACTTGGAAATCCCCGCCGCCTCTTCAAAGATCAGCCGTCGCTCTTCGGGATTGGCTTCGAGCAACGCCGAAACCCGCCCCTGCTCGATCACGCTGTAAGCGTCCACCCCAACGCCCGTATCCAGAAACAGCTCCCGAACATCCTTCAGTCGTGAGGTGGCCGTGTTGAGCTGATACTCGCTGGTCCCATCCCGGAACAATCTCCGGCCAACTGAAACCTCTTCGGCATCCAGATTCAATAGACGCGTCCCATCGGCGCGCAATGGGTTCTCAAACACCAGCGCAACCTCGGCCATCCCCGACGGCTTGCGCCCACCCGACCCGTTAAAGATCACATCCATCATCGCGTCGCCGCGCAGGCTCTTGGCCGACTGCTCGCCAAGCACCCACTTGAACGCGTCCACGACGTTGCTCTTCCCGCAACCGTTCGGGCCCACAATCCCCGTGATCGGCGAATCAAACACAAACTCAGTTCGATCCGCGAAACTCTTGAACCCCTGAACAATCAGTTTCTTTAAACGCATGGAACGTCGGTCCTCCATGACCGGTATTTTGAATTTGCGATTTTCAATTTGCGATTTGCGATTGAAAGCCAAACGCTCGAACTCTCTCTTAATCGCAAATTGCAAATCTCAAATCGCAGATCCACAACCAACCTCACTTCCCCGTCGCCGCCGCTCCGTCGGACACCATTCCAATGGGTCCCTGTGGACGGCTCGGCAAACCGGGGGCCGGAGCATCAATCTTCGGCGCTTCATTCTCACCATTTGGACGCCCGCGGTCCAGTCGCGGAGCACTGTCAATTGCGTCGCTGAGCCCTTCGGCTTCCTGAACCATAAACGCCGCGGCCATCTCCTGCCCCGTCGGCATCGTCACTTTCAGCTTGTGCTGGTCGGCCATCCCTTGAAGGATCGCCAGCACCTCGGCAAACGTAAAATTCAATTGACGCCCCGACCCATCATCAATCTGCCCCGCCAGCCGGGCAATCACCTCGGCCAAATCCGATGGCGACGACATCATCACCGGCTCGGTCAATTGCGCATCGCGATAGAACAACGTCACGTCCCGGCCCACCGCTTGCGATGAAACCATCAGATGATTGTCCATCGCCGAATACGTCATGGGCAGCGCCAGCTTCGGAACATTTCCAAAAATCGCGATCCGCGGAATATCCCGGCAAGTAGCATAAATCAGCGGCGTGCCCTGGCTATGTACAAAGTCCATCGCGAACTTCTGATCCGTCGAATCCCGCGCCGACGCAATCACCCGCGTCTCAATCGATGCATCATGATTCCGCGCCAAAATCTTGTACGCCTCAATGCGCACCGTCGTCTGCGGCGAGTCCAGCAACTCGCGCAGCAGCTGGTTCACTGCATGACTGTTTCTCACCCTTCCCAGCACCTGTACCGCGGATAGCTGAAGATTACTCCCATCATCGCTGGCAAACGTAAACAGCGCGTGCTCCGCCGCCCCGGACGGATCGCCAATGTACGCCGCCGCCCGCGCCGCCGCGAACCGCACCGTCGAGGGTGTCGAAGCATCCGCCAGCAACGCCGAAAGCTCCGGCATCGCGAATTTACCCAGCCCCTCCCAGCAATAGCTGATGTCCTGAAGCGGCGCACCCGGCTTCTTCGCCTCGGCAACAAGCTCCCGCGCCTTCGCCCGCGCGAATGCCTCCGAGCCGCCCTGCACATAAATATGCAGGACCAGCTTGGCAAAGTGCTCCCAGTCGTCCTGATACGTCTCGGGAACCAAAAGCTCGCAGAACGTCTGGTTCACTGCCGAGCACACCCGGTCACGATGGAAATAATCGTTGACGCGGTATTCGATCGTCCGCGCCAGCCGATTTTCCGGCTGCCGCAACCTCAGCCGCAGCGGGCGATCATTCAGAACTTTGCCGCCCCCGATCACCGTCCCGGTTCGCAGGCTGCGCTTCGTCAGCGGATCAGCCTGCTCGTTGTACCGCAACACCATCGCCGGGTTCACAAATACCGGCCCGCTGGCCGTCGCCCATACATTCACCGGCGGCGACGGATAAAGCGGATTGGCGCCATCGATCGTCAAATGCGTGTCGTACAACTGCCCGCGCGCCAGGCTGCTGACTTCTTCCCGGTTGGCCTGATCCGCCAACACCCGGATATCAAACCACTGCCCCTTGCGCGCCCCCGGCGGAAGCAACCCAACCACCGCCACCACCGCAACCTGCTTATCCCCCAGCACCCGCTCCGGCGTAATCTGCTTGAGCTCCGGGCTCACCTTTCGCCCAAAACCCTTCGCCTCCAACTGCTTGGCCATGAAGGCTTTCAGATTGTTCGAAATCTGATCGCTTCCGCCCGTGCCGTTGAGGTTGACGACCAATCCCCATCCCGAAACCAGGAACGGGGTGTCGTTGTCCAGATTGGTCAGTTCATAGAGCGACCCTTTCATGAAGTCCGGCACCGTCCGCAATGGAAGGTTGACAAACTTAGGCGGGGGCGGCTTCGGCGGTTCAATCGTGCAACCGGCCATCGTGGCCAGCGCACATAACAAACCACACAGTGCAGACGGACGGAGGAAACGCGGGGGTCGGGGGGGTCGGCTCATGGGGTGCCTCCGAAGGTTATCGGACGGTTCAATATCTTTGCTTGAGGGTGCAATCCGCAGAACGTCGTATCTCACGCTTTGGCCGCCGGCGCCTTGCCTCGCCCGGCACGCTTGGGAGGTGCCGTTGGGCGCTCATGCGCCTTCCCGTTCGCCCCCGCCTCCGGCTCAGGCACAAACAGCCGCCCCTGCCCAGGATCTTCAAACCGTTGGGCATCGAGCACGGCCTTCGCTTCGTCCACAAGGTCTTCCAGCGTCTTGAATTGCCGGTAAACGCTTGCAAACCGTACGTAAGCGACCTGATCCAGCCGTCGCAAGTGATTAATGACCAACTGACCAATCTCGCGCGATGGCACTTCCCGGTCGAACTTGGAGAAAATCTCCTCCTCAACCTCTTCGCTCACTCGCACTAATTCATTTTCAGGAACGGCACGCTTGAAACACGCCCGCTCCAGCCCCGCAAGAATCCGCCCCCGATCCCACGGCACCCTCCGCGCATCCTTCTTCACCACCGTCAATTTGGCGTGCTGCTCTATCCGCTCGTAGGTCGTGAACCGTTTAGAACAGTTCTCACACTCCCGCCGCCGCCGAATCGCACTGCCGCCTTCGCATGCCCGCGAATCAATCACCTTCAAGCTCTCTTTTTCTGCATCGCAGAATGGGCAGCGCATTGGTAGAAAAGTACCGATTTCTACGAAAAAACGCAAAACCTCCCCATTCCCCAATTCCACCCTCCTCCCATCCGCGCTCCAATCCCAATCCTAATCCTAATCTTAATCCCCAATCCCCAATCTCAAATCTGAAATCTCAACTCCTCCCCAACTTTAACCCACACCCGCATCTGCGCGCGCCCCCAACCACCTCCATCACCGCCCCCTCCTCAATTCCACTCCACGC
>DAIRGS010000165.1:0-16115 GCA_036794395.1 Tepidisphaeraceae bacterium | reverse complement strand
TCGCCTGGCCGGACGGATTGTAGATGAACTCTTCGAGATACTCGTTCTTGAACCCGCCAGTGCTGTAGTCCTGCTGCACGGTCCAGGTGCTGCCATCGGGGCCCTGGCTGGGCCACACCCGCCGTTCGAGTCCGGAGCCAGTGCCGCCCAGGTTACCGGTGGATGAACTGTTGTCGGCATCGTCGTCGCGCAGGATCATCTGGCCGCCCACGACCGGCGACCAGACATATTGCGTGTGCGTGGCCGGCGAGGTGACGCCCGGGAAATACTGGTTTTCCTGGACGACGCTCGACCCGTCGTAATAAAGGTCCGTGGTCTGGACGGTACCGGTGCGCGTCGTGGTCGTTTCGGTCACGCGGCGGCCCAACGCGTCAAACTGATACGTGTTCTGGTAGGCGTTGGCGAAGTAGTAGTTGCCCGTGCCGGTATCGGCAAACAGATACGCTTCGCTCTGCGTCGCCAAATGGCCCCAGGCATCGAACTGAACAAACATGTCGCGTTCGTTCTGCTGGTTCTGACCGCCCAGGGTGTATTCGGTGGCGCTGGGGGGCGTGGCCAGCGGAAGCGTGAGTGGCCGCTGATACACGTTGGCCAGCGGCAGCGTCGAGTCCGGGTTTGTTGGGGTTCCCTGATCGAAGTCACCGGTGCTGCTGTCATGCCCCCAGGTGTCCTGGCTGAGGTACGCGGCATTGACCGCCTCCACCCCCGCGATGATGTCCACGCTCGTCTGGCTGACTGATTGGTACGCCGCCGACAGTATTCCCCCGATCATGATCCCGCGGTCGTAACTGCGCTGGCGGTTGAGGTTGTCATAGGAATACACCTCGCTCTTCCACCGCTCGTAATCCGACGTGGCGAGCAGGTTGGTGAACAGAACGTTGCCGTCGGCGTCGTAACCAATCGAACGATCCGACACACTCCAACCAGGGTCCACCACCCGGCCAAAACGATCAAGCCCATCGTACGGGTCCTGCGTGCCGGCGTCGTCGATTCCGGGGTAGGAATGGCCGTTGGGGTCCGTGCCCGGCGGGCTGGCGATCTTGGCTCCGGTCGCCCCGGAAGTCGTGTAGTAATTGTTGGCCACTTCACTTTGGCGCACGAACTCCTTGGAATGAGGGCGGTCGCTGGTGACGACCGTGTTCAGCCCGAGGTAATCGTAGTCCTCTAGATCATTGGCGCTGCTGGGCGTCGCGCCGTCAGCGACGTAGCCGATCCGGCTGATGGCGCTGTTCAAGCTCGCCTGGAAGGCAGCGGACGTCGCGGTGAGGTTGAGGGGGAACGTGTCGAAGCCGTACGAATAGGAAATCACGCGCCCGTTGGGATACGTCAGCAGTGTCTGTCTGGAGTAATTGCTCGAGAAATTCGTATCGAAGTTGTACTGCACAACCGGGATACTGCTACGCAAGAAGCCGGTCAGCGCGGAGATCGCGCTGTCATCGTGCGGCTGATACTGCTTGATCAGATTCCCCAGGCCGTCGTAGACGTTGTAAATGTCGTTCTTGGCTGTCCCGCTGCTGAGCATCGTGAGCTCGATCGGGCGGCCGAGTGCGTCGTAAGTCACCTTTTTCTCGTCCGCCCACGTCGACATCAAACCGCTTGAGAAGGTCGCGGTACTGGTCACATGATCGTCGGTCTGGCGTCCCAGCACGTCGTAGCTAAGCGCGTGGGTGGTGCCGTCGCGACTGAGCTGCGTGGTAATGTCGCCGAGGGCATCGTATCCGGTGACCTGTTGGGTGTCCGAGGAAAAACCCGTCTTTGCAGGGAGAGGGGAGCCCAACGGGTCGGCGACGATGCCGTAACTGGATTGGGACAGCAGCGTATTGCTGTTTAGTGCGAAGCTTGTGCTCTTGGTTACGCCATACGTATAGGTATTGGTCTGCGAATTGGGCGTGCTCGGGGCAGCCGGATTGTACGTCTTGGACGTCTGGGTCGTGACCTCGTCAGCCCCATTGTATTCGTAGAAGCTCTGGCGGTTCTCATCATCGAAGGACGTCGGCCCGGGGTCGCTGCCCGGCGTCATGTTTGAAAGACTTCCAGTGTAGGCATCGGTCACCGTGGTCGTGCGACCCAGAGAGTCATAGTACGTGCGCGTCTCGATGTTGCGCGGGTCGGTGACGATCGCCTGGCGGCCGGCCACATCGTACTGATAATCGGTCCGCAGCAGAGGGTCGAACCCGATGGCGGAAGAAGATCGAGAGGGGATTGTCGAAGGCCTCAACCCGCCGCTGGCGAAGAAGGCTGCACCGTCGTCTCCGTCATTCCCCCAATTGACGTTTGTAATGAGGCGATCCGCCTCATCATAATAATTGCCGACGAAGCTGATCCGCGTGTTGGTGAATCCGCTGCCATTCAACCCATAGGCCAGTGCGCCCAGGCCCGTCACGGTAGCACCGCTCTTGGTGCCATAATCATGATGCCGTTGGAAGTTGGTGACGAAGATCGGATTGCTGTCGGCATCATATTGCGTGTAGGTCTGCTCCAAAACCACGTCATTGGTCACCGCCGATGCGCCGGCATAAGTGAGCACCGGCGAGCCGGAGTTGTTCACCGCCCCGCCATCAGTTGCGAACTGCTTGATCAGCCGTCCCGCGCCATCGTACACGTTCTTGGACACAAGCCCATTGGGCGCGAACACCGCCATGACGTTGCCCCGGCGGTCGTAATAGGTATTGGTGACGAGGTTGCCGGAGTCGGTTCCGAGGCTGGGGCTTGGGCTTGCCGTTCCGTCCGGCTGAGCAATGGCGTGGGTCAGCGTCCGGTACACCCGGCCCCGCTCATCGTACAGCGTCTCACTTCGAGCCCGCAGGTCACCGGCGTAGGTGCTGCCCAAACTGGAAATCGTGACGATGGAGAACGTCACCCCTTCCCCATCGTAAACCCGCACATCCGTCGGCTCATCAAGATTGTCGTAGGCAGTGTATGTAATCGGCGGATGCGTGCCGGGTGCAGCGCCAACGCCGGCTTCAGACAGCACCGGCCGATCGCGGAAATCGTATTTTGTCTGGGTCACCCGGTCGGCCAGGCTCAAGCCCGGATGCTGCGTGACCTGGGTCAGAGTGCCATCCCCGACGACGCCGTTATCGTAAACGTTGTCGACGACATCAAACATGTTCGTGTTGCTGCCGTGAGACGTATTGGTGAAGCCGCTGTCGTCCGTCCCTGTCCAGATCGAAGCAACGCGGCCCAGCGAGTCGAAAATGGTGTGGGTGATCTGCTTGATTGCCAGCGTAGGACTCGTCGTGCTGCTCGGGTTCCCGGAAAGGCCGACATCAGTTGCGACGCTGTTCTGCCGGCCCATCAAGTCGTAGCCGTACAGGGTGGCGATCCCCTGCGTCGTTCCCTGCGAGAAAGTCCCCGGCGTCGTACTATTGGGCGGGGGTACATACGTCATGCCCGTGGTGTCCGGGTACCGCTCCGACCACGCGAGCTGACCTGATGCGCCGTAATGCGACTGGCTGAGCGATCGGATCGACAGCGTTCCGGTCCCCGATTGAGCGGTGAAGGAATAAAGGTCGCCGCTCGCTCGGTTATCTCGGGTGACTTGGATCGGCGGTTGCACACCCGTCGAGACGGTCGGCGGCGTGGTGATCACCTCATCGACAGCGGCGGTATCAATGTATTGGGTTGTCGTGGCATTGCCATTGGGGCTCGTCACCTGTGTCGTTCGACCCAGCCCATCGACCGTCATCGTCGTCGTCAGGTGCTGCCCCCCGGCCGGCAGAAGCCCGGACGCCGCGGGGGTCATCCAGCCCGGCAGCGAAGTAAATGTCAGCGTCTTCGTGGTATCCACATCGTCGATGGTTTTGGTGACCGCGCCGGTAGCGTCATCGTAAGCAGTGTAATTAATGTAGCCGCTGCCATCCTTCGTCCACGCAACCCGCCCGAACGGATCGAAGAACATCTGCTTAGTATCGGCCGATGTCCCCCCAGGCCCATTCTCCGCCGTCGTCACGATCGGATAGGTCACCGTTTCCGACAGCGGCTGATCCGTCACGCTCGCGTGAGTCACCCACGAGTAGACGTAACTGGTCGGCTCCGAGCCCGCCCCGGCACTACCCCGGTACACGGTGCTGAGGGCGACCGGGTAAATCGTGCCGTTGCTGCCAGGATGCGCGTAATATCCCGAAGTGGACTGCACGTCGCCGTTGCTCGAACTGCTGTAGCCGTTGCGAAGGTACGTATTGTCCTCGTAGCCGGAAGCGCCCCCCGAGAGGGTGTCATTCCCGGTGGTCGAACCATAATAATCGGTGACGTGCTCCAGCCCGCTCAGCCCCATGTACCACGTCACGCTCGAATCGGTGACCACGGCCAGATCCCCCGATGCATGCGTCGTCGTCGTCGCCGAAGGCTCGGCGGCAATCAACACGCGCCCCTGCGAATCATACTGATACGCCGTCGCCCACTTCTGGCTGGTGCTCACCGTATCCGTGAACACCCGCAGCAGCACTTCACCGGCGTAATTCGTGTAGACCGTATTGGTGTTGCCGTCGGGGAGGGTTTCCAGCGTCTTGTACCGCCAGGTGTTGATGGCGGTCGCCGCCGTGTCTGCCAGGTAATCGTATTGGTAAGTGTACGTCCCGCCGTTGAGCGACTGCGTCTTGACCTTCCCGTTCTTGGTGCCATCGGCGGGGCCAAAGTAAGTGAACGCCTCATCGGCGTATTGCGAGACAATCGTGTTCGAAGCCGTCAGCGGGTTGGACACGCCTGCGTCCGCCGCGAACTTCTCATACGAGCCCCCCTCCACCACGTACGTCAGCAATCCACTCGATGGGTCATATCGATACAACTCATGATTCACCACCGTCCCCGATGAAGTGCCCTGCGTAATGGTCACGCGGGCCAGCGCCCCGGCCTGGCCAAACGGAGTCGACCCATCGTAATACTCGTAACTGGCCGTGCGAACCGCCGTGAGCGTGCTGCCAATGAGCCGGTCCATCTCGACGGCGGCTACTTTGCCCGCCGAGTTGTACGTGTAGTTCAACTGCTCGAGCACGACGCTGTCCGACAACCGCTTTCGTTGCACTGTGGTGAGCGTGCCGGTCGTTGAATTGTAGGTAAAGCTTGTGATATCGCCGTTGGGGTCGGTAAGCGACTGGAGCTGGCCCCGCTCCAGCACGAGCGAACCGCTGAGCCCGAAGTAATTGAACTTGTTACCCGCGGAGTCGACAAGGTTGTACCCGCCGCTCCCATCCGATGAGAGTGAATCCTGCCCATAAAACCTCTCGTTAAATCCCCCGCTCCCGTTCGAATCAAACCACCGCGTGGTCTGCCCGCCGGAGACCGACAGGACCGCCCCGGAACTCTCCTGCTGAAGCACCGGCCACTGCGAAACAACCTCGTTGTTGCCGTTTAAGCCATTCGATGCGACCCAAACGCCGGCTTGATCGGTCCACGTTCGCGTATGTCCTGAGATCAACCCTGATTCAGCGGGGTCGAGATCGTTGGAACTCACGCTCACCGTTCCGTCCGAATAGTGGACAGCCCCGGAGAATCCGAGGCTTGCCGGATCACCGCCATCGGCCCCCATCGCGGTGCCACCCGGTGCCCCATCGATCCCGCTCAAATCCGGGGCGATCGACGCGGCGGTGGGTGAGAGGAATGTTGTACTGGCCAGGTTCGTGGGGAACGACGTCCCGCCGGCCGAGCTCCGGGCAACCACAAAATACGAGTACGTGCCCGGCGAGACGCTGGTGTCGCTGTACGATGTGCCGGTGATGGACCCGGTGAGTTGTAGTCCGCCGCTGACGTCGTCGCGGAAAATATCGTACGAAGTAACGTTTGTGTCCGTCGACGCCGTCCACGAAAGCTGAACCCCGGAGCTGTTGCTCGTCGCGGTCAGTGCGCTTGCCGGACCAAGGTTGGCCAGCGACGTATTGAACTTGGGCAGCAGCAGGTTCAGGTCAAAAATGTCGACGTTCCCGGCGGCGTCGTAGCTCGCGTTGCCCTGCGAATATGCCTTGCCGGTGGTATTGAAGTTCGCCAGCAGCGCGTTCAGGTCGAAGATATCCGTCGCACGGTTCCCCGTAAGGTCGGTGTCGTAAAAGTAGAATGATCCACCCCCGGTGGTCACGAAGTCGTCTCCGGCCGCCCCGTCACTTCCAACCAGCGGAAGGCCGGTCGCCACGCTGCTGATCATCCATCCATGCACCACGCCCGCGAAATTCCCGTCCTCCAGCGAAGCGGTGGAGCTGAAGCTGTAAGTCGCCACGTGCGAAGTCGAGTTGTAACTGGCGCTCGTTGGACTCACAAACTTCGATGTGGACGAATTCGGGTTGACGAGGGTAAGCGTGTTGGCCCATGTGGTCGCCGAAACATTTTCGCTGAACGTCACCGAGATTTGCTGCGGAAGCGCGGGATCATATGTGAACGTCGGCGTACCCGAAACCGTCGGCGCTGCCGGCGGCGTCCTGCCAAGGTTATGCAGCTTGGGCTTGTGATGACGCTGGGGCGGCTTGTGATGCCTGATGTGTCTCGTCTTCGCTTTGCCGATGTTCGATGCCGTTGAGAGCTGCCCTGCCTCAGGCTCAACTCGCGGCAGTCCGAGGCGATCCAATTCCACGTTGAGTTTTGCGGTGAACTCCGGGTAAACATACTCAGCGACGGCTAAGGTGTGCCGTGCTACTGCGGGCATGTGGGTCCACTGGTACCTGAGTTGGTCCAGACTGATGTTGTCACCGCTGGCCGACAACAATTGTCGTGGTTCCAGCGCCTCCACCACAGGTTTAACAGCCAGGGCGAGAGTTGCGTTCACCAATCGACGACGACGAAGAAAAGAAGAAATACCAGATTTCACGCCCATCATGTGACCTCCCCAGCAGCCTTTCGGCCGCTGATGGTTAATGGATCATGTAGAACAATTATTGCAGATACAGCTACTCAGCCCCGGCAAGGCACCGCGGCGAGTGCTCGAAAAGTCATGAATTCAAATACGCTGCCACTCGCGCATGATCACATGCGCGAAACGAACAGAACGGGGAGTTTCGCGAGTTTTAACTAACGCCGCGCTTTTGCACGCCAATAAACGAGGTAGGGCTCAATGCCTGAGAGACGAAAACAACGCCGCGATCCGGTATGCCCACCCATGAGGAATCCCTTCCCTGGTCAGATTGATAGAACCGAAAACGCCGCCGTGAGAACAACGATGATGACAACCCATATATTTCGCTTCAACAACAAAATGTTGAGGCGCGGCGTTTGAAAAGACCCAAAGCGATCGGATCATCCGTGCCCGTAAAGCGTTGAGTGCGGAATAAAAAAATTTCGCATCGCCCCTTTCGCCTCCCGCGGCGTTAGAGGCTCTTATGAAGCGAGGCATGAAAATCAGTGAGATACCCGCCTCCCGCGCGCATGTGGTTTGACCAGGGAATTGAGAGGTGGGGAACGACTTCCCGTGAAGCATGGATTTGGCTTGAGTGGAGGGGATGGCACAGCCGTGTCGCGGTACGCACCCGCCGGTGCTTCGAAAAGCAATTACAGCGCTGGCAGCGCAACGAGCCGGGCAATCGGACAAACATTTGTCGGCGCGTGCGGTAATCTGAATATCGGGTCATTGAAGAGGTGAGGCATTTACGACAGTGAAGGACACATCCATGGGAAACGCGAATCGTCGTCAGTTTTTGAAGGGTGCGGCTGTGGGGGTTGGATACTTCGTCGCGCAGCAGTATTCCCGTGGGCAGGAGGGCACATCGCCCAGCGATAAGCTGAATATCGCAGTTGTCGGCACCGCCCATCAGGCCGACTACAACATCAAAGAATTGAACAAGACCGGCCTGGCGAATCTGGTGGCGTTCGTGGACGTGGATGACCGATTTCTGGGCGGCGCAAATCGGGCGTTTCCCAAGGCGCGGGTATACCACGATTTCCGCGACATGCTTGAGCAAAAGGATGTGGACGCGGTGCTGACCGCGATCCCCGATCACATGCATGCGTGGGTGACGCTGGCGGCGATGCGGGCCGGGAAGCACGTTTATTGCGAGAAGCCGCTGGCGCATTCAGTTGAGGAAGTCCGGATGGTCACGCGCACGGCCAAGGAACTTAAGCGTGTGACGCAGATGGGCACGCAGATCCATGCCCAGCCGAACTATCGGCGTGTCGTGGAGCTGGTGCAGGGTGGAGCGATCGGGGCGGTGAAGGAAGTTCACGTCTTTATCGACAAGGCATGGTTTCAGGACAAGCCCGAGCGCAAAGGGGTGGAGCTGCCGCCGGGGCTGCATTGGAACTTGTGGCTTGGGCCGGTGCCTCCGCGACCCTTCAGTCCGGATTACCTCCCCGAAGTTTGGCGACGTTGGTGGGCGTTTGGCGAGGGTACGATCGGCGATATGGCCTGCCACTGGATCGACCTGCCCAAGTGGGCGCTCAAGCTCGGCAATCCGACGAAAATCAAAGCTGAAGGACCTGAGCCACACAAGCTCTGGTGCCCAAAGTCGCTGATTGCCCACTACGAATTCCCCGCCCGCGAAGACCTGCCGCCCGTGAAGCTGACGTGGTACGACGGCGGACAAAAGCCGGCCGATCTACTCAAGGAACTCAAGCTCGAAAAATGGAAGAACGGCACGCTCTTCGTCGGTGAAAAGGGCTACATCATTACTGATTACGACAAGCACAAGCTATTGCCTGAGGAGAAGTTCGTCGATTTCACTCCGCCGGAGCAGACGATTCCAGCATCCGTCGGGCATCACAAGGAATGGATTCTGGCCTGCATGAAGAATGAGCCGGAAAAGCCGTTGTGTAATTTCTCATATTCAGGACCGCTCAGTGAAGCGGTACTTCTTGGTGCGGTGTCGCATCGTGCGGGCAACAAGGAATTAGTGTGGGACGCCGAAAATCTGACAACCACCAATGCACCCGAAGCAGAAGAGTTCATTAAGCTGAAATATCGGGCAGGTTGGTCGTTGAAAGGATGATCAGGATTTGCTGAACGGGGGGTCGCCCTTGGGTGCCTTGATTAGCGCAGATCCGGGTGCTCTGCGCTTGCCGCCATCACGGCAATCAGGGGCCGACCCGTTCAAGCTTGTTCAGCAGATTCAACGTTTTGGAAGCGGAACCGCAGGAATGCCGGCTCTCCAGGTCACTCGCGGTCTAAATGGCGAGATGATGATAAACGATGGTGTAACGCGCGCAACGCGTATCGCCAAACTCATCCCGGGGGCTACAATTGTTGTCGAAGTGATAGACGATCGCCCGCAAGTGTCGTTCGCACATCTTGCACGCATCCGGGAGCGGTTATGACAAATGACCAGCAACTGCGGCTTACACGAGTTTTGGCTTCTCTGAGTGAACTTTATCCCGATTGGCGCGTGGGCCAGTTAGTGGCGAATATTTCAACATGGGCGCGCGGGCCAATCGCCGAAGCGGTGTGGGATGTCGAGGATGAGGAGTTTCTCGCGGCGGCCGAAGCGCATCTGGCACGGCGACTTGCGGATTCCAGTTCACAAGGATTTGGCAGCAAACCCATCTCTCGGGTTGGTTGAGAAAAGAACCTGTACATTACGCGCTCTATGCCGGGTCATAACCCCGGCCGCCCCAGGGATGACAGCGGCCAATTCGTTTGACCGCTTTCCATCCGCCGCGCAATGCGCCATATTTATTGATCGCGTCAATGGCGTACTGGCTGCATGAAGGATGATAGCGACACTGCCCACCGAGAAACCGGCCAAGGGTGGCTCGGTAGAGGATCACGAAAAAGATCAGCAGTCCACGCACGATTTGGGAGTTGGGTATTTTGTGGCATGGGCTTCCCAGCCCATGGTTTTGATATTCAATCAGGCCGTCGCATTGCCAGCGAGCTGGCGATTCCAAATCAAGGACTAGAAGTCCATGTCACGATCAGGCCTTCACAACGGCAAGGCTCCTCGCCCGCTTCTTTGGCACTTGGGCGACAAGATCATAAGCCTGATAATCGGTGACTTTCACGTCCAGAAGCTGCCCAGCATGCAGGCGGTTCCCGTGTACAAACACCACTGAATCAATATCCGGAGCCTGCGACCGCGAGCGTGCGACGTAGCTGCCCTCTTCGCCGGGGGTGGCGGGACGGTCAATCATTACTTGAATGGTGTTGCCGACCTGGGCTTTGGCCCTGGCGAACGCCACTTCCTGCTGGACGAGCATCAGTTCTTCGACGCGACTTTGCTTAATCTCGTCGGGGACTTGATCGGTCATCCGCCCCATCGGGGTGCCGGGCTCGGGGCTATAGGGGAAGACGCCCATCATGTCGAAGCCGAAGTCTTTTACGAACTGAACCAGCTCGGCGTGCTGGGCATCGGATTCGCCGGGGGAGCCGGCGATGAAGGTCGTCCGCAGCGCGATTCCGGGCACGCGGTCGCGTAATTTGCTGAGGAGCGTCTCGATCTGACCCCG
Source organism: Tepidisphaeraceae bacterium (assembly GCA_036794395.1). Classification (GTDB taxonomy): domain Bacteria; phylum Planctomycetota; class Phycisphaerae; order Tepidisphaerales; family Tepidisphaeraceae; genus DASXMX01. The sequence continues at coordinate 5,759 of DAIRGS010000165.1, read as the reverse complement.
CGTCACGCGGCGTTTCATCTTTGTCAGGAGTTCGTCATTGATATGCTGGAGGGGCATATCGATGTACTTCACCACCCGATCGCACTGGGCCAGCGCGTCGATCATTTCATCGGTGAAGCAGGATGGATAGGCATACATCAATCGCAGCCAGTGAACGTCTTTGAGGCTCTTGTTCAGCGTGCGAAGCAGGCCGGATAGCCCGGGAGCGTAGCCAATATCGGTGCCGTAGCTGGTTGTATCCTGGCCGATCAGGTTCAGTTCAACCGCGCCATCGGCCGCCAACTCGCGTGCCTCGGCGAGAATCTGCTCGGGCGGCTTGGATCGCATCGGTCCCCGAATCGACGGAATCGTGCAAAATGCGCACCCCTGATTGCAGCCCTCACTGATCCGCAGGTATGCAAAATGGCGTGGTGTCAGCCGGAGGCGAGCCCGATCATCTTCAAACACGGGCAGCCGATTCGTCTTAGTCTGCTTGGTCTCCCCCTCAGCCCCTCTCCCTCTCTCCCCCTCAATCTTCTCCGCCAATTCGCGAGAAAGATCGTGATATTTTCCTAGATAATGTCCGTGCGCCTGCCGCGGATTTTCCTTCCCGCGGACGGCCTCAACGATGTGCTCGCGATCAAACACCCCAACCAGCCGATCGACACCGGGCACCTCGGCCAGGAGGCTGGTCTTATGACGCTGAACAAGGCAGCCGGCTACAACCACCCGCTTGCACTTGCCCTGGGTCTTCATATCCAGCGCTTCGCGGATGGCTTGGAGTGATTCGGTCTTGGAGGCTTCGAGGAATCCGCAGGTATTGACCACAATCGCGTCGGCTTGAGCCGCGTCGGACGTGACGGCCAACCCATCCCCGGCAAGCAGGCCGAGCATGCGCTCACTGTCCACGAGATTTTTGGGACATCCGAGGCTAACAAACGCTACAGACTGAATTTCAGGGGCTTTTGAGCCCATTCCATCTCCACAAAACAAGCGAATCGGGTAGGTTATCGCCCCTTGATTCGAAAGTAAAACGCCGGGCTTGAATCGAAGTTCGGACGGATCTTTCGATCAGGGTGTAACTTGACACCACTTTCCAAGCCGATAAATTCACCAACCCGCGCGAACCGGAACCCGACACGAACCCGTACGCGTGATAGAATTGCTTGCGATTGGTTCCGCCGTGGGACCGACAATTTCGGCAGTAGCTCAATGGTAGAGCAGCCGGCTGTTAACCGGCTGGTTGTAGGTTCGAGTCCTACCTGCCGAGTTAGACAAAAGGTGGCCGAACAACGCGGCCGACCAGTCAACGGAAGAACCCCGAGAGGCGATCTCTCGGGGTTCTGGCGTTTATGGTTAGCATCCGCAAGGGCTTAGCGACGTCGGTGAAATGGGTTTCCGCGCGAGAGTATGATCTCGGTCCCGGCCAAGGCCGGGCCCGGTCGTCAGCACGGGTGTCGCTGCATATGCCGCCGATGTCGCCAATGTCGAGGGCGGGATTGCACTTGAAGTCAACTCGCGGATCAAACTGGGAGCAACACTCCGCCGTCGTGACGCTGTACAGTACCTTCAGCGATCCGGCTAAAGTCACGGGCGACAACATCATCGTCGGTGGAGCCACCACTCAGCCCGGCGGAAATCAAATCACCTTGCTCCCCGGAACCGCGGGCTTCCAACCGTTTAGCCGGGTTATCCAGGATATGCGTACAACCATCCGAGTGCCCCTAGGCGCGACGGTTATTGCCGGCAGCATGACCCTCCAACCCGAAACCCAGGGCGGCGACGAGCAGCAGCTCGTCCTGATCATCAAGGTAACCGCAAGCAAATAACGCCTGGCATGTAGACCGCGCATGCGACCGTTCCCATGGTCGCGTGCCGGTTGGTGTTGTTGTGGGTTTAACGAGCGACTTTCATCGGCAAGCCCAAAGCAACTCCACAGCGCCCTTCACCTGTTTCATTCCTCATACTCACACCATGTCTTCGGCGTCTCCCAAACCGTCACCGACGCCAACCCCGCCCGCGTCCCCGCGAATGCCGGCTTCAGCATTCGGTAAATCACCATGGCGATATTCTCCACCGTGGGAATCAATTCCGAAAACTCCGCAAGCTCGACATTTAAATTCTTGTGATCGAATTTCCCGATCACCTCTGCCGCTACAACCCGCTCCATCTCCGGCACCTCAATCAGCAACCCGTTCTCATCCGGCTCACCCTTTAGCGTCACCTGAAGCTCATAATTGTGTCCGTGCCCGTGAGGGTTATTGCATTTGCCGAAGATCCGGCCATTCTCGGCATCGGTTGCCTTGGGGTTGTGCAGCCGGTGCGTGGCGGAAAACTCAAACTTCTGACTCAAGCGGATCATGGGCCTCTCCGATGCGCGAATCGAATAACACAGAAACGGGCTCACATTCAGCGCCAACTCTTCGAGCGTGAGCGGCGGCCACGCGTACAGCAGATCGTGGAGCCTCCCCAGAAGCCGTGCCGGCGCGAGCCCTGCTTCGCCGAGAACAGCCCGCGCCACCACCGGGATCGCACGCTGCCGGACGGTTGCATCAATCTGCTTGATATTGACCAGGTAGCTGCTCACCGGGTCGATCGGACCCGACAGTGTCACTTCCAGCGACAGGAACGGCCCATATCCCACTTGAGACGGGAATCCCCCATGCCCGTTGATCGGCTTCTGCTTTAACAGGGGATCGTCCAGCCCATTAATTGCGAAGCGAACTTCTCGCGTCAAACGGTGCATGCCGCGATTATAGAGCCCCGCGCGCCCGATTAAAAAACTCGTGCGATTCCCCTGCTGTTCCCCTTCAAAAACGCGTGCCGCAAGCGTACAATAGGTTGATCAAAAATAAGTTGAACGGTCAGTCCACGACAGCCCAGGCAAATGGCGAGAAAGTCATCAGTTTGAACCCCGCTTTTCACGTCTCTGGCGAATCATTCGAGGCAGCGGAGAACCGTAGGAAATCAAGCTGTTTTTGCGATAATGAATAGTCTGCCGGATATGCAGCCGGCGGGGCGGAATAGATCCCAGATCATTGCGTTGGCAAAGCGCGTCACGGATGCCGAGATACGGTCGTTTAAGGAGAATTCATGAGTGAGCAGGAGCGTCAGCCGAGCAGTGTCCCCGCAAGTCCCACGTCTCCGGCCGCCTCTGCGCCCGTTGCACCCTTGCCCATCGTTCCCGTGCCCAGCTCTCCCGTTCCGGCCGAATACAACGAAGGCATGATCCGCGTCCTCAACGATGTGGAACACGTCCGCACCCGCCCCGGTATGTACATCGGCGGATACAACCCACGCGGGCTTCATCACCTCGTCTACGAAATCGTCGATAACTCCATCGACGAGGCCTTGGCCGGCTATTCTAAAAGCATTCTCGTCAAAATTAATGCCGATGGCTCCTGCACGGTCGTCGACGATGGCCGCGGCATCCCCGTCGGCATTCACCCCACCGAAGGCATCCCAACTGTCGAAGTCGTCTTCTCCACCTTGGGCGCCGGTGGAAAATTCGAGCACAACGACGCTTCCGCCTACAAAACCTCCGGCGGGCTTCATGGCGTAGGCGCATCGGTCGTCAACTTCGTCAGCGAATGGATGGAAATCTCTGTCTCCCGCGACGGGGCCGTCCATCAGATGGAATTCCAACGTGGTATCAAAAGCTCCGATCTCAAGCCCATCGGTACGACAAATAAGACCGGCACAAAGGTAAGCTTCAAACCCGATGACACCCTCTTCCCCGAGATCAACTTCAACCACGAAACCCTCCTCAACCGCCTGCGCGAACTGGCGTTTCTTAACGCCGGCGTCGAAATCGTTTATGAAGACGAGCGCGTCGGCAAGCGCGACGTTTTCAAGTACGAGCACGGCCTCACCGAATACGTCGCCCTGCTCAACGAAGGTAAAACCCCAGTCACTTCTGTTGTGAGCTTCACCAAGGAAGACCCTCAGCAGAGGCTCGTTGTCGAAGTCGCGCTTCAGTACAACGACGGCTACAACGAAACGATCCTGGCCTTCGCCAACAACATCAATAACCACGATGGCGGCACGCATCTCAGCGGCTTCAAAACCGCCCTCACCGGCACGATCAACCGCTACGCCGAGGCCGCTAAGCTGATGAAAGACGTCCGTCCCAGCGGCGACGATGTCCGCGAGGGTCTGGTTGCAGTCATCAGCGTCAAAATCCCCGAGCCTCAGTTCGAAAGTCAGACCAAGGACAAGCTGCTGAACACCGAGGTCGAATCCTTTGTTCAATCAGCCGTCAACGAAAGGCTCGGCAGTTACTTTGAGGAGAATCCCAAGGAAGCCAAAGCGATTTTCGAAAAAGGCATGATGGCCGCCGAGGCCCGCGAGGCCGCCCGCAAGGCCCGCGAGCTTACTCGTCGGAAAAATTCGCTCGAAGGCACCAGCTTGCCCGGCAAACTGGCCGACTGCCGAAGCAAGTCCAACGAGGACACCGAGATATTCCTGGTCGAAGGTGATTCCGCCGGTGGTTCGGCTAAGCAGGGCCGCGATTCAAACGTGCAGGCCATTCTGGCCCTCCGCGGTAAGCTCCTCAACGTCGAGAAAGCCAACCTGGTCAAGATCTTGGGCCATGAGGAAATTCGAACGATCATCAGCGCCCTGGGCTGCGGCATCCGCGACGATTTCAACATGGAAAAGCGCCGGTACGGCAAGATCATCATCATGACCGACGCTGACGTCGACGGCAGCCACATCCGCACGCTCCTGCTCACCTTCTTCTTCCGCCACATGCAGGAACTCATTCGCGGCGGCCGCGTCTACGTCGCGCAGCCCCCGCTCTATCAGGTCACCCGCCGCAAAAAAAGCGAGTACGTGCTCAACGAGCGCAAGATGCGCCAAACCCTCACGGAACTGGGTCTGGAGAACACCGAGCTAAGCATCCGCGACACCGACACCAATGCCGAAGCCCGCCGCCTCAAGGGCGACGAGCTGCGCAAGGTCGTCGATCTCCTCAACCGTCTGGAAGAACTCGTCCGCGTCGTGCAACGCCGCGGCATTGACTTCGCCGAGTTCCTCGCCAAGCGCGATTCCGCCGGCCGGCTCCCGCTCTACCGCGTCGTCGTCGAAGGTGAAGAGCAATTCTTTCACGCCTCCGATCAACGCGATGCCTTCCTGCGCGACAACAAACTCTTCGTTGATGACCCTGAAATGGGCGACGGTGCTGCGGCTCCTGCCCCTGGCGGCCTCGCCCTAGTCCCGCCATCGTCCAATGGAAACGGCAATGGCAAGCAAGATCCCCTCCGCCGCCTCCAGAAAAACCAGGAGCTTCACGAAGTCCGCGACATGGAGAAAGTCTTCTCCCAGCTCGAAGGCCACGGCCTCTCGATCGACGATTATTTCCTTACCCAGGAAGAATCCGTCAGCGGCGAAAAGCTCGCCACCAAATACGCCCTGATCAGCGAAGACAAAGTCCACGATGTCGCTGGCGTCGCCCAGGTCCTCCCCGAGATTCACCGAATCGGCAAGTCCGGCATGGAGGTCAAACGCTTCAAAGGCCTGGGTGAAATGAACAGCGAACAGCTCTGGGAAACCACCCTCGACCCCAACGTCCGCATCCTCTTTAGAGTCACCATGCAGGAAGCCGCCGAAGCCGAACGCATGTTCAGCGTCCTGATGGGCGAAGACGTAGAGCGCCGCCGCCAGTTCATCGAGGATCACGCGCTAGAGGTGAAGAATCTGGACGTGTAGAACGTCGAAGCAGCCACTAAATGACCGTGCGCGATTCGGCGCCATTGCATTTAAGTGGCACGGCTTTCTAA
>DAIRGS010000469.1:0-3566 GCA_036794395.1 Tepidisphaeraceae bacterium | reverse complement strand
GAAAGACGGCCCCCTCCCTACCCTCCCCCGGCGTACCGGTGGAGGGAAAAAGGAGGGTGTCTTGGAGTGAGGGGAGGGGGTAAGGAGTGGTCGCCGAAACTGTCATGCACCCGATTTGAATGACTGCATTAGCCGGTTTGAATCTCGCTGCTCGAGCCGCAACAGCTTGGATCGCATATCAGGATTGCATACGTTCGCCTTTTCTAGAGCGGGTTGCAATTGAATGTACACTCTCCGCGCCCCACAATCGCCCGAAAACAACGAGAAAACCCACGTTTTCTGTGACCGGTACGTGTGTATTCAATTGCAACCCGCTCTAAATGACGATGAGTCGTCGATCCGGTGGGCCCGGTGAATTGCCCTACGGCTGCAATAACGCCAACACATTCCGGCCATCGCTATTTGCCACGGCAACCGCCGACAAAGCGGGATCAACCAACATCTCCCGGGCAGCTGCCGAGATAAGTTCGGTAGAGGTAACCCCGGCAGGCAGCGGCGGAATCTCGGATTGCGACAGACTTGTCGTCGATCCGGTGAATGCTTCGATATTTCCCTGGGTCGTTTTCACCTGCGACATGGCCGAGGCGAGAATTCGGCCGGCGGATTCCAATTGGCCGCTGGCCAGGTCGTTTGCGCCGCCGGTCGTGAGTGATGTGAGCGTGCTGGTCGTTGGATGGGCGTTGGATCCAAGATCTTTGGATGCGAAGGACGGGAGTTGCAGCGTTACGCCTTTGGAAGCTGCGCGATAGGTTCCATCGAGCAGGTTTTGTTTGGCGAAGCGGGCCGAGCTTGCGACTGCGTCGATGGTGAGGACGGCGCTGTCGATCCGGCCCTGGTCCGTTGCTCGATCAAAAGTGATATCGCCCGGAGAACTCGCGGCTGTCAGGACCGCTCCGACATTTCCAAGCAGGCCGCCGATTACGTTCAGGGCATCATGGGCGGTTGAAAGCGCGTTGCTGACCTGCGAGCTTTGGCCGACGATGCCATTGAGCTCGAGGAGATCGTGGCGGGTCAGGGTGAGATGAGTCGAGTCGGAAGTTGATGCCGAGGCACCGGGAGTTGGCGGATTGGCGGTTGGAGCGGGCTTGGAAGGGCGCGCATAGGTTGGCGAGCCGATCCTTTCGACTCCGATTGCCGAACCAACCTGCGACATGGCGCTGCCCTTGCCGTTCCAAAGCTCTGCCTCATATGAGTTACGATTCATACCTGCGTGGGGCAAGCGGGGTCCGATAACGGGGGGAATTCCGGGGCTTCGGCTCAGGGCTTTCTCATTTTGACAGAAGATGAAACAAATGTTACAAAATGTAACGGATGCACGTAATCGCTGCTGCAACGATTAGGGATTATGCGGTCAAATACAAGGACGCGTTAAGCTGGCTGATGACTTTTCTGGATCGAGCCGAGGCTGCACGTTGGTCGAGCATCGTGGACGTTCGCAGGGTGTATCCGCATGCCGATGCAGTCGCAGTGGACGGCGGCAGTGAAGTTATCGTGTTCAACGCCTGCGGTAACAAATATCGCTTAATAACCGCAATCCATTTCAATCGCAGGAAGCTTTACATCCTTCGTTTCTTAACCCATGCCGCGTACGACAAGAACCTGTGGAAGAATCAACTATGAGCGCCGTGACAAGCAAATTCGCACCGCCTGACAGCTACGTCAAACTCGTTGTTGAATTTCCACTTCGGCCGCTTCGCAACGATACTGAGTTTAAGGCGGCCGCCGCCGTGATGGAGCGTCTGGCCGTCCGTGGCGAAGATAACCTTGATGCTGGCGAACGCGATTATCTAGACGGGCTTGATGAATTCATCTCTTCCTACGACCGGAAAGTCCTCGTGGATCGTCCCATCAAAGGCACGCCCCGCGCCAGGCTCCAATCGCTTATGCGGGATACAGACACCAGCCCCCGGGATCTTGAACGAATTCTCCGTTGCAGCCATTCGCTGATTTCGCTGGTGCTGGGCGGTAAGCGGGAACTGAGTAAGGACAACGTTCGTGCGCTGGCCAGGCATTACAAGTTAAGTGCGGATTACTTTCTTTGATGAAAGGCGTTCGCCTATGGGCGGGCGATCGATGTGCCCGTAAATCCATCACTACGAACGGCAAGCCCCTACCGCACAAGATGCCTGAACCGATCGAGTGCCGCGGCCAGAACGATCATGCCGCCGATGAAGACGCGTTGAAGATCTGAATTAATGCCCGCGATATTGCAGCCGGAGCGCAGGGAGGCCAGCATCAGCACGCCGATCACGGAGCCGATGACGGTACCTTCGCCGCCGAAGAGGCTTGTTCCGCCAATGACCACGGCGGCGATGATTGTAAGCTCGGAGCCGAGGAATTCGGTGGGTTGCCCACTATCAAATTGCGAGGTCATCATGACCCCGGCCAGGCCCGCGGTGAGGCCCGCGATGACATAGCACGTGGTTTTCCAGCGTTCGACGCGCACGCCGCACAGGCGGGCGGTGCGCTCATTGGAGCCGATGGCGTAGGTGTACCGACCAAGCACCGTGTAATGCAAAATCGGCGCGGCCACGATGACGACAAGCAGGGCGATCCACACGTTCGGCGGCAAACCCATCCAGCGCGACCAGTGCAGATTGTGAAGCAGGCCAGGCGGGAGGTTGCTGACGGGGCTGGCACCGGTCATGTAAATGACCAGGCCGCGTACGCCTTCGAGTGTTCCGAGAGTAACGATGAATGGAGGCAATGAAAGTGAGGTGATCAGCGCGCCGTTGATCAGGCCTACGGTTCCCCCAACCCCAATGCCGACGAGGATGGCCAGCCAGGAAGGCATGGGCAAAATATCGTGGCCGGCAAGCACCGCCCAGAGCATCGCAACGACGATCGCCGCACCGGCGGCTGCGCCCGTTGAGATACCGAACACGCGCCATTTTTCCATGCCACGCTGGAGCAGATGTCCGGCGGCGCACAGGCCGACCACCATCGCCGTCCCGCCAGCGATTGTGAACAGTTGAGATAAATCCAGGCGAGGAGTTGTAAATCCCTTCGCGGCCATCGCGCAGGCGACGCTTGCCAGGGCGATGTTGCTTCCGACGGACAGATCAATGCCCGATGTGATAATCACAAACGTCGCCCCAATAGCGGCGACGATATAGTGATAGTTGTAGAGCAGAACGTTATTGAAGTTCTGCGTGCTGAGGAATTTGTCCGGCCGCCAGAAGCCAAAGATGGCCAGCACCAGGACCAGGCCAATCACAGCACCGATGATGCTGCTCAAGGCGCGCCACAAACGGGCGATGAACTCGCCTTCGGCCTCGAAGTCGGCGAGATTCATCTGGTATTCCGGCGGGTTGGTCATGTGAGAAAAGTTAGAGGGAGGGGCGGCAAAGTGCAAAGTGCGGGCAATCGTGTGCGGTTGAAATGGCGTACGGAGTCGTAAAACGTAAAAACGTGAAACGTAATGAGAGATGTGAAAATGCAGCCTCCGCTTTTGATTGGCATCGGCGAGATTCTCTGGGACATGCTGCCGGGGGGCAGGCAGTTGGGCGGCGCGCCGGCGAATTTTGCGTATCACGCCAACGCGCTGGGCGGGCGGGGGGCGGTGG
>DAIRGS010000010.1:0-49176 GCA_036794395.1 Tepidisphaeraceae bacterium | reverse complement strand
CAACAAAACCTGGACGAACGCGATTGTTGAAAAGGGACGGGATTTCATCAGGCCACCCCAACCCATCTCCCGAGGGGAGAGGGAGAAATGCACAGAAACGTGGCGATCACATTCCGCCCAAAAGCACAGCCAGAAGTCCCTTCTGGAAATGCAGACGATTTTCGGCTTCGGGGAAGACCAGTGAGCGCGGTCCTTCCATCACGGAATCGCTGATTTCCAGCCCGCGGTAGGCGGGGAGGCAATGAAGAACTACAGCGTGCTTCGGGGCAACGGCCAGAAGGGCGTCGTCGACCTGAAATCCAGCAAAGTGCTGAATCCGGCGGGCCTTTTCAGCTTCCTGGCCCATGCTGACCCAAGTATCAGTGACGATCGCATCGGCATTGGCGACGGCCTCTTTTGCATCGCCGATCACGCTGAAATTCATCTTCGGAGACTGAGTGCGAACCTGCGCCACGTCCTCGGCGGGCAGCTCGTAGCCGGGAGGCGAGGCAAGGATGAAATCCATGCCGAACTTTCCGCAGGCCATCGCCAGCGAACGGGCGACGTTGTTCCCGTCGCCGATAAACGCCATGGCCCGGCCATCAAGCGAGCCAAATTTCTCATGAAGCGTCATCAGATCGGCCATGGCCTGGCAGGGATGGCTGTAATCGGTCAGGCCGTTGATGACCGGCACTTTCGACCACTTGGCCAGCCCGGTCACCTTTTCGTGCTCGAATGTTCGAGCCATGATGCCATCGCACATGCTGGCCAGCACACGGGCCACGTCCTGCAACGGTTCACGCGTGCCGAGGCCGACTTCTTCCTGGCGCAGGAGCAGGCCGGTACCTCCCAGGTGAGTCATGGCGACGGCAAAGCTGACTCGGGTGCGCAACGAAGGCTTCTCGAAGATCATCGCCAGCGTTTTGTCAGATAGGACGGGGTCGTTATGACCCGTCTGGCGATACTGCTGCTTGAGGCGCAGGGAGACGTCCATGAGGTGACGGAGGTCTTCTACAGAGCAATCGGAAATGTCGAGGAAGTGGGTCATGGGGAGCCGCTTGCTGTCAGTGGTCAGTGGTCAGTTGGAAGTCGGAATCCTTTTTGACAACTGACAACGAACCACTGACCGCTGACGATTTTCTATAGAACAATCTCCGTTCCAATCCCCGCCTCGGTGTAAATCTCCAGGAGGAGCGAATGGGGGATGCGGCCATCAATGATGTGCGTCTTGGCGACGCCGGCGCGGAGTGCGGTAATGCAAGCCTCGACCTTGGGCAGCATTCCGCTGCTGATGACGCCCTTGCGGACCATTTCGTTGATTTGATCGAGGTTAACGCTGCGGACCAGACTTTCGGGGTCGTTGGGGTCGCTGCGGATGCCGTGCGTATCTGAGACGACGACGAACTTGTCAGCCTTCATTGCCGCCGCGACCGATCCGGCGGCGGTGTCGGCATTGACGTTCAGCCGGCCGCCCGCTTCATCGCGGGCGATGGTTGCAATACAGGGAATCGAGTCGGCCTGGACGAGCAATTGAAGTAGCCGGGCGTTGACGCTCTTAACTTCCCCAACGTAGCCCAGATCGATCCGCCGACCATCCGGCCCGGCCAGATACGTTTTCTCCGCGAACAGCACGTTGCTCGACAAGGAGTGAAGTCCCATCGCCTCGCAACCCTGGCCCTGAATAAAATTCACGATGAACTTGTTGACTTCGTTGCACAACACCTGCTCGGCCAGTGCAAGCGTTCGTTCGTCGGTATATCTTCGCCCCTGCACCATCTGCGGAACCAGGCCGGCGATTTCCATCCGCTGATTGATCGCCTTGCCGCCGCCGTGCACGAGGATGGGCTGCATGCCGACGTAGTTCATGAAGACGATGTCGTTAAGCAGCGCCGCAAGGGCGCGCTCGTCGTCCATAATCGATCCGCCGACCTTCACAACAACGACCTTGTTGTGAAACCGCTGAATATACGAAAGCGCTTCAACCAGCGCAGATGCTTTTGATATCGCCGCGTCCATGACCATTTACTGCACAGCTCCGAAAAGACGAAAAGGGGAAAGTGTAGGAAGATGCGGGGGGAGTGACAAGTTTTGTTAATTCGTTTGTAAAAATAGGGGTCCTGGCGATTGTTCGAGCTTCCTTTTTCCCTATTTGTGAATTAGCGGCCATTCAAGCTTGTTGTTTGATTTTCGGGTGGCCGGTAGACTCTCAGGGTTAACATTGAGATGCGACGGCAGCGGGCGGAGCCGCTGGAGCGCTTTAAGTGCAAATTAAGTACAAATCGCAAGGGGAAAATGCACAACGGGTCCTGGGTCATTGCAATCGTCATCTTGGTTGGGGTTGGTGCGGCGCCGGTTCATGGCGACACGGGCTATGAGGCCGTTTCGGATTGGGCATCGCTCGGATATTCCAAGTCGGGGATCACCGCCGGGCTATTCAGCAGCTATGACCGCGCGCAGAATATTCTCGGAACTGATGGGTCGTGGGGCACCAACAGCGATTACAACAACTACGCCGGCACCACGCCAGATGGCTGGAACATCGCGGGCAGCCTGACCGGGTCGGGCGTTGTCACGCGATTTTGGATGCCGACTTATACTGGCACCTATACCGGCGCCAGTATTCGATTGATCGCCGATGGCACGTTGCAGAGCGACGGGAGCGTGACCGGCGGCACAGTCGTGCTCATGACCCCGACGGCAAATCTTCTATCGGGCACCGGTGGTTCGGCAAGCACAAACAATGATTCGGCAACCGCATCGCTTTTTCAGTCGCCGCTGGTTAGCACCCGAATCGGCGGGCAGGTCAGCTATGAGCCAATTCCGTTTAAGAACTCGTTGGTGGTGGAGCTTCAAACCACGCCAACCGCAGCAACTTATTATCAGGTCGGCTACCACCTCATGCCCAACGTAACCGGCCTTGCCACGTATACCGGCCAACTCTCGCCGACCCAGCAGGCGCAACGTCAGCAGGCCGCGAATCTCATCGGCATGAACACGCCCGCCGCCAATGGATCGATGCCCGCAAATGCCGGCTCCAGCCCGTGGCCCACAAATCCTGCCGTGCAGGCCCGGAATTCCTCTGGGGCGCTTGCCGCCGGCGCAACGATGCCGTTGGCCAGCCTTAATACAGGCGGAACGATCCAAGCTCTGCGCGTCAATCTTTCCGCCGCGCTGGGTTCTCTCACGGCCTCCCAACAAAACACACTCCTACAGGGCCTGCGGGTTCGCGTCCGCTACGATTCCAGCTCGGACAACGCGGTGGACGTCCCCGTGTCGCGGTTTTTTGGAGTCGGCGAAGGACGACACGATTACCAGTCGCTACCCCTCGGCGTGGATCCAAATGACCATAGTTACTACAGCTTCTGGCCGATGCCCTACCGCCAGAATGCGACCGTAGAGCTTTATAACGGCAGCGGAATCGCGGTAAGCGGGCTGACCGCGGCGATTCAATATGATCCGACAGCGCCGGGCGCCGGCGCCCAGTATTTTCACGCCGTTTCTAATTCCGCAATCACGACGGCCGGGCAGACGAACTACAACCTTTTACATGTTGCCGGCAGCGGGCACTACGTTGGCAACATGGTCACCATGGTTGCCAACGATCACACGATCCTCGAAGGCGACGACACGATTGTCGTCGATGGAACACATAAGCTTTCCGGCACCGGCTTCGAAGACGCCTACAACGGCGGCTATTACTTCAATCACATTGCCCAAACCAACGTTAACGGAGACCCTTCAAACCCGACCTTCGGCAATGAAGCCAATTACGGACTTCTCCAGGACACCGACGGGATTGCCGCCACGCCCTTTCGCGTCGATGCGTACCGATGGATGATCGGCGATTACGTTCCCTTCACGGACGGCATCGACGTCGCCCAGGAGAACTTCGGAGCCGCCGCCGGCGTGGATTTCGAGTCCACTGCCTTCTATTACTCGACCAGCGTTCCCGAGCCGTCAGCGCTAATGTCGCTCATGGCAGCGCTTGCAGGAATCGCCCTGAGCCGATCCAGACGGTCTGCCTGACTCCCCGATCATCATTAATATCCGGCTAAGTAAGTCATAACGATGCGAGAGGGGATAAATCTACTCCCCGTCGATCCAATCGCATAAAAAGCCACGCCTCGCATCACCAACAAAATTGCTTCTCCGGCAAAAACCGCAAAGCCCTTGCCTGCGTATGAACGATCAGAGGCTATAGGGATTGCTTGCAGCCGCGCAAGCATGGTTTTACGATCCGGGATGACAACCACCCGCGGCAGAAGTTGGAAGAGGTCTTCATGAAGTTGTGCCTGGGAGGTCTGATAACCTTGTTCCTTGCGCTGTCGCCGCGGGTTCAAGCTGAAGCGGATCGATCGAAACCGACGTTATTCGATCCTGCTCGCCATATGCACGTTGCCGAGGTGCGGCCGGGGATGACGGGATATGGGCTGACCGTTTTCAAAGGCGAGGCGATTGAACGATTTGAAGTTGAAGTCGTTTCGATCCTGAAGAACTTCAATCCCAAAGGGGATGTGGTTCTTATTCGGGCCAAAGGCGATTATCTCGAACACACCGGCAGCATTGCGGGAATGTCAGGGTCGCCCATTTACTTAAAGGACGATCAGGGCCGGTTTCGCATGATCGGCGCGTTTGCGTACGGCTGGCCGATGACCAAGGAGCCGCTTGCGGGCGTTCAGCCTATCGAATACATGCTGAACTTGCCGGGCTCGTGGAATTCATCGCTTACGACGGCATCCACCCAGCCGGCCGGGTCCGCACCGCATCCCGTTCAATCTGAACGACATCAAGGACTGAGCTGGTCGTTAGCCAAGGCTGGGCTGACGCCGTTTTCGAAGCAGCTATTTGCCCGACCCACAGGCGAGCGAGCGAACGACTTTGGGGCCGCGCCGCGCCTTGGCGGATCGGGGGAGACACCGCAACTGCAACCGCTGGTCACCCCGCTCATGGCTGGAGGGCTCTCGCCCGGCGTGCTCGGGCAACTTCGTTCGATTCTGGGAGAGTACAACATGACCGCGCTCCAAGCCGGGGGCGGGGGCAGCGAGTCAGCCTCGGCGGATCGGAAGCCGGTCAAGCTCGAGCCCGGCAGCGCTCTGGCAGTTCCGTTGCTTACCGGTGATGTTGACCTCACGGCCATCGGAACGGTCACCGAAGTGATTGGCGGTCGGGTGTTCGGGTTTGGACATCCTTTCAATAATGAGGGCGCGATCTCGCTGCCGATGGGCAGTGGGCGGGTGAACGCGATCATTCCCAACCTTCAGACCAGCTTCAAACTTGGAGCCCTGGCGGATGAACTGGGACGATTGACGACGGATGGGTCGGTGGGTGTGGCGGGTCAGATCGGCCAGTCAGCCCCCACCATTCCGATCGAATTCAACGTGAGTTATGCCGATGGGAGCGCCCCGCGCACGTACCATTTTCGCAGTGCCTTGCACCCGAAATTTACGCCGATGATCGCGGGCCTCGCCCTCAGTGCCGCGGTGACCGGCCCAAGCGAACTGCCGCAGCACAATACACTCGATTACACCATTCAGCTTGAATTCGAAAATGGCCAGACCTTGAGTCTTTCGGACACTTCCGTGAACGCCAGTGCACAGGATTTGTTCGCCCAGATCGGTATCCCGCTGATGGCCGCGGCCGACAATCCGTTTGAACTAGTGCAGATCAAACGGATCTCAGGGAATCTCAAGATATCGCCGACGGTTCGCGAGGCGCAAATCCTGGAAGTGAATGTGCCACGATCGAGATATCGGCCGGGCGAGACTGTTAAAGCTTTCGTTAATTACAAACCATTTAGAGGTGAGTCGGCGGTGTTGCCGGTGGAGCTGTCGCTTCCACTGGATCTACCGCAAGGAACTTACCAGCTGATTATTTCCGATGCGCCGCGTTATTTTCAGGATGAGCAGGTGGCACGTCCTTTCCGGTTTACTGCAAGTAACGTGGATGATGTGTTCGCGGTGCTGAAGGACATGGGTTCGATTCGCGAAAATGCTGTTTACCTTCGATTGCTTCGCCAGCCCGATGGCGTTGCGGTGGGCCGGATCGCGCTGCCGCAGCTTCCCTCGTCGCGGCGGCAAATTCTTCTGGGTGCGGGCCGGAGCAATATCACTCCGTTTGTCAGCTCCAATACCAAGGTCATCCCGACCGACTGGGTGATGACGGGGTCGGCGGAGTTTGCAATCACCATCGACCCGAGGGCGAAAGTTGAAGTGCCGGGCCCTAAACCCAGCCCAGGCTCGCCACCGGCTGTGAAGCCCGATCCACGACGCCCGCCAGCCGCGGGAGCTGAGACAGATGCTGCCGCCGCTGTTGACCCTGCAAACCACTAATTCGAAAACCCGTGCGCGAAGGGCCTTACGGCCCGCTGTGCTTTGATTTGGAGCGATGATGAAGCGACTGACCTTCCTCTCCACAACGTTGATCTGCACCGCCACCGCCCTTGCGGTGAGCACAAGCACCTGGACACAGACAAGCCAGGAGGACTTCAAGAAAGGGACACTGGAAAATGTCGTCGCGACGAACCTGGGGGCGGTGAAACTTTCGCGAGCGATGAAGACGTTGCTGGATCAGGATGCGCGGATCAGCTCAGTCAATGCACTGGCGGAGGCGGGTGATGGCACGATTTACGCCGGCACCGGGCCGCAGGGCGTGTTGCTTCAGATTAAGGATCAGAAGGTTTCGACATTGGCCACACTGGAAGGCGCGACGAATCTGACATCACTCATCGCCGAGCCAGGCGGACGTCTGCTCATTGGGACGGCCGGGGAAAAGGGAAGGGTTTTGGCAATCGACAAGCCGGGCGAGAAGCCGCATACGGTTTTCGAATCTGAAGGGATTCAATACGTGTGGGCGCTGGTGCAGACGCCCGACGGCGACACGTACGCCGCGACGGGGCCGACCGGAAAACTTTTCGAGATCAAACCAGATGGTTCACACCGGCTTTTGCTCGACAGTGGGGAAAATAACCTGCTGAGCCTTGCTTCAGACGGCAAGGACACCCTGTACGTTGGAACAGATCCGCATGGCCGCGTGTATCGGGTGAATCGCAAGACCGGCCAGAGCTTCGTAATTTACAACGCCGCGGAAGCTGAAGTCGGCTCGCTGGTGCTCGACAAGACGGGAAATCTCTATGCCGCGACATCGGAGGCGCGTGACGACCGGTTTGGCCCTCCCGCCGAAACGCCTTCCGCGCAATCGCATGGCCGGCCTGAAGGCGGCGAGACCGGGATCCCGATCCCATCGCAACACCCCAAGGCGCCCGCGCCACCAACGCTTCCAAATCCGAATCCGGGCGAGCCGCATCCGATTCCCAAGCATTCTGAGTCGAGCGTCGTTGCGCCGTTGGGACTGCGCGTTCGATCTGGATTTGAAAAGATCTATCTGTTTGGTAATGAGCCGGAGGCGCTTCCTCCCCATCCGACGCCACCGCCAAACAAGCCGCAACCGGGTCAGCCCGTCCCCATTCAACCCCCGGAAGCCACTGAGGCGGCACCGGCCAACCGTCAGCCCGCAGTCAATGCGATTACGGCAGGGGAACCGCGGCCACAGGGTAACGCGATTTACAGAATTGATCCCGAAGGCCTTGTCACTGAGATTTTTCGTCAGCCCGTTCTCGTGCTTGCGATGGTCGAGCAGCATGGGGCGCTGCTGATCGCGACGGGCTCCGAGGGCGAGATTTATCAGGTGAACCCCTCCGCTGATGAAACGGTCGTACTCGCCAAAGTCGATGCCAAACAGATCACTTGCCTCCTGCCGGCGCATGATGGCAGCGTGTATATGGGAATGGCCAATGTGGGGAGCATTGCGTCGATGACGTCGGGATTTGCCAGCCGCGGGAGCTATACCAGCCCGGTGCTGGATGCTACGCAAATCAGCCGGTTTGGCAAAATGCAATTGCATGGGTCCCTGCCCCGGGGAACGTCTCTGGCCGTGTCTACCCGTAGCGGCAATGTTAAAGAACCTTCGGATAAGGACTGGTCGGCGTGGTCGGCCGATGCACCGGCCGAAGAATTCCTGCCCATCACCGCCGCCACCGCCCGGTTTCTCCAATACCGGCTCAGGTTTACGTCTGCGAACGGCGCTGATACGCCCTCGGTGGACGATGTGACCGTTGCGTATCAGATTCCCAATCTCGCGCCTCAGTTGAAGACAATTCGCGTGGCGGCAGCCAGCCCCTCAGATTCAAATGCCGGCGGTCAGCAGTCCTCGGCCGGGTCTGAGAACGAACTGCGTCGGGTTCAAGCCACCCCCCGTCAGACGATTACGTGGGAGGCTTCCGATCCAAATAATGATGCGCTGGTTTACTCGCTCTTCTTCCGCCGGCTTCCGGGAGGGCAGTGGATTCAACTGAAGGATAAGCTGACCGATGCCCAGTTTGACTGGGATACCCGCACGATCGCCGATGGGCGGTATGAGGTGAAAGTGGTGGCATCCGATGCCAACGCCAACCCTGCCGGGCAGGGAAAAATGGCCAGCCGGGTGAGCGATCCGATCGTGGTGGACAATACCGCGCCGGTCATTGGCGACCTGAAATGGACAGAAAACGGCTCTTCGGCCCATTTTGACTTCAAGATCGTAGATCAGACCAGCACGGTGGCTTCCTGCGATTACAGCGTGGATTCGAACCGGGACTGGCAGATGACGCTTCCTGTCGATAGGATGTTCGATTCGCCCGAGGAGACGATGTCGTTCTCCATACCCGGCCTCAAGCCGGGCCAGCACCAGATTACGCTGCGGGCCACCGACGCCAAGGGCAATCAGTCGTTCCAGACGGTGTTTGTCGCCGTCAAGGAACCCGTTGCCGCCAGATAGGAAGCTCGCAGGAATCAAGCAATGCATTACCCCCATAAGATCAGCAAAGTGAAGCGCGCCCGCAGCGTCGGGTTTCGCGGTCGCATGAAGACGAAAAAAGGCCGGCAGATGATCAACCGCAAGCGCCGCGCCGGCCGTGCGGTGCAGGTCGTGTGATTGCCGGGACTTCATCTATCAGGGTCCAAGTCGAACCCAAACCTGAATAGCCGAGCGATCGTTAGAATCTGCCATAGGGAGATTTCCCCGTATAGCAGATTCTTCGCCTGCGCGCCTGGGAGGCGGTCATGCTCGCATGCGGGGCCGATCTTTTCGGATGTGCAGGGTTGATTTGGAACGGCGAATTTTCGAACGTAAACGCAATCCGACGTTCACCCCAATGCGCCGCTCTGCTACCCTCCCCCGCGCAGCCGCTTTGGAGACATAGGCATTTCTAATTTGGCATCAGCATTCTCTTTCCCGCTTGGCCTTGTAATCGATCGGCAAGTGACTTCTTTGGTTCGCCACGGGGTGGACAATGAAATCCTTTTACTGCTCGTGCAGGTTGCGCTGATACTAGGCCTTAGCCGGTTCATGGGAATGGTCTTTGCCCGCATGCGGCAGCCGCAGGTTGTGGGAGAGATGGTTGCGGGCATCATGCTCGGACCCAGCGTTATGGGCGCGCTGTATCCGAGCACCCAGCACATGCTCTTTCCGCCCGGCGCGAGTCTCGACCTGCTGAACATTCTCAGCCAGCTTGGGATCATCTTCTTTCTTTTCCTCGTGGGATTGGAATTCGATTTTGAACTGGTCAAACATCGCGGGCGAGCGACGCTATTAACCGCCCTGGTCAGCATTGCGGTCCCATTTGGACTCGGATTTGGAGTGGGGATCTTCCTGAGCGTGCGGGGCCAACTCGGAGATGCCCCCCGCATCCCAGCCGCACTGTTCATTGGTGCGGCAATGAGCGTGACCGCGTTTCCCGTTTTGGCCCGCATTCTAACCGAGCGAAACCTTCAAAAAACCAAGCTGGGCGCAGCGGCGATTGCCGCGGCCGCGATTAACGATGTGGCGGCGTGGATTATTCTCGCGTTCGTTGTGGCGATCGCGCACACTGCCGCCCAGAGCAATGGGCAGGGCAAGTCAGAGGCGATGCGAACCGTCATGCTCTCAGCCGGATTTGCGGGGGTGATGTTCCTGCTGGTGCGGCCATTCCTCCGCCGGCTTCGCGCCATTTTTGATCGCGAAGGCCGGCTCTCGCAGAACGTCATTGCCGCACTGTTTCTGCTGATCCTCGCAAGCGCCTGGTCGACCGAACGCATCGGAATTCACGCAATGTTCGGAGCATTCCTCCTGGGCGTGGTCATGCCCAAAGGCACACAGTTTGTACGTCACGTCACCGAAAAACTTGAAGACTTTACTGTCGTATTTCTCCTCCCGATTTTCTTCGCATATACCGGGTTAAAGACGCGCCTCGACCTGCTCAACGATCACACATTGTGGCTCTACGCCGGTCTTATTCTCACCACCGCCTGCATCGGCAAATTTGGGGGTGCGACGGCGGTTGCCAAAGCCTTTGGCGCGACTTGGCGGGAGGCATCGGCCCTGGGCGTATTGATGAATACGCGCGGCCTGGTCGAACTGGTCATCCTTTCGGTTGGCCTTCAGTTTGGCGTGATCAACGACAAAGTCTTCGCCATGATGGTCGTCATGGCATTGGTTACCACGTTCATGACCACCCCCCTGCTTCATTGGGTATATCCGCGAAGGTTGTTGGAAGCAGAGATTGAGGCAGGCCCTCGCGACACCGGCGAGGGGCTGGAAAAGGCTGCTCGCGCGAAGCCCTACACCGTTCTAATCCCCGTGGCCGCCCCGCGCAGCAGTGGGCCGCTGCTACAGATTGCCAATCTGATCAGCATGGCCAGTGAGCCCCGGCGGATTCTCGCGCTGCACCTTCGCCGGCCTGTCGATCGCTCTGAATTCCGCAGCGGGCTGCGCGAAGCCCAGCAGGACCTAAGCGACGAGGCGCTTCAGATTCTGGTGAATCGCGCGAAGGAAAACCACGTTCCGGTCGTCCCGATCTCGTTTTATTCGCGTGACGTCGCCGGCGACATCGCCCGCACCGCCCGCGACCGCCAGGCGGACCTTGTACTCATTGGATTTCACAAGCCCGTATTCAGCCGCACCGTTCTGGGCGGGACAGTGCACCGGGTGATGACTGCAACGCCGGCTGACGTTGCGGTTTTTGTGGATCGCGGGTTCATGGCCCCCCGCCGAGTTCTCGTCCCCTACCTGGGTAGCTCGCATGATCGGCTTGCGATGGATATTGCCGGGCGGTTTGCGCGGGGAGCGAAGGCGGAGGTCACGGTTCTGCATGTCACCACACCCAGACGCGCGGGTCCGGCGCTTAACGCCAAGTCTGCGGTCGATCGTGTTTTCAACGATCCGAGCCAGCCATTGCCCGTACAGATGCGGGTCGTCGAATCGCATGATCCGGCCAGCACCGTAATTGAACAATCACGCGATTACGATCTGGTCGTGATCGGAGTCGCGGAAGAATGGGGTCTTGAATCTCACCTGTTCGGTTGGCGCTCGGAGCGAATCGCCGCCAACTGCCCGACTTCGTTGCTGATCGTTCGCCGGTTTGCCAAGGTGGACCTCGCGGAGCGTTCCTCGGAGGCCACGGCGCAGGCCATTGCCACAGCGGCTCAGGCGACGGAGTAGGCGGGCGTGGCCAATTTCATGCCGGCCACCCTATGATGATCGCGATTCAGTAAAACTCTCGCTTGTGCAATCTAAACATGACTCTTCTCTGCACGGCCATCTTCGTCCGAGATCTCCAGCAGGCGCAACGTGACGCGATCGGCGCGGCGGAGGCCGGCGCGGATATGGTGGAGCTGCGGATCGATCAGTTCACGGATCGCGATCAGCTGCGGGCGCTGCTTCAAGGGCTTAGCCTCCCCGCCATCGTCACCTGCCGGCCCACTTGGGAAGGCGGGCTGAGCGAGCTGCCCGATGCCGAGCGGCTCAGTCTTTTGGATTTCGCCAGCAGTTGCGGCACCGCGTATGTGGATGTGGAGCTCGCGGCTTTTCAGAAGGACCCGCTGCTGGCCGACGCGCAATCGTCCGTGCCGCGACAGAATCGGGCCGGGTTGATTCTGAGCTCACACGATTTTTCGGGGCGGCCTCCCCGGCTCACCAATCTCTTTTCTGAGATGGAGCATTCGGTCAACGACGTCAATAAACTGGTTTGGACGGCACGTACGCTTCGGGACAATATTGAGGCGTTTGAGCTGCTGAGCCGTCCGTCGAAACCAACGATTGCCCTGTGCATGGGCGAAGCAGGATTAATCAGCCGGGTTTTGGCAAAGAAGTTCGGGGCGTTTCTTACGTTTTGCGGCATTCGCTCATCCGAAGGGACCGCGCGAGGTCAGCTCTCTCTCGATGAAATGAAACGCCTGTACCGCTGGGATGCGATCGGTCCCAGGACGAAAGTATGCGGCGTCGTAGGTTCCCCCGTTGGCCATTCGATGTCGCCCGCCATTCATAACGCCGCCTTTGACAAAACCAATTTCGACGGCATTTATCTCCCGCTGCTGGTCAACGAAGGCTACGAAAGTTTTAAAGCGTTTATGGAATCGTTCCTGGGTTTTGAGGCGCTGGATCTGGCGGGCTTATCGATCACCATCCCACACAAAGAAAACGCCCTGCGATATCTCCAGGAAAAAAACGCTGAGATCGATCCGCTGGCGATTCGCATTGGCGCAGTAAACACGATCGCGATCACCCGTCGCGAGGGTGATGTGACATTGCAAGGCACCAACACCGATTATAGCGCTATACTGGACAGCATCACTTCAAAGTTGGGCATCGATCGGGAAAGCCTTCGCGATTATCGCGTTGCCGTACTTGGAGCCGGCGGCACAGCGCGATCCGCAGTCGCGGGTTTGGCTCATTACGGTGCGACGGTTGTCGTCTATAACCGCACGAGAGATCGGGCCGACGCCCTGGCCGCGGAGTTCAATGGCTCGCCGGGCAAGGTCGTTGTTGCACCGCTGGAAAAGCTGTGCGACAGTTGCTGCCAGATTTATATCAATACAACTTCAGTTGGTATGCACCCTAATGTGGATGCTTCGCCGCTTAGCGATTGGCCGCCGAAACTGACTGCCGACACGCTTGTCTTTGATGCCGTCTACAACCCGATGCAAACCCGATTACTGCGCGAGGCCAGTGCGGCCGGTGCGCCTACTATTTCCGGCGTTGAGATGTTTGTCCGGCAGGCGGTGGCGCAGTTTGAGTTATGGACGAATATTCCCGCACCTATCGAGACCATGCGTGGTGTTGTCGAGCGACGTCTATCTGGCAACGAATGAGGGGCGACGTTGCCGAAGGTATAGCCACTTTTTATCGGCCCATCTGAAAATCATAGACTGGTCCCAATCCAAGAATCTGCGTCAGTTCATCCAGTGCCCCGTACGATTCGATCATCAGTTTGGGGTCGGCCAAATCCGCCGGCTCAATTTTCTCGCGGTATCTTCGCTCAACCCAGTTGATGAGCTTTGCGTACAGTTCATCGGTCAACATAACACCGGGATGCACTCCCTGTAATTGCGCCGGATTCAGCACGACCCGCAGCCGCAGACACGCGGGGCCGCCACCATTTTTCATCGACTGGCGAACTTCCAGAAAGTGCGCCTGGCGAATCGGGTTGTCCGCGGCGAGTAGCTCCTCAATATACGCCCGTACGTTCTCCCGCTCCTGGCATTCAATCGGTGCGATCAAGGCCATGCCCCCGTCGGCCAAGGTCACGAGTTGGCTGTTGAAAAGATATGACTCAACCGCCGTCGTCAGAGGCACGCGATCTTCTGCAACCTCGATCAAGTGAAAATCCCCATCACACGCTTCACGGATTTGTTGCGCGACGCTTGGGCCATCCGCATAGGCGCGGGCGTGATACAACATCACGCTCTCGTTGGCGACGGCGACAACGTCATTATGAAACGCCCCCGCATCGATCGCTTCAGGAGACTGTCTCACGAAGAGAGTACGCGCCGCACCGAGTCCATGCAGCCGCGCAATCGCCTGGCTCGCCTCCAGCGTCTGACGCGCGGGAAAGTTCGCTGATGTGGCTTCGCCGTTTCCACTTCCCCCATAAACAAAGACTTCAATCGCCTTGCCGCCATGCACCGGCGCTAGACGCATGTGATTAGCCGCCCCTTCGTCTCCGACAAACGGTGCGGCAGGCAACGGATCATGATGCACGAAGTCCCCGCCCGGAGGGAAAATCGCACGCAGCAAACGGCCCGTCGTTGCCGGCTCAAGCGATCGATGAAACTGACTGACCAAATTGGCAGGCGTGAAATGTACCTGTCCGTCCGCGGTATCCGCCCCTGGTGAAACGGTGGCCGCATTGGCCGCCCACATACTTGACGCGCTATACACCCCCGCAAGCAGCCTGGGAGACTCTCGGAACGCCTGGGCGATCACGGCTTCTTCCGAACCTTCAAAGCCCAACCGCCGAAGCGCGCCCAGATCCGGCCGAGCATTTGGAGGTAACACGGCCTGGGGAACGCCCAGGTCCGCCAAAAACTTCATTTTCTTTAAGCCTTCCAGCGCCGCCTGCCGTGGATGCGAGATGCTGCGGCTGTGCTTTGCCGACGCCAAGTTACCGAAAGACAGCCCGGCATAGTTGTGCGTCGGACCGACCAGCCCATCCAAATTCAGTTCCAGCGCCAAGGGCCTTTCCATCCTCTCAACTTCACATCAATCCGGCTCGTCAGGCAAGGACGACATCGTCATCATTTGCCGCTTCGGGTGTGCCAAAAAGTCTTTTCTCCTTCTACTGTTCGTCTTCTGCTAAACTTCAGACTCGCATGCGATTGCTACGTTTATTCATCCCGGTGCTCATTTTCGCAAGCGTCGTTCATGCCCAAACTTCGCTGAAGATTACACGCGGATGGGGCGGCAAGGACCGCGCAGGACGTTGGAATCCGATCCTTGTGCGAGCCTCAGATCCTGTCCCCAGAAACGTTACGCTTCAACTTATTTCCCCGCAGCCCGGCGGCTTCGAATCCGTTCTGGAAGAACATCTCGCCATCGGCCCCACCCCCGCTACATTCGAGTTGCTTTCGCCGTCGCGCTCAAGTGCATGGCAGCAGATGATTGCCGTCTTGCGGGATAGCGCTACGGGAAAATTTCTGGCTCAATTTCCGCCCAACGTCCCGCGCTCCAGTCCGGATGTCGCCGCGGTGGGTCCGCATGCCATCTTCGTGGGAATGTCGGGCACGGCTGCCGCATTGGAGCAACTCAATAACGATCTCAACGCCGATTTCGCCTACCTCCCGGCCCATCAACTTCCGCGCTCGCCACTAGGCTACGACTGCCTTGAGATCCTGCTGCTCAACCGCTCGCGTCTTGCCGAAATCGACCTCGATCAGCAACGCGCGATCCTCGATTGGGTTCGATCCGGCGGGAGCCTGCTGATCACTCCAGGAGACGACACACCAATTTCCGCCTCTCCACTTGCGGCAGCGCAGCCATGCGCTATTGGCGAGGTCCATCTCCTCGAGTTCTCCAACCAATCCCTCTCGGATTTGCACCTCTCTCAGCGTTTTGCACACATCGCTATTCGCACGCTTGAGCCAATCAAAGACGCCGAGCCGGTACAGGTTTTGGCGAGGCCTTCGATCGTTGGATATTCACGGCGGCTGGGGTTGGGGCAGGTGGTGGTGCTCCCGTTCGACATTTCCGTTCTTCAGGTTGACGAGCCGGCCGATCGCCCGGCCGTTGTGGCGATGTGGCGGCCGATCATGAGCCGTCTGGTTTCGCCCGCGAAGCCCGTCACCGACACGCCACGATTTGCCGCTCCATATAACGGCTTTATGAGCGAGAGCCCTGATCAATTCCGGGAAGGCGCCGCGACCGCCACGGCGTTCGACTTCCTCGCGCCTTCACCCAGTGCCCCGCCGAGACGTTGGCCGGGTGTAGTGCTGCTGATGCTTGGGATTTTTGCGGTGATTGGACCGCTCGACGCGTTCGTTTTGAAACTGGCTGGCCAATCACCGTGGACCTGGACCACCTCCGTCGGGTGGATTGCGACGATCGTATTGGCGGTCCTATTTGGGACGTCACGATTGGCACCGGGGAAGGCCGTCTCGTTGCGGGCGTTGCGGCTGATCGATCAAGTTGATGACGCCATCGTGGCCACTTCCGACCTGGTGGTGGTCGAGTCGACAAAATCCCAGAAAGTGCAACTCAAGGGCGCTGCCGACGATTCAATGGCCGGCTGGTGGGAGCCGGCTTTTCCAGGCGTTATCGATGCTCAAGGGTTTTCCGCAACACAATCAGATTTGTCATTCCATCAATCCGATGTTTTCTGTATTCCAAGTCCCATACGCACTGACTCCGGCCTTCCACGGTTTCTCCGCCGACAAGCGATCCACTCTGCTTCACCCGTCATACACGCAGACCTTAAGCTGACCGGTGAAGCGGGAACCGCCCGGATTTCCGGAACCATTCAAAACCTGACGATCGTCGCTCTTAAGGATCTGCGCCTTCGCACCCGCTTAGGGGTCGTTTCCATACCGCTTGATCCGGCTGGCACCCTGGGACCAGGGCAAATTATTAAGCTTGATCAACCGGCTTCGGGCGAGCCATTTTTGCCCGGGCGATTTGAAGGCCGGTACCAAGATTTTGGTTCTTTCGGCAAGCGAGCCGATCCATCCCCGGTGAGCGAGAAAGATTTATGGGCCGTGATTCCCGATCTGGCGGCGCGAAGATCTTTGCGAATTGATGGCCTTTTTGAGGCTAATATGCCCGTGGCGTGCATTTATGCCCAATCAGTGAATCCGGCTCCGGTTGCGGAGCTTGATGACGCGTCACAACGGCCGGCTCAAACCCATCAGTGGCTTCGAGTGTTGATTCCCCTGGCGCATGAGCCGATATAATCTGTGCAGCCGCCGCGGTATCCATCATGACAACCGAAACGCTTAAGTCCTGTTGGTTCCCACGCCTTAACCGGGCCCTTTGCCGGTACATGGTCATCGGGCTGGCAATTGGCGCTTCGGTTCTCAGCAACCCCGCTCGCGCGGATGATGAAATCCGCAAGCAGTGGGAAACCCAGAAATCGCTTTCAGAAAACTGGTTCCGTCAAATGCCGGTTTTGGGCGATCGACGGATTGACGAACTGTTTCAACTCCAGGTTGAGGCCCGGCAGCTCAAGTTTTCAAGCCAGGCGGCCCCCACGCCCGGCGATCAACAGATGCGCGTTCGTGTTGAGGGCGTGCCCGGCACCGGGTTTGTGACGCTTCACCGCGACCCGGTCACCAAAGAACTTGATCGTTTTGAACTCAATGTCATGGATTTCCCCGCCCCCAATCGCGTGACCAATCTTCAGGTCCGTTGCGATATGGACAAGGGCCGGATCATTCTCACACAGACGATCCAGGCAGGCGGCGGTAATCAGCAGACGATGTTAATCCAAACACTCGGACAAGACGCCAGCACCCAGCTCCTGGTCAGCAGTTCCAGCCCGGACAACCGCAGCTCTCAACAGCTCAATTTCAGTTCGTCCGATTTCGTGTCGTTTCTCCGGGAATATCCGCAGCCGTCCAACCTCTATCTGCGACCACTCTTCCGCACGATTGAACACGAAAACCTCTTTGCTCCGGATCCCTCGACGGCATGGCAAGTGTTCGCCGACACGCGGGCCCCAGATCAATCCGTGATGCGGCGGCTCAATGAAATCCTCCCCCGCCTCAACGCCGAGGACTATCGCGCACGGCGAACCGCTTTGGCCGAGCTACGAAAGATCCCCCAGCCGGCCGGGGCCGACGCCGTCAATCACCTCCCACGCGCCACTCTAACGCCTCAGCAAAACCTTCTGCTCGACCTCTACCTGGCCCCACTCAAACCGGCGTCCGATTCTGAATTGAACCGCCTGCGAACCGACCCGACGTTTCTGCTTGATTGCCTTTACGCCGAGGACGTACAGGTCCGCCGGGCTGCGCTCGATCGGCTCCGCACCCTTTTCCATCCCGGGCTCGACTTCGATATCGATGCTCCTGCTGACATCCGCGCACTTGCCATCATGGCCCTCCGTAAGCAGCTCACGCCTAATCGATAGGTTAAAGGTTTCGGCACGGCCTCTTTGTCGAACCGCCCAAGCGATTTGCGCACCACCGTAATTCTCAAGCAAATTCCGGAATAGGGGATCGCGTCTGCGGGCCTCCAATTCCTTCGCAAGTTCGGCGCGCTCGTCCGCTGCTCGAAACGTGTCCAAGAGGAACGCATAATGGTGGGCATTCGATCCAGCAATAGCGCGATCGCGACCGACGAAGTCCAGGAACTGACGCAGAAGAATAACGTAGCGATCCGCCAGCCTCACCATCGGTATTGACGTCGTTGCCAAGGCGGCCGCATAGCGATTCAAAAGTCGTTCGAAGTTTGAGGGGTCACGACGCCGCCCCGAGTTGTCGCAGGCCATTCGGGAGATTCTCGCGACCGCTCGGAAAACCGCAATCGCGATGCGTAGATGGCTTAGAGCGCTTCGTGCGAAATGAGCCGCTACGGAAGGTTCACGAATGTGTATTCGGCGTGCTTGCGCTGGAGAGCGAGTCAGTGGATCCGAGGTTGTAGTGGACAGGGCCATCGCCTCTTCGGGCGTAGATGTACGACAGCGCGCCGAAAACGCGGATTTCGTCGAGCGGGCTGACACGTGTCCCACATCGAATCTTCGTTTTCATGCCGCCAAGTGCATGGAGCCGTGAAGATGCGATGGCCCTGTTGCAGTGTTTGTGTCTGGGTGAAACCGTGCATGCAAACGGGATTTGCTGATACAATCCTGTTGGATTGGAGACTGAAATGGGCATTGCGCTACAGGTTGAACCTCCCCCTCTGCACGAGGATGAGACAGGCGCACTCCGCGTCGGGCAATCGCGGGTGTTGCTTGAACTCGTCATTCAGGCATTCCAGGACGGCGCGACCGCCGAGTCAATTGTGCAACGATACGAAACGTTGGCATTGGCTGACGTGTATGCCGTCATCGCGTACTACTTGAAGCATCGCGGCGAAATTGAAACATATTTGGCAGGCCGCGACCGGCAAGCCAAAGACGTTCGACACAAAATCGAGCATGGACTGAAGGACCTGACTGAGATTCGAGAGCGGCTTTCCGCTCGCCGAGGGGTCTGAAATCGGGAGAAGTCTATGCGCATTCGAGTGGCCGTTACAGCGATGATCATCGGCCTGCTCGGAACCGCGCCGTGTGCGTGGTCGGATGAAAGCACCGCCCCCACCTACGGCCCCCCCAAAGGCACCCTCGTCATCATCGGCGGCGGAAACGCCGAGGGCACCGGCATCATGGAGCGGTTCATTCAACTTGGGGGCGGAGCAGTTGATGGGACATTCGTCATCGTGCCCACCGCCGCTGGAAACAAAAATCGCGATGGATCGGTCAAGGCGTATGACGAAGAGCAGGTGGTCGCATCGTGGAAACGACGCGGCCTAAAGAACGTGCGGATGCTCCACACCGCCGATCCGAAGGTGGCGGATACCGAAGAATTCGTGAAGCCGCTATTGGACGCGACGGCGGTTTGGTTTGATGGCGGCCGTCAGTGGAACATCGTCGATTCCTTCGCCGGCACGCGCACACAGACCGAGTTCGCCAAAGTCCTCGAACGCGGCGGCGTGATCGGGGGAAGCTCCGCCGGGGCGACCCTCCAAGGCGATTACCTCGTTCGCGGCGATACCTCCGGCCCCGATGTCATGATGACCTCCGAAACAACTCATCAACACGGCTTCGCATATCTCAAGCACAGCGCCATCGATCAACACATCAACACCCGACTGCGTTGGGATGATCTCGATCCGGTCATTAAAAAGTATCCCGATCTGTTGGGCATCGGTTTATCCGAAGGAACCGCCATCATCGTCACCGGCGATAAGTTTGAGGTCATGGGCCGCTGGAAAGTCGCCGTCCACGATAATCAGCGTCCCTACGAGCCGTGGGAGAAACCGTACTACGTGCTTTCGACGGGCGATGTGTATGACATGAAGGCCCGCCGCATCGTGAAATATGGAATTGGGGCATCCCCACCTCCGCAACGCGGGGGGCGGCCCGTTCAACGATAACACGTTTTGGTTCGCCAATTCTCGCCTGGACAGCCAAGCCCCCTCCCTACCCGCTCGCGGGCAGTCGCCAATTCCGCTCGCTTCCCCCGGCGTGCCGGTGGAGGGAAATCAAAGGCAGCCGCCAAAGCAGTCACGCTTCCCCCCGCCGACCCCTCGCATGCTTTATTGTTTCGTTTTGCGGCCCGTTGAGTACGATCCGCCCGGAGGAATTCAATGATTCGCGGACAACTCATTCACCCCCAAATCATCGGTGCCTTAGCCCGAGCCGGGCATGGCGCGAAGGTCCTGATCTCCGATGGCAACTATCCCCACTGGACCAAACGCGGCATCAATGCCGAAGTGGTTTACCTCAATCTCGCCCCTGGAATGCTGGGCGCGGTGGATGTGCTGAAGGTGCTGGTCAGCCAGGTTCCGTTCGAAGCCGCGGCAGTCATGGAATATGCCCGCACCGGCCCCAACGCCCTGTCGCAGGATCCCCCCATCTGGAACGAATTTCGCGAAGTGCTTCACGCCGCCGGAGTCGATTCCGACCTCGAGCACATCCCCCGTGAAAAGTTCTACGACACCGCCGGCACCCCCGACGTCTGCCTCACCATCGCCACCGGCGAGCAGAAAATCTACGCCAACCTGCTGCTGACGATCGGCGTGATCAAGCCGAAATAATTGAAGCCGGAATAATCGCAAAGCACGACGCGCTGCCGTCCAAGCGACCGCAATTCCCCCCAGGCAGGATTATTCATCGCAGAAACACCAAGCACGCAGAGAATTCAATAGAACCAAGAGCTTACAACCAAAAATCGCTACGCGGGTTTGTCGCGCAATTCACAAATCCATTGCTCTGGGTTTTCTCTGCGATCTCTCTTCGAGCCTGAGCCTCAGAGCCGAAGGCGGCGTCTCCGCGGTGAATCATGTATTTTCGGGTCACCGCAGCTCCGTCACTCATTGACCGGCCGGCGCGGTTGTCGGCGGCACGTAATTGGGAACAGCAAGCTTGAGTTCCTGAGTCACCGCCTGCTTCAATTCGTCAGCCGTCTTGTACTTGCCACTTTGAAGGGCAATCATCGAGCGAGTGTAGATCGGACCAACCACATTGTAGAGTTGCAGGGCCTTGGTCGTTTCATTCGGATCCACCGGCGCGAAATCCATCTTCCAAACGCCATTCACACGCTTTGCTTTGGCGGGGTTCTTGTCGCCAGGGTTGTTAAACGTGGCCACATCGCCGGCAATAACCACCTGTGCGCTCTTAATCTGATCCCGCAGATCAGCAATGGGCGGAGCGATCGACGAAAGATCATCCGGGAACTTTGCCGCGGCGGCTTTCTTGAAATCCGCGTATGCCTTCATGAAATTGGCCAGCGAGCGGAATTCAACGCGATCTTCGACAACCATCGTCTTGGCCTGGTCGACGTCGCCGTTCATGATGGTATCGCAAATGGCCAGAGCCGCGGTTCGCGCCGCCGCCTGATCGGGCGAATCCGCCGAAGCCGTTCCGGGGCTGCCCGCCGGTGCAGTTGTGGCTTGATCCCCTGTCCCCGGCTGACTCGCTGCTTCCGCGCCACCGGCCGGCTGCGAAGTCGCGACCTCCGCCAGTTCCGGCGGAAGCATCGGCGGCAACAATCCCTTTCCGCTCTGGCTATCCGATATCGCCTTCCGCTCGGTCACTGCGACAGCCAGGCGGCCACGTGCATCCTGTTTGTTTTGGGCGATGCCCATCAGATACCACGCATACTGATTGGTCATCCGAATCAGGTGCGCCACGTTCACTCGAAGCTGCCCCAGGTCGCCTTGCGAAGATCCGCCGATCACGTCATTGGCCACGCTGTCGGCCCATGCGTAATAGAAATCCTGGCGCACCGCGGCAATCGCCTCCTGGTCTGTCGGAGTGGCTTGCCCGCCCGCGAGCGTATCAAATTCGGCCGCCTGATCCTGGTAACCGGCGAACTCGCGATTATTCACGGCCGCCGAAATCTTGTCCACCGCTTCGCGAACCGACGCTGTCGGCGCTCCGCCATTGCCCAGGGCAGCCGCCGCCTGCGACTCAACACCGGCTTGTTTCAGCGCCGGATCAAGCACCCGGGCCACGGCGTTTCGCTGGGCCAGCTCAAGGTATTGCCCGCCATACAGCCGTGCCAACCCGCTCAGCACCTCGGCCTGCCGCACCTTAAACTCCGCCGGATCATTCATTTCAATCAGCGCTTGCCATGCCGCCTTCTCCGGCACCTTGGCGTTCGCTCCGCCGGGCTTGGGAATGTCTTTCAGCGCGTCCGCCGCCTGCTTCTGAGCTTCAAGCAGGTGCTTATACGCATCATTCAAAAATACCGCCGCCTGGGCGCGCTCGTCGGTTGCGGCTTTGATTAGCTCGTTCAGATCAGTTGCGATCGCATTAAGCCCCTGCACGGTTGGCTGGCTCGTAGCGCCCGCGCCGCCCGTCGGGGCCGCCCCGCCACCGTTGACCAGCGAGGCAGAAAAATCCTTCAACTGATCCATCTGCTTTTGTACGCCCTGCCAGCCGGTTTGCAGCTTGCCCACCTGGTCCTTGATCGAACTCAGCGTGGCCTGAATCGACTGCTCCTGCTCCCTGGCAATGTCCAGTTGTTGCTGAAGCGGGAGGATCTGCGCATCGAGATCGCGCATTTTCACTTCGGCGTCGCCCGCTTCTTTGCGCTGATTCGAGCCTTGAATGAAAAATCCCGTGGAATTACTGCCGGTGGTTGAATCGGCCTGGCGTGAAAAATTCTCGGCTTGTTGAAGCGCCAACGCGCGTTTGGCCGCGATCTCAGTGCGCTGCTTGGTGAGCTCGGCAATCTGCCCGCCCAGCGTCTCTTCACGCTGCTTCACATCCGCCAGCGACGGAATCGGCGCGCCCCCGTCGGCCCCTTTTACCCACGCCCCGCCCTCACCCTTTTCAGCCGCTGTCGAGACTTGCTCAAACGCCTGCTGCCCGGCAGTCGGGTTCAGCGCCTTAAAACCGGTTGTGCTCGCGTTGTTGCTGGTGATCTGCCACCCCAGCCGCTCCAGTTCCAGAATCGCCGCCGACATCTTTCCTTCCTCCTGCGAAACCTTTTGCAGGAGGGAATCGGCCGCGGCTATCTGCGACTGCGCCAGCAAGGTATTGGATTGCACTTTGGCCAGCGCCGAGCCTTTGGTGGTCGTCTGCGCTAGAGCTTGCATCGCCTTATCAGGCTGCCCAAGCGAAAGCAACGAGGTAGCCTGCGATAGTTCGCTGGACACGGCCTCGTCCGCCTTTTCAACATCGGTCTTGCAACCGCCAACTACCGAAAAACTACAAGTGGCAAGGGCGAGGATCGCCGCTCGTTTCCACGGTGCGCGCATTGATTATCTCCGAGCGAGGCACGACTCTGGGGCCAATCTACGTCGATTCTGCCAACCCCCCATTTGAATGTCAAAACTGGCCACCTCCCGCGGCGCATCCGCGGGCTTGGCCAGCCTGGCACACTACATCATAACGGCCCCACCAACACCCCGTGCACATTTTTGCCTTCCGACACTCGCCCGAACCCCTCTATGATGAGCGTTGCAACCGAACGGAGATGACATGCCGATTACCGCAGCGACCGACCCGCCGTTCCCTCATTTGTCCCGTCAGGCCAATAAAATGATGGAACAGTTTCAAAAAGGATTCTTTTATCCCAGCGAAACCTGGACCCCAAACGTCAATCTGTACGAAACCTCGGGCTCGTATCTCGTGTGCGTGGATTTGGCGGGCGTCGAAAAAGAAAAAATCGACGTCGAGGTAGCCGACCAGCGACTCAAGCTGCGCGGAGCCCGGGCGGTGCCGAGTTTTTGGGATGGAGATTCAGCTTCCCACGAAAAAGTACGCGTCCATCTGATGGAAATCGATCACGGCGGATTCACCCGCGAAGTCGAAATCCCCGCCGATGCCGACCGCAAGCGCATCAGCGCCACTTACCGCAATGGCCTGCTATGGATCGAGATCCCCAAAGTCTGATCGCCGCCAACTTGCCGGCAACGAGCAACCCGTAGTCAGCCGCTGAGGTTGGACCAAGGACGAACCAAAAATGTCAGAATCCCAGATCATCGAGCGCACCCCCGAGGGAACGGTCATCAAGACCGGCACCAACGGCCAGCGCACCGTTTTGCCCAACGTGCTTCCCATCCTGCCGATCCGAAACATTGTCGTCTTCCCCGGCACCGTGATGCCGCTCAACGTGGGCCGGCCCAAGAGCAAGGCCCTGCTTGACGAAGTGATGCCCGGCGAAAAGCTTGTCGGGGTCGTCACCCAGAAGAACCACGAAGTCGAAGACCCCGAATACGCCGACCTTTACACCGTCGGCGTGGCCGCCGTCATTCTCAAGCTCTTCAAGCTCCCCGATGGCAATCAATCCATCATCGTGCACGGCTTAACGCGCTTCCGCCTTCTTGGCGTCGATCAGACCGAGCCTTTCGCAACTGGCCGGATCGAAGTTCTGGAAGACATCGTCAATCCCGGCCCCCATCTCGATGCCCTTCTGGCCAGCGTGCGCCAGCAGGCCAATCGTGTCATCGAACTCTCGCCCAACACGCCCGATGAAGCCGCCCATGTTCTGAACGGAATCACCAACCCCTCCGCCCTGGCCGATTTCCTGGCGGCCAATCTTCAGGCTGATACCGCCGAGAAACAGCGCGTGCTTGAAGAGCTCGACGTTGAAAAACGCCTGCGCATGATCGCCGCCCGGCTGGCGACCCAGCTCGATGTGCTTGAGCTTCAAAACAAGATTCAGTCGCAGGTCAAAGAGAACATCGATAAATCGCAGCGTCGCTACTACCTTCAGGAACAGCT
Source organism: Tepidisphaeraceae bacterium (assembly GCA_036794395.1). Lineage (GTDB taxonomy): Bacteria > Planctomycetota > Phycisphaerae > Tepidisphaerales > Tepidisphaeraceae > DASXMX01. The sequence goes on along the minus strand of DAIRGS010000010.1, from coordinate 24,479 downwards.
CAAGGCCATCCGCAAGGAACTGGGCGAATCTGAAGGCGGAGGCGGCGGCGGTGAAATTGATACGCTTCGCGAAAAGCTCGAGGCGGCCAAGCTTCCGGAAATCGTCTCCAAGGAAGCCATGCGCGAACTCAATCGCCTGGAAGCCATTCCCAGCGCCTCGCCCGAGTACGGCGTCATTCGCACGTATCTTCAAATTCTCAGCGAGCTTCCCTGGGCCATTGAAACCACCGACAAAATTGAGCTCAAGGATGCGCGTAAAATCCTCGATCGCGATCACTTCGATCTCGACAAGGTCAAACGCCGGATTATCGAATACCTGGCCGTCCGCAAGCTCAAGCCCGCCGGGGGTGGCGCGATTCTCTGCTTTGTCGGCCCGCCGGGCGTGGGCAAAACCTCGCTGGGTAAATCGATTGCCGAGGCCATGGGTCGCAATTTCATCCGGGTTTCCTTGGGCGGCGTACGCGATGAAGCGGACATTCGCGGACACCGCCGCACCTACATCGGATCGATGCCGGGCCGAGTCATCGCCGAGCTGCGCAAGGCCGGCACACGTAACCCCGTCATGATGCTGGATGAGATCGACAAAGTCGGCGCGGATTTCCGCGGCGATCCCGCTTCCGCCCTGCTCGAAGTGCTCGATCCCGCCCAGAATCACACCTTCACCGACCACTACCTCGACGTCCCATTCGATCTGTCCAAGGTCCTGTTCATCGCCACCGCCAACACGATGGACACCGTGCCGGGCCCGCTCCGCGACCGCATGGAAGTCATCGAAATCCCCGGCTACACCGCCAGCGATAAACTCAGCATCGCCAAGCGCTACCTCGTTCCCCGCCAGCTTGAAGCCAATGGACTGGAAAATAAGCACATCCGCTTTGCCGATGCCGCACTCAAGTCGATCATCGACAGCTACACCCGCGAAGCCGGCGTGCGAAATCTCGAGCGCAACATCGGCGCTGTGAACCGCGCTGTCGCCGCCGAAGTCGTCGCGGGCAATACCGAAAAAGTGACCGTCGATCGAGACTTCGTGTCCAAGGTACTTGGCCCCCGTCGCTTTGAGCCCGAGCTCGCCAGCCGCACGAGCGTGGCTGGAGTCGCCACGGGATTGGCCTACACGCCCGTCGGGGGAGAGATCCTCTTCATCGAAGCCACCCGCTTCCCCGGCAAAGGCGCCATCACCCTCACCGGGCAAATCGGCGATGTCATGAAAGAATCCGCCAGCGCCGCCTTCAGCCTGATCCGCTCGCGCGCCACCAAGCTGGGAATCGACCCCAAACTTCTAGCCGAGTCCGACATCCACATTCACGTCCCCGCCGGTGCCATCCCCAAGGACGGCCCCAGCGCCGGCGTAGCGATGTTCACGGCGCTCTCATCACTTCTCCTGAACAAACCCGTCCGCCACGACGTCGCCATGACCGGCGAAATCACCCTGCGCGGGCTGGTCCTGCCCATCGGCGGACTGAAAGAAAAAACCCTGGCCGCCATGCGCGCCGGCATCAAGCAGGTCATCGCCCCCAAGCGCAATGAGAAAGATCTCCCCGACATCCCCGACGAAGTAAAGCAAAACATCAAATTCCATTGGGTCCAAAACGTCGACGAGGTGATGGCCATCGCTCTGGGCACCGCCCCAACGCGCAAACTTCCAACTGCCAACCCGACCACCCCAAAAACAAACGGCCGCGCCCCCAAGCCCTCGCCCCGCCGATCCCCAGCTCGGGTACGGGTGAAAACCGTGTCGCATCGCGTCGCATGATGTCGCACGCACCCCCTGTTTTTCGCCCAAAAAGCGGGGCCGATGCGACAGGTGTCGCATTTTTTGCGACACTGTCGCGTCCATGGCGAACATATTTCGACATATGAATATTTCATAAATACATATGATTAATATAGTTATGACATATTAATAAATATGAATGCGACATTTGCGACGCAATGCGACACTTTCAAGGCATTTCGCAACGGTCGCATGCTCGGTCCAGCGACACACATTACCTTTATCCTATTTCGTTGCGGATCGATGGCCGCTCGATAGACTTGATCGCGGCGGCGGGATAAATCCCGGGCGGAGCAGCGGGCACGGGAGAAAACCAATGACGTTTGTTGTGACCAGCCGCACCCGCGGATCGCGCGCATTGGGAAAACTTACACCGGGAATGGTGGGCCTCGCCTTTCTCGGAGGGGTGATCGCTGGAATCGTCGGCCAGGCGAAGGCGGATAATGTAGCCACCACTCTTTTCACCGATTACAACGACAGTTCCCCGAACGGCGTGAGTTTTTTCGGAACGCCATTCGCCACCCTTCAGACGCCCGACCTTGCCCAGTTCGGCACCGTGACGAATTTTAACTGGCACCCGAACGGCATCTCTTCATTCGCAGCCGACGCCGTCGGGCACATCAACGTTACTACAGCCGATTCGTTCACGTTTGTTCTGACCGGCGCGCAGTCGTCGTACCTTTTTGTCGACGGCGCATTGGTCACCACACACAGTTCGCTTTTAGTAGATCATGATCAAACGACGATCCCGCTCGCAGCCGGCCTGCACGCGGTGGAGGTTCAATTCGACGTCGTAAATCCACCCGGATCGGATAGTGGTTTCGAAGTCAGCATTTCGCCTGGAGGATTTGCCTTCGTTCCCGAGCCGGCCAGCGTTGGGCTGCTTGCCGCGGGTGTCTGCGGGCTGCTGATGAGCCGCCGCCGAAATCACTGATGCACCCTGGTGATGAAGTTATTCGTCGATCACCACAATCGTGCATGGATGTGTTGCCGCGAGGCTTTTGATGATGCGGATAGTTTTCTTATCGCGGGAAACTTCGCGGAGGACTCCCGCGTGGGCTTTTGCGATCATTAGATAACCGTTTGGATGTTGGACGAAGCCGCCGGGTCAGTTGCGACAATAGCCCATCTAATCCCGACAATTTCCACTGCTCGCATCACGCGGCAGTACCCATCAAAGCCCGCAGAGCTTCACTGACCAGCGCCGATCGATTGATCCCCCGACGCTTGGCAAACGCATCGGCGCGCGTCAGAAGATTCTTTTCAAGGCCAATTGACACAACCTTCACCCCTTTGCCGATTTTGGGGCGGCCAGCCCGGCGCTTGAAGGTTCGCCATAGTTTGCGCTCAGCGCTGCTAAGAGGTCTGGATTTAGCTCTGAGTTCGTCGGCGGTCAATCCATCCAATTCGCGCCAAATACGTTCCTTTTCCGAATCAGACAAGGCCACGAATGCGGCGATGGGGTCTTTCTTTTTTGCCATGGCGTCACCGTCCATTTCTGCCTCTTCGCGTGGTAAGCGGCATCGCATGAATGACATAAGCCGTGGGATTGGGGGTACCGGCGATGAACTGGCTGAACGTGATGGCATCCAGGCTCAAATCGCTGAATGCGCCACGATCGTAGTAGATTTGAGCGAGGCCGGCTGACATGGCGGCGTTGTCGGTGCAGTAGCGCATCGGGGGGAAGAAGACCGGCAGCCCGAAGCGCTTCATCGCGGCTCGCAGGCCCTGATTGGCCGAGACGCCTCCGCCGACGATGACCGATCGTGCGCCGACCTTAGCGACTGCACGACGAAGTTTCTCGGCGATCACGTCAATGCAGGCAGCTTGAAAACCCGCGGCGATGTTGGCCAGTTCGCCCGTGCTGAGCTGCGGGGTTGGTTCGGATTTGACGTGCTCCCCCCGGCGAGGCACGCCGCGAACATGATAGAGCACGGCGGTTTTCAATCCGCTGAATGAGAAATCGAGGGAATCGCGATCGAGCAAAGTTCGCGGGAATTTGATCGCGGCAGGATCGCCGGTCGCGGCGAGGCGGTCGATCACGGGGCCGCCGGGATAGCCCAGGTTGAGGATCGCGGCGACTTTGTCGTAGGCTTCGCCGACGGCGTCGTCGATTGTGGAGCCGATGAGTGTTACGTCGAACCAATTTTTGACGTGATAGAGGGCCGTGTGGCCGCCGCTGCATACCAGGCCGACGGCAGGCATGGGGGGCTGTTGGTTGGATTCAAGGACAACGCTATATAGGTGGGCATGAACGTGATCGACACCGATCAGCGGCTTGCCCAGGGCCCACGCGAGTGTTTTGGCGGCGGTGACGCCGATGAGCAGAGAGCCGATCAGGCCCGGGCGGTAAGCAACGGCAATTGCGTCGATCTGGGAAAGGCCAGCATTTTGCCCCCTCTCCCTCCGGGCCTGCACTGAGCCTGCCGAACGTGAGAGGGCTGGGGTGAGGGGGATTGAAAGACGACTTCCCTGGTTTAATTGGGCATTTGAGATTTCAGATTTGAGATCTGAAATCTGAGATTTGAGATTTAAGCTTTGTTGGGAACTGGTTGGCGCCTGGCGTTCGCCCTCACCCCTGCCCGATCGCGGGCAGTCGCTAATTCCGCTCACTTCTCCCGGAGGGAGAGGGGGTAAGACCGGTCGTTCGTGGAGGGGCAGGAAATCCGTGGCTTCACGGAGGACCGGGAGGATGTTTTCGATGTGGGCTCGGCTTGCGATCTCGGGGACTACGCCGCGATATCGGGAATGCAGTTCGACCTGGCTGGCGACGACATTGGAGCGCACGTCGAACCCGTCCACCACGACGGCCGCGGCGGTTTCGTCGCATGTGGACTCGATGCCCAGAATGATGGCCATAAAAATTAGCGGCTAACTGGCTGCGTAGCCGGCACTATTACATTGAACGGCTGGGTAGTCGGTGCAGACGAAATAATCTGGTCGCCGTGCAGCATGATTGAGCCGGTGATCGTGCTGACGGCTTGCTGAAGTTGAATGTCGACGGTCGGCTGTGTCGTCGCACCGTTGCGTGTGGAAGCCGGGCCGGTTGTGGGTCGCGTCGAGATCGGCAGCGGCTTATGAAACAGCTCCTTCTCGCCCTGCTCCTGATAGACTTGTGCTTCCACTTTGTCGGTCATGGGCACGCTGATATGCGGATCGACGCCCCAATCGGTGGCGCCTTTCTTCTTATGCACAAGCCGGCCGCTGGGCAGGTAGTAGTAAGCGACGGTCAACTTGAGTTCGCCCTCGTCGGGTTCGAGTGGAATGATCTCCTGGACAGAGCCCTTGCCGTACGTTCGCGTGCCCATGATCAGGGCCCGCTTGTTGTCTTTCAGGCTCCCTGCCACGATCTCGGCGGCGCTGGCCGAGTGCTCGTTCACCAGGACAATCATTGGAAACTGCCTGGGCAACGCATCCTCGGGCTTGGCTCGAGCGATCTCTTCCGCGCGATGCAGGCCCTTGGTCACCACGATCACGCCATCGTTGATGAACAGATTGACCACCTGCTTGGCCTGATCGAGGCGGCCACCGGGATTGAAGCGCAGGTCGAGGATCAGGCCCTGCATGCCTTCACCCATGACCTTTTCCAACGACTTGTGCAGTTCCTTGAAGGTATCGGCGGTGAATTGCGTCACGCGCACATAGGCAATTTTCGGACTGGGGGAAACCCAGTAGTCCCAGTTGTTCCCGGAATCGCGCCGATACCCCATCACCGTGGGCATAACGATTTCCTGGCGCGTCATCTTCAGCTCAGCCTCGGCTCCGTCGCTGTGTTTCACCGTCAGACGAACTTCGGTGCCGAGCGGCCCTTTGACCATCTTCTGCACTTCGTCGATTTTCTTCCCCTTGATGTCGTCGCCATTGACCTTGACGATGATGTCGCCAGCCAAGACACCAGCTTTGTGGGCAGGGCTGTCGGGAATGGGGCTGACAACCTGGATGTCGCCATTTTCCAATTGAGACAACTGAATGCCAACGCCCTTGAAGCTGCCCTCCAGCATGTTGTCGAATTCTTCGGCCTTGGCGGCGGGAATGAAAATGCTGTAGGGGTCGAGCTCGCCCATCATGCCGTTGACCGAGCCGAGCTTGAGCTTTTCCTCGTCAACCGGATCGACATAATTGCCTGAAACCTGGCGGTGCACGTCGATCAGGGCTTTGACGAAGGCGTAGTCATCATCGCGATGCGCGAGGCTGCCGGGCAATTGAAACGCCAGCATTGAGATGAGTATCAGACTGACGATCCATGCCGTCTTTTCACGATTCATACTCGCTCCACAAACGCGATCGGTCGGCCGGGTGTCATCCTTAGGCCGCCGGAACGTTATACCACCACTCGGGCGTTCACGCCCGGCTTCTCGCCGGCCAAAACAAACCGATGCCCGAAATGAACATGATAGGATGCGAATCCAATTCCCGCACGGTCTCGAATGCCAAGGACTTCCGCCCGGCTCAAAGCCTGGGCCACGCTGACCCGTGCATCGTGGCGCACCATCGGGTTGGCGAACAGTGTGAAGATTGAAATCCAGAAGTACGCCCGGCGGCGGCGAAGTAAATCAGCCGCGATGATGCCGCGGCTGGCCACGCGGTTCATGTTCTCCAGCACGGCGACGATCTGGCTATCGTCCAGATGATGAAGAAACATGCTGGTGATCACGTAGTCGAATGAAGCATCCTCAAAGGGAAGATGAAGCGCATCGGCCCGCAGCAGCATGAGGTTTGGATCATGCTCGGCCCCAGCCTCGGCTAAGGTGCGAGCATGCAGATCGGCTCCAACGATCCGGACATCAAACCCGCGCTTGTGTGCCCACTTGAGTATTGCATGCGGCACGTCGGCCGAGCCGGTGGCCAGGTCGAGAATGCGGATCGTCTGGCCCGGCTGCCATCCCCGGCTGAAGCGTTCCAGATGGCGCAGGGTCGTTCGGGTATAGCGAAACAGCGTGTTGACCTGGCGAATAAACGAGAGGCTTTTTCGCAACTGTTCCGGGTCGGCATCGGGCGCGTCCATCCACTCTTGGGTGCGATGACGATTGGCCAGGGCGCGGAAAACATCAAACATGTGGATGAGGATGTTCCACGGGAAGGGCGGCGCGGGCAAGCTCAGGCGGCGAGGGCTTCGATTGTTTCGGCGCGGGTGAGCGGTTCCTGCGATTTGCCGGGCAGCATCAGGAATGTCGCGATCAACTGACAGATGGCAAACACGAGAATCGCCACGAACACCCAAAGTAGCCCGCCGGATATCAGGTGCTGGACGGCGAGGGTTAGAGTCGGCGGGATATCTTGACGAGTGGTTGGATCCAGCAGGGTGGCCGGGTCGATCCCCTGCCCGCGCAGCTCAGCGACGCGATGGCGAATAAGCGTGTTGAACAGCATGCCGAGCAGCCCGGTTCCGATCGCGCCGCCGATTGTGCGGTAGAACTGGATTGCACTGGTCATGATGCCGCGTTGCTGCCAGGCGACGGCATGTTGTGTGGCCAACAGATACGCCATGGACGCCGGGCCGAACCCGCATCCGCTGAGCGCTAAAACGCCGGTGATAATCCATTGCGGCGCGCTGGTGATTGCGCAGATCAATAGCGCGATAAAGCTGAGCACGACGATGGAAGATCCCAGCAGAGCCGTTTTGCGAAAGCCCCAGTTGACGACCAGCGGCGCCGCGACGATGCCGCTGAGTGCCCAGGTGAGCATGACGGGCGTGACAACGCTCGCGGCCGCCGCCACTCCCCCGCCGCGTCCGCCTTGGACGTACAGCGGAACGTAGGTGTCGAGGCTTAAAAACCCCGCGCCCAGTAAAAAGCTGCCGAGCATCGCGGGGCCGATCGACCGCTTCATCAGCAGGGCGGGCGGCATGATCGGGTTGGGCGCGGTTTGTTCGATCCACAAAAATGCACCCGTCGCGAGCACCGCGACCACGCCGAGCCAGGCGCTCCAATGCCACGTCGCCCCGGTTGGCGTCACGCCTGATGCCAGCAGCAGCGCCGCGCTGCATGCAATTGATAGTGTGATCGCGCCGGGCAGATCGAGATTGGTGGAGTGAGGCTTCTGGCGGTCGTGGTATTTCCAGACCAGCACCAGCAAGCCGATTACGCCAATCGGAAGATTCACGAAGAAGATCGATCGCCAGCCCAACGTCTTGACGAGAAACGCGCCAAGTGCCGGCCCGGCCAGCGCCGCTCCACCCCAGATCGCGCTGAAGAATCCCTGCACCGAAGCACGTTCTTCGAGCGTGAAAATGTCGCCAAGAATGGTGAGCACGACCGGCATGATGCCGCCCGCTCCCAGGCCCTGTAAGCCGCGATAGAGAATAAGCTGACCCATGCTCGAAGCCGAGGCGGCCAGCGCCGAGCCAATGGAAAAGATCAGCACCGCGCCCAGAATCACTCGCTTGCGTCCCCATACATCGGCGAGCCGGCCATAGAGCGGCATGCTCACGGTCAGTGCAAGCAGATAAATCGACACCACCCAGGAGTAATGCTCGAACCCATGCAGCTCGCCAATGATGGTCGGCATGGCGGTGCTGGTGATGGTTTGCTCCATCGAAGCCAGCACCATGACGAGCATGAGCGCGGCGGTCACATACCGGCGGTCCCTTAGAAACCGGGGTGTTCGCGGCTCAAGTGCGATTTGTTCCGGGGCGAGTTGTTCGGCGGTTTGCGTCCCCGCGGCGGCGTTGGTGCTGGTCATCTTCCCTACCGACTTTTCAATCAACAAACATATAAGCTGAACTACAGGGTAGGCGCGATACCGGCCTGGCTTCCAGCGGATATCGTGAAAGGAGTGCGTGCTAACCTTTACCAGGAGTCGTAGCGGATGCCCATGGCATCGGCGAGCACTTCGGCAATATGACGGGTTCGTACGGTCATGCCCTTGCGGTGGCACATGCCGGAAATGTTCATGGTGCAGCCGGCATCGTTGCAGATAAGTGTGCTGGCCTGGGTCTTTGCGATGCAATCCACTTTATCTTCAACAATTGCACCACTTATGGCGGGGTACTTGACGGCGAAGGTTCCGCCGAACCCGCAGCACTGTTCGGTTTTTTCCATCGGACGGAAATCGACGTTGCCGATCTGCTTGAGCAGGCGGACGCCTTCGTCCTGAACGCCGATGCCGCGAAGGTGACAGGTGTAATGATAGGTGACCGGCTCTTTGGCCGGCAGCGTGAACTTCGATAGATCGACCTTGAGCACCTTGTCCAGGAATTCGACGAATTCGAAGGTGCGGGGGACGATTTTGTGCATGGGGGCTTCCCATGCCGGGTCGGCGTGAAACAATTCGTGGAACTGCTCGCGCACCATCGCGCAGCACGAGCCGCTGGGCGTCACGATGTAATCGTATCCGTCAAAGACGCCCATCATCCGGCGAGCCAGCTCGCGGGCTTCGTCGTGGAAGCCGTTGTTGAAAAAGGGCTGCCCGCAGCAGGTCTGGGCGGTGGGGAAATGCACCTGGCAGCCAAATCGCTCCAGAATCTTCGTCACTGCAACGCCAACCTGTGGGTAAAACTGGTCGGTCAAACAAGTAATAAAGAGTGCGACGTTGTGCTGCGGCATGGAAGTGGGAGCAATCTATTAGGACAGTGGGGATTAAACAAGTGAGGGGCTCGACGGTGTCTGAGCGAGGTCTTTTCTGGATCGACGAAACCCCCTCCCTGCCCTCCTCCGGCGTACCCTTGTCATTACCCACAAGTGATCTGGGCTGCGAGAATCGCTCGAAAGAACCCCCTCCCTACCCTCCCCCGGCGTACCGGTGGAGGGAGAAAAGGACGCGTGATTTCGACTTGTGGGTAATGACAAGCGGCGTACCGGAGAGGGAAAAGAGCCCTTGGAAGTACCGCAACGCTCAGTTTCGCGACCGAACGGGCGTTCTTGACAGAACTTTTGAGAGGCCCTAACGTACCGACCTTTCCCGTGCGGCGGGTTTCGGCCCGCCGTTGCGTTTTATGAAGTTTGCATCGGGCGATGGCGGATTGAAATCTGTGGGCTCGATTGGCAGGAGTTGGTCATGCTTCCGGTTCAGAAACACAGTAAGTCGCGTAAGCGCAAACGTCGCTCGCACCACGCGCTAAAGCCGATCCATTATGTCCGCTGCCCTCAGTGCGGCAGTTCGAAGCTTCCTCATTGTGCCTGCGATAATTGCGGCTACGTGAACCCGAAGCTCGCCCTCCAGATGGGTACGGACCAAGCCTAACGCCGGTCACATCGAGGGAGGATACTCGTGCGAGCTGCGGTGGACGTGATGGGCGGCGACAAGGCGCCTGCTGCCATCTTGAAAGGCTGTTGGGCAGCGGCCCCCCTGCTCAGCGCGGACGATACGGTCTACCTTGTTGGCGATCAGACCGTCATCAGCGAAGGCCTCGCCGCCAGCGGTTTAACCGACGAACAAAAGTCGCGATACAAGACCGTCCATACCACCCAGGTGGTTGGAATGGACGATTCCCCCGTTGAAGCGATTCGAAATAAGCCTGACAGTTCGATATCCGTGATGTGCAAGCTCGCCTCAAAGGGCGAGGTGGATGTCGTGATCTCCGCGGGAAATACCGGTGCTTGCGTGGCGGCGGCTCAACTGCGGATGCGAACGCTCCCGGGTGTAAGTCGGCCGGGCATCGCGGTGCTGATGCCAACGTTCTATGGGCCGGTGGTGCTTTGCGATGTTGGGGCGAACATCGCCCCGCAGCCGCGGCACATGCTTCAATATGCGATGATGTCGAGCGTGTACTCGACAAATGTGTGCGGCGTGGAAAACCCGCGCGTCGGGTTGCTTTCGATCGGCGAGGAAGACGCCAAGGGCACTACGACGGTTAAAGAAGCGCGAAAGCTTCTCCGCGACGAACCGCAGATCAATTTCTTTGGAAATGTCGAAGGCCGGGATTTGTTTCGCGGCGTGGTCGACGTCGTCGTGTGCGACGGATTCGTCGGCAACATCGTTTTGAAGTTCACTGAAGGTTTGTTTGAAGGGCTTTTCAAAACGATCTATGCCGAGTTACGGCAGATTGATCCGACACTGCTGGACCCATTCAAGGCGGCGATGTCGAAGATCTATCAGCGCCACGACTGGCAGGAGTACGGCGGCGCGCCGCTGCTTGGGATCGGCGGATACTGCCTGATTTGCCACGGGCGATCTGATAGCCGGGCGATCATGAATGCGATCCGTGTTGGCAAACAACTGGCCAACAGCGATATTAACAAAACGATCGTCGACAAAATTGCGGCCAGCATTGCTGGCGGCGAAGAATAAACCACCGCGGCCCGTGGGCCGTGCATACGACAACTGTACATGCCTGAATACGGCGCCATCATCGCGGGAACCGGGAGCTTTCTTCCAGAGAAGCGTCTGACCAATGACGATCTCTCGAAGATGGTTGATACCAATGACCAGTGGATCATGCAGCGAACCGGCATCAGGGAACGGCGCATTGCCGGCCCAGGTGAATCGACCGCAACCCTTGGCACCGCCGCGGCGCGCCGTGCGCTTGCCGCGGCCGGTCTGGAACCGGGCGACTTGGATCTGATAATCTGCGGGACAATCTCCCCCGAGATGACGTTTCCCTCGACCGCGTGTTTCATTGCAGCCGAGCTTGGACTGACTTCGACGCCAGCGTTTGACATTACGGCTGCTTGCAGCGGCTTTATTTACACACTCGATACCGCGGCGGCTTTTATCAAGGCGGGGCGCTATCGCAACGTGTTAGTGATCGGCGCGGAAACGCTGAGCCGGATCACCGATTACAAGGATCGTTCGAGTTGCATTCTGTTTGGCGACGGCGCGGGCGCGCTGGTGCTTCAGCGATCCAACGACGTTAGCCGGGGCTTGATTTACAGCTCGCTGCATGCTGATGGACACGGCTGGGAAATGCTCTGCTGCAAGCCCGGAAGCCGTCATCCAGTCAATGAAATACTGCTGGCCGCCGGTGATCAGTACATGAAACTTAAAGGCCGCGAAGTCTACAAATTCGCGGTACAGCGCTTCGAGGAATTGATCGAAGACGCGATGCGCAAGTGCGAGCTGACAACCGATCAGGTCAAGCTGATTGTGCCGCACCAGGTGAACAAGCGGATCATCGACTCGGCGATGGAAAAGCTTGGCCTGGGCCCCGAAAAGGCTTTCATCAACATCGATCGCTACGGAAATACTTCCGCCGCTTCGATCCCCATTGCCCTTGACGAAGCGGTTCGCGAGGGCAAACTCTCCCCCGGCGACATCGCAATCATGGTGGCGTTTGGTGCTGGCCTGACGTGGGCCAACGCGGTGGTGCGATTCTAACAGCCAAAGATCCGTCGCCGGATCGATCCGAATCGAAACATGTCATCGAAGACTTACATTCTCTGTCCCGGACAAGGCGCTCAGGCGGTGGGCATGGGAAGGAGCCTGGTTGAGGCATACCCGGCGGCGCGGCTGCTGTTTGAGCACGCCGACCGGGTCCTGGGGTTTTCGCTTTCGGAGTTGTGCTTTAACGGGCCGGAACAGAGACTGAATCAAACGGATATCAGCCAGCCGGCGATATACGTCACGAGTGTTGCGAGTTTCCGATCGGCGCAGACCGCCGGGGTGATCGATCCTGGGTCGGTGGCGGCCTATGCCGGCTTAAGCCTTGGCGAATATACGGCGTTGCATCTGGGCGGGGCCTTTGGTTTTGAAGAGGGGCTGAAGCTGGTTGCCGCCCGCGGTCGGTACATGCAGGAAGCGGCGGTGGCATCGCCGAGCGGGATGGTTGCGATTCTGGGCGCGGATGAAGAGCAGGTGAAGCAGCTTTGTGCCCAGGCCGCCGGCGGAGAAGTCCTGGTGCCGGCCAACTACAATACGCCGGGGCAGATCGTGATCAGCGGCACGAAAGCCGCGTGCGAGCGTGCTGTAAAGGCGTGCGAGGGAGCGGGATTCAAAGCCTCGCTTCTGAGGGTGGCCGGGGCGTTTCACAGCCCATTGATGCAGCCTGGAGCGGATCGAATGGCGGCCGAGTTAAAGAGCGCCGCGCTGGCTTCTCCGTCTGTCCCTGTATACTCAAATGTGACCGCGCAGCTGCATGGCAACGCGGATTCGATCAAACGGCTGCTGGTGGATCAGATCGTGTCGCCAGTACAGTGGGAACGGACAATGAAAACGCTGCTGGCCGATGAAGGAGCGCGGTTCATTGAATTGGCTCCCGGACGTTCGCTGGCGGGGCTGGCAAAGCGAATCAGCCGTCGGACGCCGATTTTGAGTATGGATACCGCTGAATCAATCGCAGCCGCTAAGGGACCGTAGGAGTATCATCATGACCGAAAAACGCGTGGCGCTGGTCACGGGCGCTTCACGGGGAATTGGAGCTGCAATCGCCCGGCGTCTTGGCAAGGATGGCCTGCATGTGGTGGCAATCGCGCGCGGCGCGGACAAGCTCAAGGAAGTGTGCGACGAGATTAATGGGCGCGAAGGTTCGGCCGAGCCGTGGGTTTGTGATGTTTCCGACGCGAAGGCTGTGGCCGGCGCAATCGAACAGATCGCCGAGAAGCTTGGTCGGATTGATGTGCTGGTGAATAACGCCGGCATTACCAAGGATGGCCTGCTGCTACGCATGAGCGACGAGGACTTTGACACGGTGATCGATACGAATCTCAAGAGTGCTTTCGTGGCGATCCGAACGGCCGCACGGAGCATGATGCGATCCAAGACGGGTCGGATCATAAACATCAGTTCGGTTGCAGGCGTTGCGGGGAATCCGGGCCAGGCGAACTATGCGGCGAGCAAGGCGGGCTTGATTGGATTGTCCAAAACCGTGGCCCGTGAGTTTGCCGGCAAGGGAATCACCTGTAATGTGATCGCGCCGGGATTTATCACAACGGACATGACCGGCGGCTTGAATGACAAAATCAAGGAAACAGTGAAAGGGGTCATCCCGCTGAAGCGGTTTGGCGAACCTGATGAAATCGCCGCGGCAGTGGCATTTCTGGCCAGCACCGAAGCGGGGTATGTGACGGGCCAGGTCATTTGCGTGGACGGCGGCATGGTGATGTAGTGCAACGCGTTACAGTCAAACGGAACTGGGGGTTCAACAGTACACGGAAGCCGCCTTTGCAAACGAAAGCGTGACCGCTATAGTTTCGCACCGCCGGGCCGGCAAACCGGCATTCGGGCCGCGTGGCCCGTGGCAGGCTCTCCGCAGGGTAGGTAGAAAAAACATGGAAGACATCGAGCAGAAGGTCATCGAAATCGTCAGCGAACAAATGGGCGTTGATAAAAGCGAAATCACGCGCGAAACCCATTTTATCAACGACCTGAACGCCGACTCACTGGACACAGTCGAGTTGGTCATGGAGTTCGAAGACGAATTCGAATTGTCGATTCCTGACGAAGAGGCGGAGAAGATCCAGACCGTCGGTCAGGCAATCGATTACATCAAAGAGCACACGAGCAAGTAACTGACTGGCCTGGAGCGCAGGTTGTTGACCATGCGCGCGAGGCTTGGTCTTGTGCCGCTTTGGATGCGGCAAAGATTATTCATGGTAAGGCGTCGAGTCGTCATAACGGGATTGGGCCTCATCACGTCTCATGGGGAGAACGTGGATGAAGTCTGGGATAAGGTTTGCGCGGGTGAGAGCGGGATTGGCCCGATCACGCGCTGGGACGTGAGCAGCTACCCAACGCGATTCGGGGGCGAGTGCACGCACTTCGACCTGCTGAAATACGCCGATGAGTTTTTCCGTTTGTCCGGCGGTGAGGAAAGGCTACAGCCTAAACGGCTGGATCGGTTCGCGCAGTTTGCGCTGGCCGCTTCCATGAACGCTGTCGCGGACGCGGGGATCGACTACACCAAAGAAGATCGCTTGCGCTGCGGCGTTGTGATAGGCAGCGGCATTGGCGGAATCGAAACGATCGAAGAGCAGAATAAAGTGCTCGTCGCCCGTGGCGTGCGAAAAGTCAGCCCGTTTACCGTTCCACGGCTGATGGCCAACGCCGGCAGTGGAAACGTTTCGATCCTCTATCACCTCAACGGCCCTAACACGACTGTGGCTACAGCCTGTGCGACAGGTTTGAACGCCATAGGCGACGCGGCCCGACTCATCCAGCATGAGCTGGCCGACGTGATGATCGCCGGTGGCAGCGAGGCGGCTTTGTGCGAGCTGGGCATGGGCAGCTTCTGTGCCGCTCGTGCGCTATCCACGCGCAATGAGGACCCCAAGCGGGCGAGCCGGCCGTGGGATAAAGACCGCGACGGATTCGTGATGGCCGAGGGCGCGGGTATTGTCGTGCTTGAGGAATATGAGCGTGCCAAAAAGCGCGGCGCCAGGATCTATGCTGAACTCATCGGATATGGCATGAGCGGCGATGGATACCACATCACCGCCCCCGATCCCGAAGGCGGCGGCGCTTCCCAATCGATGAAGCTTGCCTTGAAGGATGCCGGCATCAATCCCGAGGCAATCAACTACATCAACGCACACGGGACCAGCACGCCGTTGGGCGACGTGGCCGAAACTAAAGCCGTCAAGGCGACGTTTGGTGAGCATGCGCGCAAGCTTGCGATGTCGTCGATCAAAAGCTCGATGGGGCATCTGCTGGGAGCGGCGGGCGGAGTGGCGACGGTATTTAGCAGCCTGACGATCAGCCGCAATCTGCTTCCGCCTACCATCAACCTTGTCGAACCTGATCCGGAATGCGACCTGGATTATGTCCCCAACAAGGCGCGCGACCGCAAGGTTGACTATGCCATGGCCAATAGCTTTGGCTTTGGCGGACACAATGCTTCGATCATCCTGCGCAAGGTTTGAATCCAAGCGCGCAGAGCCAATAACATTCCAAACGGCCGTCGCGGAAATCCGCCGACGGCCATTTTTTATTTGGATTTGTACCGGCAATTGTATTCAAATATTGCCTTGGCGTGGATCGAGGGCTGGCGGATGGGGCGGATCGCAACATCACCGTGCGCACGTGGCCAGAACCGTATCGTTACATCTCAAAGGGAGCCGCCATGACGAATCGATCGAGTGTGGGAGATCACGTGAAGGCGACCTTGGATTTCAGCAGGCACCGCATGCTCATTTCAAGACGGGTGGAAGCGATCGTGGCCACTGTCGCCGCCCTGCTTGTTGGCTTGCCGGGTGCGCTGAACCCGTTCGCGCCCCCCACCGCTCACGCGGCTGGCCAACAGAGTAGCGCCAACCCCGCCACCCGCCCCACCGCCGGGTCACTTAATACGTATCACGTCGCCGGGCGAGTCCTGACCGCGGAGGGCACTCCGGCTGCTAACTCACTGATCGAAATTCCACGACCCGGTGGTGAACCCTATACGACGCGAACCGGCGCGGATGGGAAGTTCCTCCTCGAGGGGAAAGCCGAGCATGCAATTTTGGACTCGGTTCTAGCATCATCTGCTGATCGAATGCTCCAATCATTCGTCTATTTCAGGAGAGATTTCGCCGACAAGAATACGCGCGTGGATGACCTCGAACTGACCCTCAAGCCCGTACGCATTCTTTCAGCGAGCGTGCAGGATCAGAATGGCCAACCTGTGCAAGGGGCGTGGGTGGCGGCTTGCAGTAACTATCGAACCGTGGGACAGGCGACTACCGATGCGAAAGGGCAGGCCACGCTTCGCCTGCCGGCCGATGCGGTTCTCATGCACACTTTGGCGAAAAAAGATGGCGTCGGCTTTGATTATCACATTTTCTGGGGAAAAGATGAAAACCACACGGACCCTTATCGCCTTGAGCCGGACTTCAAAGGTCCGCTGAACTTTGTGTTGAATGGCGTCAAGAAGGTGACCGTCGTTACGGTCGATGATGATGAAAGACCAATCGCCGGGGTGAGGGTCGATCCGTGGCTTTACCAAAAGCCGCGTAAAGGCACGCTGATCAATCTCAGTGGCGTTATCGAACTGGGACAACTCAGCGACGCGCAAGGGAAAACTACTTTTGAAGTGCCGAGCGACCTTGAACGTCAGACTAACTTCTGGACTCGCATGGACGGATACTGCGCGCCCGACCGCGCCATTTATGATCCGGCGAAGCTCACTCCTGAAATTCGCACTCAGCTACTTCGAATGATTCCTCTAAAGGGGCGGGTTGAGGATGCAGAGGGCCACCCCGTGCCCGACGCGATCGTGCGGATTTCGGGTGAGGGCTATCGGATGGACGGGTTTCGTGCCGACACCACCAGCGACTCTGCCGGCTCGTTTAATATCGACGTCAATCCCGATTTGTACTACATGATCGGCGCGGAGAAAGATGTTCGCGTTTCGCCGCCGCATACAGTGTTGATCGAGCGCATCCCTCCGACCAGTCCGATTTACCTGACGCTTCGCCCGACGATGAGCGTGCGAGCCAGAGTGGTAAGCGGGCCAGGCAACACGCCGGTGCCCGACGCGTCGGTTACTTTTTATCAACGGGACGAAGAATCTTATTACAAATTGCCGCCCGACAAACAGTTCCCCGGCGGCACCGTTGGACGTAAAGGCATTGCCCCTATCCTCGCGCATTCTCTTAAGACCGATGCACAGGGTATCGCTGAATTTCGTGCGCTGATTCCCGGCAGTTACAGCTTCTACACGTATGCGAATAGCGCGCAGCAGAGTGCGCATTTCAAACTTCATGACAGTAAGTCTTACACTATCACGATATTCGACCGGCCAGGGGGCCGCAGAGAGGAACCGCAGGAGATTGCAGATGCCGATAAGGGGATTCAACTGGATATCCACGCCGAGCCCGCGGCGGTTAATAACAAAATGGTGAGGGGCCGCGTGGTGATGCGGGATAATCCATCGACGGTTGTTCCCGATATTAAGATCAGCGCACGCTCGGTCGGTGGCTTGTTCTCACGCGATGATAGTGTATCCAATAAGCAGGGAAGTTTTACGGTTCGGCAGGACCAGAGTGAGGAGTATTTGTACGGGACCAGCCTGGACGGGAAATTGCGCGGCATCGCGAAAGTGTTGCCGAGCGACTCGGTTGTCAATCTGATGGTCGGGCCGACCGCATTGGCGCGGGGACATCTGGTTGATCCGCAGGGCAACGCGTTGGGTGGCCGGACAATTCAATGGGGCGTGGAAATTACCAATTTGAATAAAACATTTTCCAACAATTTCGGTGGGGACGTTCAAACCGATGCGACGGGGCATTTTCAGATCGATGGCCTGGTACCCGGCTACGAATACAAGTTCAGCGTTGTGACCGGAATTGGCGACGATGGGCGGGCACGCTCGTGGTATCCGGTCGCCAAAGGAAAGGCGACGAGCACCGAGGCGGTCGATCTCGGCGAAGTTGCGGCGCGAAATCAGCCGGGGGCGCGATAAGAGCTACGAGACCGTACTCGATCACGCGCTTGTGGTGCGGGTCTCCAGACCTGCACATGCAGGCTTGGAAGCCTGCACCACAATTTGCGGATCGCGCATGTGTATTAAGGTCGCCTGGCCAATTGCCATTGAGCGGCTGATGAACGATCATCTCCGCCGAGGCAAGTGGCGTTAATCCCCGCGAATTCTGAGTTGCCTGGGCTGATAAATCGCCCGGGCTCATTTCTAGCGCGATATCGCTATGCGCTGATCATTTTGCTGATTGGCGCGGTGGTCGACGGCATGACCACGTACACCAACGTCCGAGAATTCGGGACGCATGTGGAAACCCATCCCGTTCAACGATGGGTTTTTGACTGGTTTGGGGCCGGAATCGGCGTGCCGCTGGCGAAGATCATTCAGATGGGGTTCGTGGTTTTTGTCGCAGCCTGGTGGAAGCCATGGACGCGGTGGGTGTTGATCCTGTGCGGCCTGCTTTACTCGGCGGCGGCGTTAAGCAATCATTTTCAATGGCTTTGACAGATTACGATCTGGCTTCAATCGGTCCTTTGCTCGACCGTGGTCGTAATACGGCCGATATTAGATGATCGAGGAATGTTGGAAGTCTGATCATGCTCTCGTCAAGCGCGTATTCAATCCGTCAGAAGTCACGACTGGCTATTTCGCTGTCGTGGATCGGCGGATATACGAATGTAATCGCGATCCTTTTTTGCATTCGGGCGGTGTCCCATATGACCGGGACAACCACCAGCCTGGCGGTAGCGATTTCAGAAGGGTCGTGGGCGACAGCCAAGCCGTTGGTGCTGGTTCTGGGCCCGTTCTTCCTGGGCGCGGTCTCCAGCGCGTTGATGACGGAAACGGCCAAGAGTCGCGGGCTTCGTTCCAAGTATGTCTTGCCGATTGCTATCGAGGCGCTGCTGCTTTGCGGCTTCGCGATTGCAGTCGAGATGTGCCCGGCTGCCGCCACCACACCCGCGCACGTGCTCGACCGATATTACCTTGTTGCGGCCGCGATTGCCGCGTGCGCGATGGGGCTGCAAAACGCGACGATCACCAAGATTTCCGGATCAGTCGTTCGTACAACCCATCTGACAGGCGTCATCACCGATCTGGGGCTGGAAGGCACACAATTGGTGCTTTGGCTTTTGGATGGGGGCTGGACGCAATTGCATTCCAGAAGCGATAAGACGACTCCCATTTCCCAGCGGCATCCAAGCTTGATTCGCGTGGCGCTGCTGGCCAGCATTCTGGGATCGTTCCTGTTTGGGGCGGTTGTGGGCGGATTAGCGTTTCCGCGATTTCATGGATTGTCGATGCTGATGCCGGTCGGGTTTTTGGTGTTTATCGTGGGGATGGATTGGTATTACCCGATCGCCGACATCCGTGAGTTGGATGCGACGAATGATCCCGAGCTGAAGTTGCAGGGGATATTGAAGTCGATTCTCCCGCCGGAACTGGGCATATACCGGTTGTCGAATCCGCGCGGCAAGCGGCATCGAGCACCGAACTTTCAGCTTTGGGTGGATCGGCTGCCGGAGCATTGGCGCGTGGTGATTCTTGTGCTTAGCCCGCAGACGCAATTCAATTCAAACGCGTTTCTCGATCTGCACGCGGCTTTGCAAAAACTGCAAGCCAGTGAGCGATCGTTGATCATCGCGGGGATCACATCCATTCAATACAAGGCGTTGCAGGAGCTGGGCATTGCCGATGCGATGGACATTGAAAATCTCTGCCCAGACCTGGAGTTTGCAATCGCACGGGGAATGGCGATGGCCCGGCCAGGGAATTCCGCAGACGAAGAGTTAATCACGGGCGGTGTTTGAGATTTGTCTCACCGCGCACGCAACGAAGACGGCATTCCCGGCACCTTGATGCGTGTGCCGGAGTCTTTCACCTTGCCGTTCTCGACATCCAGGACCCACAGCTCGCGATCGGGGTGGCATTGAACGACGATGTGCTTGCCATCGGGCTTGAAGGCCACACCTTCAGGAATCCGGCCAACATCAATCCGCTGGGTTTTGACAAAGGTTTTGCCCTGACGTTCGAGCATGACCAATGCACCATGTGTGCCGTGCCGCGGATCGCCCGCCGGCCAGTTCGATCCTTCGATCACCACCGCGGCCAGCAGCTTTCCATCGGGGCTGATTTCGATCGACTCGGGGGATACGCCAAGTCCAACGTAATCGGTGGCGCGCATCTCGCGGCCATTGACTTCGATCACTGTAAGGGCGTCGAGATCACTGGCGCTGCCAAATCCGCTGCCGGCGGTTAAGGCCAGTTCTCCATCGGGTGTGAACACGACGCGATAGCATTGACCGAAGGTCGAGATCTTTCGCGGCGTTGCGGTGACCTTGTCACCATCGATCGCCAGTACGGCCAGGTAACTGGCTTCACGAGCGCTGGCGAGGGCCGTTTTGCCATCAGGGCTGATGGCTACGTCCGAAACCTGATCGGCGGGTTCGCAAACTTTCACATTTTCCAGCAGCTTGACGTTCAATCCATCCACCCCCAGAACCGATACCGTTCCACTCGCCCGGCATGCGACCAATGCGCGTTTCCCATCCGGGGTGAAGGACAGACCCGAGGGTTGCAAGTCGGTCTTCACCCGCCCCACCACGCGCGGGGGCCGGGCGCTGAGATCGACAATATGAACATACGATTCAGGAGAGTATTTATCGCCATCGACACGAATTGAATTGGCGACAAGCGCAACGCGCCGATCGGGGCTTATGGCGATGTTTGACGGCGGACCCACGACGGTGTTGGCAACGCCTTCGACGTTGAACGTGGCGGGTGGGGTTTTCGAAAAATCCAGCAGGGTCAGCGAATCGGGCCCGGGATTCGGGATGACCTTCTGGCCGCCCTGGGTCAGGTCGATTTTGTTCTCGTTCCCTGACAGCATGATCTGCCCGCGGCTAGCAGCTGTAAGCGAAATAACAACGAGAATGGAAGCTGACAATCCAATGGAAAGTCTCATGTGTTGGTTCCCTGAATCGAAATAATGCTTTGTGGCTGCTGTTATTGCTGGGCGTACACGATTCCGCGTGTGGTTTGTGTCAACCATTTGCCGCCATCTTTGATAAGAACCGAGACGATATGAAATTTCATCGGCTCGCCGGCGGCGTCGGCGCCTTTGATCTCGGCATCGTAATCGACAACCGCGACGTCGGGCTTGACCAGCTTGACCTTCTCAACCGTCCAGGTGAAGGAGGAACCTTTGAGGCTTTCATCGAAAACACTGGTGAGCGCCTGTTCAATTTCCTCGCGCCCATTGAAGAAGCGGCCAGCGCCGGTGACCATCGTTCCGTCTGGGGTATAGAACGTCGAGATCAGCTTGGCATCGCCTTTTTTCCAGGCGGTGGAGAACTCGGTGGCCCGCTGGCGAATCTCCTGCGTGGCTTTTTCGGTGTCCTGCTCAGAAGCGGCAAGAGATAACGTTGGTAAGAGCATGCAGCTCAAAAGGCAGATGCCGGTTAGCATTCTCATCTGGATCTCCGGTGGTTAGGAAATATCTCCGCCTGGTCAGTACGAATTACGCATTGGAAGCATGACATAGGGTCGCTTTGGGGTCAATTGCGCACCTCGCGCATATTTACGTTCTCACCTCGTTGCGAGCATTTCGCTCGCCATGGGGCGACTTGAGAGCTGGCCCAACGACCGTTAGGCTTTATGGGCATTCGCCTGCGCCGATCGGTGATTCGCCACATCATCGAGCTTGTTGGAATCACGTTAAGCGGCAAGGCATCATGAAAATCTGAAAGGGACTTCTCGATGACGAAGATTTGGCTTCGACGGTTTATCGTATGCATAGCCCTCACCTCCCTGACGGTTGGGGCCAAGGCAGCCGACAATCGGCTCGATGTGTACTGGAATGATACCGAGGGCGGTGCGGCCACGTTGATTGTGACGCCGGCCGGGGAATCGATTTTGATCGACACAGGGAACCCGGGTGGGCGGGATGCGCAGCGCATTTTCAAGACTGCTTCCGAGATCGCGGGACTAAAGCAGATCGATTATCTGATCGTGACGCATTTTCACATCGATCACTTCGGAGGAGCGGCTGAATTGTCGAAGCTGATTCCGATTCGCGTGGTATATGACAATGGGGAGTTCACCGGCGGGCGGGAGCGGCCCAGCAAGGAATACCTTGCGTTTCCGGCTGAGCGGCGCGTGATGAATCCGGGCGATGTGCTGCCGCTCAAGCAACTTGAGGGCGCGCCGGCGATCTCATTCAAATGCATCGCGGCCCGGCAAAAGTTTGTCGACCCCCCTGCCGATGCCAAGCCCAATCCGGATTGCGAACACGTTCGCAAGAAACTGGACGATGGATCGGACAACGCCAACAGCATCGTCGGGGTTCTGGGCTTTGGCGATTTCCGGATGTATGCCGGGGGTGACTTGACCTGGAATGTGGAGGCCAAGCTGGTGTGCCCGATCAACCTGATCGGCAAAGTCGATGTGTATCAGGTGACACATCATGGGTTGGATCAGAGTAACAATCCGGTGGTTGTGAAGTCGCTGGCCCCTACCGTTGCGGTTTTTGGGAATGGGCCGAGGAAGGGTGCCGAGCCGAGTACGTGGGAGACGATTAAAGGCGCGGACAGCATTCAGGGGATTTATCTCATTCATAAAAGTGCTTCGCCGAAGGGTCCGAACATTCCGGACGAATTCATCGCGAATGTGAAAACGGGGGCTGAAGATCAGGGGAATTACATCAGGCTCTCGGCGGAGGCGGATGCCAAGAGCTACACTGTGACCATTCCGGCGAATGGGCATGAGAGGAAGTTCCAGACGATTTCGAAATGAAATGGTCGGCTGAAATTACGACAATCGATGCAAGGTTTCCCTCGTGTCATCCTCGAGCGAAGCGAAGGAACTGATAGTAGAGCGACTCTCCGGAATCAGATCCTTCGCTTCGCTCCAGGATGACAAGATTGCGTTCACAATCGGCGGGATCTAAATATGACACGACGATAACAAAGGCGGTGGCCCATGCGTAAGAATCTGATTTCGATTTTCGCGATGCTTGTCATTGGAACGGTTATTTCGCCAGCGCCCAGATCGGTCGAAGTCCAAGCGTCGGCCGTTCCCACCACGCTGCCCACTGGCAAGTCTGAAAGAGAGATCGCGGCATTCGAGGAGCAGGATCGTCAATCGCCGCCCCCGAAGGGAGCGGTGCTTTTTATTGGTGATTCTGGAATCAGGATGTGGACGAGCCTTGCGAAAGATTTTCCCGATCAGAAGGTCATCAACCGCGGGTTTGGCGGGTCGACCATGACGGATGCGTTGTACTATGCCGACCGGATAGTCATCCCATACAAGCCTCGGCTGATTGTGGTGCGCGAAGGCGGCAATGACCTGACACTGCGTGCGACGCCGGAACAGGTGCTGGAGAAGTTTCAGGAGTTCGTTGAGAAAGTACATGCGACGCTGCCGGACACGCGGATCGCGTTCTTTTCGTTCAATCCAAACCCGGCACGGTGGGATCAAGCGGAAATGCGCAAGAGGGCGAATGCGATGTTCAAGGCGTACGCTACGACAGGAAAGAACCTGGACTTTATCGACGTGTGGGAACAGTTCCTGGGGCCGGATGGGAAGCCGCGGGATGATCTGTTTATTGGGGATCACATGCACAACAACGCCGCCGGATACAAGATTTACGCGGACGCGGTGCGGCCGCATTTGAAGTGAATTCCCCTCGCACTCGATTTGTGTCTTTGACGCAAATAGGTTTGAAATGGATTGGATAGAATCAGCCGGTGGGCCGCTCATATTATTAGCGCGGTCGGTGTTGCCCACGTGGGGTGGCTGCGAGTCTCGCAACGCGAAAAATGGCGATCCGTTTCGCTCTGGAGGAGAGCGGTCACGAACGGACTATGATCTTGCCTGCGACGTTAACGATTATTTAGGTGTAGTTGCTGCGGGACCGTCCAACGGGCTGGTGCTTGGCGACGAACCGTTGCGAACTTACTGGTTTGCTTCGCTCCAAAACCAGGGGGGATGGCTGGTACGTTGGGATTATGCAGACGATGAGTCTTCATTAACCAATAACCTGCATTTGCTCGATACTCTCCCCTTTAAATTCTCGGGCCTCACCTATTCTGCCGGGGAGGCGGACCATGTCCTTTTCGATTCGGCAATCCCGGGATTGCAACTTAAAACCGACGAGGCTTTGCAGGTGACGCTCGTTCCAGACAAGTACACGATCGACACCGCATCGTTCATGCCTGACACTGAATCGGCATTTTTGGTGCATCGATTACGGCCAAACTCCCTGGATAAGTGCTCCGGAAGATAATCCTATACGGAATTGACTTAAAAGATCGCGCGGGCGCGTCTTAGGCCATGTTGAGTTTCGTTTGTCCCAGGCGGCGGTAGACACTGGAAAATGCGAATGGCAAAGATTTGGGGAGATGTGCTGGCGCTGGAAGTTGCGGCGTGCCAGCTTTCCCC
>DAIRGS010000164.1:0-16226 GCA_036794395.1 Tepidisphaeraceae bacterium | reverse complement strand
GGCGACGGGTTAGATGTGGGAAAACCAAGTTTCGACAATTGGACAACCTTCTGAAGTTGCGGGAAGAAAATGCTCCCTCAAGGAAAGTTGGTTTTCCCACATCTCACCCGGCGCCCGACCCGAGGCGTCCCCGACCACGGCCTGGAAGGCCCGTGCCACTTAAAAACAATTGCGCGGAATCGCGCACGGTCATTTAGCTTAACGGCTCCCTTGTGTCGCAGGCGGCTGGGCTGACTTCATCATGGACGCCATCGCGGCCATCATGCGCTGCTGCACGTCCTGACTGGCTTCAGTTGCCGACTTATACTTGCCCGCCGACACGTCGGTCGCGGCCTGAGCGAGGACTTTTCCCGTGGTATCCAGCATCGGCGCCTGCAACACAATTTGATCCTTCTGCGGGAATTGTGAGAGGTCGACTTTCCAGACACCGCCATCTTTCTTCAACTTCACTGAATTACCCGCGGCAGCGCCCTTCTTGGTGATCGAAGCCGAATTACCTTCAACCTTTTCGTCGCTTTCCTCGATCTGGCGGGGAATATCGCCTGGTTCGCCGGTAGTAAGGGGAATTTTTTTGCCTTCTTCGGCTCCAAATCGACTCACGATGGCGTCATGCAGCTTATTGGCCGCGGCGGTCATCCCCGTAACGGACTGCATCAGTTTGTAATCGTCTGCGCCACCGGTAGTCACGCCTTTAAGGGCCGCGAAATCACCTTTTTGAAGCGCCAGGGCGAACGCGGTGGCAGCCTTCTTGGGTGACGAAAGATCGGGTTGCGCATCGGCGAACAAGGAAGAATGCGCCCAGAGGACGATTGCGATCAGAAATAGCACGCCCCGCAAGAACTGGCTCCGCATATCGACCTCCACACTGTTCATCCTGAATTGCTGCCGCACCGACCATCTTAGCCGACCGAAGTGCCCCCTCGCAAAGCGGGTTTATTCAACTGAATTATGACAATATCGCACAGCCGTACACCCCTTATCACGTTGCCAACAGTCCCGGTTGCTTGTAATGTCACTGACCATATATAAGAGCGAATCGATTTGGGCGAACTGCCGAGCAGGCCCGTTGGCCTTGAAAGCCGCGGTTTCATCGACTTGAATGGATTATCTGGTCACCTCGAATCTCGCACCTTCGGCCGGAATACCGCACGTCGGCTTTAAGGTGTCGGCCACGGTGCAGTCGGCATTTGCCCCGCCCTGTACGCTCGATGAAGCCGAACGATACACACGGCGCCTTGCCCTCGGACATTACGAAAACTTCAGCGTTATCTCCATCATGCTGCCGAGGCATCTCCGTCAGGACTTTTCCAACGTCTATGCATTTTGCCGGACGGCCGACGATTTGAGCGACGAGGTTCCCGATCGCAACCAGTCTCTTGAGTATCTGAGCCGATTTCGGGATCTGACGCGGTCATGCTATGAAGACAACGCCCGCTCTCCATTGTTTGTGGCGTTAAGGCAGACAATTACACGATTTGATATTCCGATCGAGCCGTTTCTCGATCTGATCAGCGCTTTTGAGCAGGATCGGCGGTTGAATCGATACGAGACGTTCGACCAGTTAGTCGATTACTGCCGCCGTAGTGCCGATCCGGTCGGCCGGCTGGTGCTTTACATGTGCGGCTATCGCGATCAGAAGCGGCAGCAGCTTTCGGATCGAACCTGCACCGCCCTTCAACTGGCGAATTTCTGGCAGGACGTTCGGCGCGACATCATCGAACGGGATCGCATTTACATCCCAATGGATTCGATGCGGCAATTTGGCGTAACCGAACAGCAGATCGTTGAGGGCCGGTGCGATGATCATTTTCGGGAGATGATGCGATCTGAGGTAGACCGCACCGAGGCACTTTTCATGGAAGGTGAGCGCCTGCTGCCGATGCTGGATTTGTCGGTGCGGCGTCAGGTGATGTTATTTGGTCAGGGAGGCAGAGCGGTGCTAGAAGCAATTCGACGACAGAAATTCGACACGCTGAGCCGCCGACCGGTGATTTCGGGATGGCGGCAGGGCCGGCTCATCGCGCAGGCGCTGGCAAGCGCGCTGGCGGCCAAATTCAGCCGGAGGTCTGCCTGATGACCGTCCCTGACTCCAAGGAGCAAGTCCTGTACGCCGGCCCCATGAACTTGGGGCTCGAGCAGTCACGCGCGTATTGCGAGCACCTGACCCGCACGCAGGCGCGAAATTTCTATTACGGACTGAAGCTGCTTCCCGACGCCAAGCGTGCGGCGATGTTCGCCATTTACGCGTACATGCGCCTGGTGGATGACATTGCCGATGAGGATGACGGGCGTTCGTTCGAACGCCGCGTGGCGGATCTGGAAACATGGCGCGTCCAAACCCATGCCGTTCTGGAAGGCAACAGCGCAGGTGACGGCCAGGCGCTCTGGCCAGCTTTTGCTGAAGTGGTGCATCGATACGCGCTTCCGCACAAGATATTTGATGACGTGATTGCCGGGCAGAAGCAGGATTTGGATTTCCAGCTGTTCAAGGATTTCGAAGCGCTGTTCGCCTATTGCTATCGCGTGGCGGGCGTAGTTGGCCTGGCCAGCATTCACATCTGGGGATTTGAAGGCGGCGACGATACCGAGTTTTTGGCCGTTCAACGCGGCGTGGCCTTTCAACTGACCAACATCCTGCGCGATTTGCGCGAAGACGCTCGCAAAGGCCGGATCTACCTTCCGCTTGACGAGCTGAGCGCGATGCACGTCAGCCAGGATGACCTGCGCCAGGGCAATGGCGGCAAACATTTTCTGGAGCTCATGCGATTCCAGATCAGTCGGGCCGAGGCGTTTTACGAAAAGTCGGCAGGCTTGGAGCGGCGGATCAGTGGCGACAGCCGCCCGACGCTGATTGCAATGACCGAGATCTATCGCGGCCTGCTCAAGAAGGTGGCGTATCAGCCCGAGCGGGTATTGAGGGAGCGTGTATCGCTTTCGCTGTTCTCGAAGCTTCGAATCGGCTGGCGGGCAAGCCGCGCGTCGCGGGGGCACAGCACGTCGGCTACGCTCTGATCGCCATGTTGCGACAAGAAAATTTGCAATCAATCCACGATCACAGAATGGGAGTGCGAGGCTCCCGCCGAGCGTATTCTCTGGGAGTGCGAGGCTCCTGCCGAGCTTTCGCGTTCCACGTAGGGGCGATCTCCGCTCGTTGTAGGGAGCGGACCCCCGTGTCCGCCCTCTTGCCCCCTCTCCCTCCACGTAGGGAGCGGACCCCCGTGTCCGCCCTCTTGCCCCCTCTCCCTACATGGGGGCAGAGGGGGCAAGAAGGCGCGCTTCCTTCGTGCGTAACAAAACCTGGACGAGCCCGGCCTTTGAAGACATTCGGGTACTCATCCGCCCACCCTCATAATTCCTTTCATCCGACCAAACTATGTTCTATTAGGCGGCAAGGATCCTGATGCCGTCCAACCCCCCAAGTGAGAAATCCGCTTGTCTCCGAATCGTTGTGGTCGGCGGCGGTCTGGCTGGAATGGCGACCGCCGTGGCCCTCGAATCGGCCGGGGCCAACGTCACTCTGATCGAAGCGCGCAAGTCGCTGGGCGGACGCGCCGGTTCGTTCGAAGATCCGCAAACCGGCGAAATCCTCGACAACTGCCAACACGTACTGCTCGGATGCTGCACCAATCTGATTGATTTCTACCACCGCCTGGGCTCTGAGAATCTCATCCGTTTTGAGCGAACGATTCGCTTTGTCGATCCTCGTGGAAACCAGTACGGCTTATCAGGCACCCGCTGGTTACCCGCCCCGCTGCATCTGGGTCCCTCACTTCTCAGGTTCGGGGCACTGACGCTGAGCGAACGCGTAGCGCTGTCGCGCGCGATGACCACAATGCTTCGCCTGGGCCGGCCCGGACGTCTTGCGCTGGCGGATGTTCCATTCGGACAATGGCTCGAAGAGCAGAGGCAACCAGCCTCGCTGATCACCAAGTTGTACGAGCCAATCCTGGTTGGCTCGCTCAACGAAGACCCAAAGCTTGCGAGCAGTTCCTACGCAATCCAGGTTTTTCAGGATGCACTGCTGTTCAATGCAAAAGGCTACGTTCTGGGATTACCGGCTTGCCCGCTGGGCAAGCTCTATGAGCGGCTTCCCTGTCGCGATGTTCGATTGAGTACGCGCGTCGCCGAATTGAGATTTCTCGAAAATCGAATCGCCGGCGTGGATCTTCAGTCCGGCGAGTTTTTGCTGGCCGATGCGGTGGTGCTGGCCACAAACCATCACGCCGTCAAAAGATGGGTCCCCACGGAATTGCAGGAATCCGACGCTCGCTTCAGGGGCCTGCCGGATCTGAATAACGTTCCGATCCTCGGCGCTCATCTTTGGTTTGATCGCCCCGTCCTTCGCGAATCCCACGTCGCTTTCCTCGAAGGCCCGCTCCAGTGGCTGTTTCGAAAAGATTCAGATGGCCGCAGCGTGCATGGCGTCATCAGCGCCGCCCGGCAATGGCTGGATGTCCCCCGCGATCAGGCGCTCGCGCAATTCGAGCGACAAATTCTCTCCACCTTCCCGCACGCTTCCGGTGCCAAACTCCAACGCGGCGTCATCGTCATCGAAAAACGCGCCACCTATTCCCCCCTGCCCGGCACCGATCGCCTTCGCCCATCGCAGGCCCCTCCACCCGGAGGCATTCAAAACCTCTATCTCGCCGGCGACTACACCCGCACCGGTTGGCCAGCAACAATGGAGGGCGCAGTCCGCAGCGGGTACCTGGCCGCCGACGCTATCCTGGCGGTTCGAAATGAAAATCGGGCGCGGTTTTCCGTCCCCGACCTTCCCTTGGAATGGCCGGCGCGGTTACTTGCTGGCATTTGAGTTTATTCGTGCGGTCGATTCTTAAGCCAGTATTCCCTGAACGCGAGAAGTCGCGGAAGCCCTTCCCTGTCCTTGGCCCGATTCGCGGCTTGTTTGCTGGCGATAATGTCATCAATGTGACAAACGGGGAACCCATCGACCTCAACGTGCCTCTTCCAAGCGTCTTCGAAGCGCTCAATCCCATCGGGTGCAAATACCAAGTCCACGTCAAATGGGCCATTCTTCAACTGAATGAAATCTTTGCCTCGCCTGATTTCCGCCTTCTGATCTTCCGTCAGGGCAAAGCCAAGTTCGAGAAACGCGGCAACCAGCGCATCGCCATTCTGGGGTGCGCGCCGAACAAATAAATCGGCATCTTGGGTGGTATCGGGAAACCCCAAGAGAATGGCGGCCGACTTGCCAAGGAAGAGATAATGGGCGTTATGGCGATGAAGCGCGTCGCGGATCTCGGCTGCCTGTCGATATTCAAACGCGGCCATAGCCCAGCCAACTCGGAAGGTTTTTCTCGCACCATTGCCGGTATTCTTCCATCGATTCAAAGGAACGATAGCTCACATCGTCAAGAACCGGCTTATAAGTACGGATAAATGCGTATCGAAGTCTGACTTCCAAAGGACGGCGAGCTGCCGCTTCGAATTCTTCAATCCACGCGGGATCGATGCTCAACTCGTCGGGCTCGCCTTTCACTGAAGTGACTCCTAAGCCGCGATCATTTCGCGCTCTTCGCTCGCCCCCAGCGCCGACTTGTTATTTGTCATAACGACTGTTTCCCACAGGTCGATGCTTTCGAGCTTATATCGGTAATCGATCTCCGCGCCGGTCTGTCTGACCAGGTCCTGAAGCGCCAGATCGCTTCGCCAGCCGAGTTTGGTACAAAGGGGGCAGAGCCATTTTTCGACCAATGCGATAAAGCGGTTGGTGCTCTGGAAATGATTGACGATCACAATCCGTGACCCCGGCTTGGCAACGCGCTGGGCCTCCTGCACGAGCCGGCATGGATCGCTGACTACGCTGATAACGTGACTGATAAACACATGGTCGAACGAGTTATCCGCAAACGGCAGTTTCATCGCATCGGCTTGGAACACCTCCGCATTGGTCCGGCCCTGTTCGCGGATTTTTTTGCGGGCTTCACGCAGCATTCCGCTGGACAAGTCGATCCCGACGATCCGGCCACGGTCTTGCGGGAAAAAGTTGAATGACATGCCCGTTCCGATCCCCAGATCGAGCACTCGATCATCGGCGGCAATGTTCATGTGCGAGATCGCCTTGCCAACCCGGCGAGACACCAGGCGTCCGAACGTCGCGTCGTAAAACATCGAGTGAACGTCGTAGATCCTCTTCGTGCTCGATTCCTGCATGTCCGCCTTCCCGTATCGTTCCTGAACCTTGCTCAAACTTGCCACGCCTCTTGCGTCTGCGGAACACTCTAGTTGCCCGCACATCGGTTGCCAAGGCACGTTATCGCCGAGTGTATAGAATGGTCAGCTACAAAAATGACGGTAATCCCCACCATCCCCGCTGCTGTGCTTGATCCAGCCGCCCTGCCAACAGCCCCGATCGAGGGCCTGTATGTGCACGTGCCGTTTTGTTTTCATAAATGCCACTATTGCGATTTTTACAGCATTACACGGCAAACCCCCGAGCGGATGAATGATTTTGTCGACCTGATTCTGTCCGAAGCCCGACAATGGCAGGCCGTGCGATTTGCGGACACGCTTCGGCCGCGCACGGTATTTTTCGGCGGAGGCACACCCAGCCTGCTGCCGCTGGAGTACATGAGCCATTTAATCCGGGAGCTGGGCCAGATTTTTGATCTTTCGGCATTGGACGAATGGACGGTTGAGGTCAATCCCGCCACGGCCAGCCTGGACTACTGCCAGATGCTGCGCGACTCTGGCGTCGATCGCTTGAGCTTCGGCGCGCAAAGTTTCAATCCCGCCGAGCTCCAGACGCTCGAACGGCACCACGATCCGGAAGATGTACCGCGCAGCATTGATCTCGCCCGCCGAGCGGGATTCACACGCTTGAGCGTGGACCTTATCTATGGGGTTCCCGGTCAAGTGCTTTCAAGCTGGGCGGCGTCGCTGGATCGGGCCATGGAACTTGGAACGACCCATCTCTCGTGCTACGGCCTGACATACGAACCGAACACCCCCATGGCAGTGAAGAAGCGGCTCGGGGTGATCCGCGCGGTCGACGAGTCAGTCGAATTGGAGATGATGCGCCACACGCGACGGCGGTTGATCGATGCCGGGCTCCCACCCTATGAAATCAGCAATTACGCGGCGCCTGAACAGGAATGCCTGCATAATCTGGTCTACTGGACGGGCGGCAATTATATCGGCCTGGGGCCTTCGGCGGCCTCTCATCTAAACGGCTGGCGGTGGCGAAACCGCCCGCACCTGGGCGAATGGGAACGAGCCGTCCGCGCCCAGAATTTGCCGGCAATAGAAGTCGAATCGCTCTCGCGGAGCCGGCGAGCCGGGGAACTGGCAATGCTCATGCTCCGCCTCTCGGGCGGTGTAAACTTTGATGCCTTTGCCGAACGTACCGGCTGCGACGCCCGCACGATTTTTGCCAACCAGTTCGATCGCCTGTCTCAACTGGGCCTGATCGGCCTCGATTCCGACGCCGCCCGCCTTACGGATGCCGGCATCGCGGTTGCCGATGCCGTATCCGCTGAATTCCTGGACGTTTCCGATCTCCCCTGAATCTCCGCCCCACCCCGATCCGCCTAAGCGCGCCCATCGGCGCCGTCGATAGAACCGATAGTCGAGCGATGCCTCGCCCGCCGTCGCGCGCCTGTGCAGTCTGTGCGGCTTGGCGATGTTGCCCAGTTGACCACGATTGAAACGAATCGTAGGTCCACTCTGGCCCTGTTGAGGGCCGCGGAGAAGGAGAAATGCGCTACTTCGTTCAAAGCTGGTTCAGCACGCCCTCCAGTCCCATCGGGGTGGACTTTGGGAGCGATTGCCTTCGCGTTGCGCAGGTCGAGCAGGTCGATAACCAGTGGCGGCTTACCGCCGCCGCCAGCGCCGACGTCCCGCCGCACGTCCGCAATGAGCCTTTCGCCCGGTTCAGCTTCTTCACCGAAACAATTCGCGAATTGCTCACGGCGGGCAACTTCCGCGGCCGACGCGTGATGCTCAACCTTCCCGCGTCGTTCATGTACATCCAGCATCTGCGCCTGCCCAAGATGGACGATGAGTCGCTTAAAAAAGCCCTGACATGGGAAACGCGCGGGAAATTCCCATTCGATCCGTCGCAGGCATCGCTTCGGCATGTCATTGCCGGTGAGATTTATCACGATCAGGAACCCAAGTACGAAGTCGTGGTGATGGCCGCCCGGCGCGAGCTCGTCGAGCAGTTCCTCGCCGCGGCCGCCAAGGCCAAGCTCGATGTCGCGGGCATCAATGTCGAACCCAAGGCGATCATTGATTGCTATTCGAGAGTCTACCGTCGTAAGGCGGATCTTGACGTCGCCACGATGTTCGCCGACATCGGTTGCTCGGCCACGCGGGTGATGATCGCCCGCGGGGGGAAACTGCAGTTCGCCCGCTCCATTCCGATCGGGGGCGAAAACTTCAGTCGGGCGGCAGCCCAGGCATTGGAAATTCCTCTCGAACAGGCGCGCGTTCTTCGAGCCCGCATTGCCGCCGAAGAAGGCGACGCGCCCCAGGAACGCCATGCAGTTACCCCTGCCGCCTCCCTGACGCCCGCGCCGGCCGAACCAAACGATCCTTCACAATTGCCCCTCTCGGAAGAAAACAGCTTCGCCCTTTTGTCCGTATCCGTCGCCAAAACGCAGCGAAGCGAGACGACAGCATCAATGGCCGTCGCACCAGCGCCCAGTTCAATGGCCGTTGCGGATCGACTTACCGACGTGCTTCCGTCCGAAACCTCCCCAAGTGTAAACGGCATCGAACGCCAGCGCATTGAAGAAGCCTGCCGCGAACCGATCCGGCAGCTCGTCGATGAACTGTCCCTCTGCCGCCGCTACTATGAAGCGACTTTCCCCAATCAGCCAGTCAGCCGCCTGATTTTCGTCGGCGGCGAAGCGAACCAGCGCGGGATGTGCCAGTCGATCGCTCGCAACCTGGGCATCGCCGCGCAGATTGGCGATCCACTGAGCCGGATGAATCACCCTGGACAGATCGGAATCGAATCGGGCATCGACCGCAGGCGCGCCCAGCCGGCCTGGTCCGTCGCAATTGGATTGAGCATGGGCCAAACCGTGCAAACGGCCGAAACGCATTGATGAACCGCAACCGAATTCAGCGAGGACGTGTGCCATGAGTGCCCCAAATGAACTGAGCTTCCTGCCTGATGATTATCTCGAGCAGAAATACACCCGACGAGCAAACGTCGTCTGTGTTCTGTTGTTCCTTTTGACCGCCGGCGCGATCTTTGCCGGATGGTCATGGATGCGTGGAAGCAATTCGCGCATCGAGGCCGGCTTCGCTGACGTCGATTCCAAATACCTTGACGCCGCGCGCAAGATTGAGCAGGTCAAACGCATGCACGAAAAGCAGCGTGCCGTCGTCCGCCACGCCGAGCTCGCGGCATCGCTGGTCGAAAAGGTCCCCCGCAGCAACATTCTCGCCGACATCACCAACGCGCTGCCCACGAATGTATCCCTGCTGGATCTAGCCATGCACTCGATGCTTCGCCAGGGCGGAGCGGCTGCGGTTCAGACCAGCTCGTTTGCTCAGAAGAAAGCGGCGATCGAAGCCCAGAACACTCCAGCCCCCGCCCCGCAGACTGACGTCAAGATCAACATCACCGGTATTGCCCGCGACGACGTGCAGGTCGCACTGCTCATGTCGCACCTGTCCAAATCTCCGCTGTTCCAGAAGGTGAACCTGGTCATCAGCGACGTGTATATCGATCCCAAGACCGATCAATCGAAGGCCGACAAGGCCGTCAAGCTGCGTCGCTGGCAGATTGAAATGATGCTGAATCCCCAGGCCGAAGTGCGTGAGGATACCAAGACCGCCGCTGTGGAATTAGCCAAGTAAAAAAGCTGCACGGCCCGGTAACGCCGAGCACAGAGGTAACGATCATGAGTTCGAAAATCATCATCAGAATCGCGGTATGCGTACTCGCCCTTGCCGGCGCACTGGGCGCGTTCTACGCACTGTACGCGCAGCCGACCATGAAGCACGACTCCGAGCTGACTCAGGAAATTGAGGATCGGCAACGCGCCCTTGCCGACCTGGAGCGCTCGACGGCCGGCATCGACGATATCAACCGCAAGATCAAAGAGCTTCAGGATGCCGTCAGCTTCTTTGAATCCCGCCTCCCGCAGGAAAAGGAAGTTGAAACGGTCCTGGCTCAAGTCTGGAAAATGGCCGAAGCCAATGCCCTCCAGGCCAAGACGATCAAAAGCGGCAAAACCGAGCGGAACAACAACTATAGCGAACAGTCGATCGACATGAGCCTGGCTGGAGATTTCACCGGGTTCTATCTGTTCATGCAGCAGCTGGAAAAACTGCCGCGCTTGACGCGCGTCACCGACATGACCTTGACCAAGATTTCAGACCACGATGGCCAGATGCAGGCCACCCTGACCTTAAGCGTGTTCTTCGAGCCATCGGATGCCATGCAAACCGTGGGGACCAACTAACCCCCGCGGCCAGCGGCGCACGACGATCGTTTGCAGTTAATGAAAAACGGAGCGGTTATGAGTTTCGATTCAACACAAGAAGATTCAGCAGAATCAATCCCCAGCGTCGAAGTCCAACCCGACGAAGACAACGGCGAGGGATTCGATTCCTCCTTTGCCGGCGGTGGAACCAAGTCGGGAAACCGCGGCTTGGTCATTCTCGGGGGGCTGATTCTGATCGGTGCCGTCAGTGTCTGGTTCGTGTACTTTCGCGGTGGCCCCCAATCCGCACAGGCCGGTATGGCCCCAAGCGACGGGGGCAGCCAGATCAAGCAGTTCCTCGACAGCGGCAACATCAACATGATGAAGCAGACGCTCAAGGAAACGGAAAAGATCGTCAAGCAATTCCGCGCCTATCCCGGCAAGACACAAGTGCCGCTCGAGTCGCTGCACACCAATCCCTTCCGCGAGCTGGAGCCCAAAGCCAATGAGCCCACCGCGGCGAACAGCCGGGACGCCGAACGCGCCGAAGAGCTTCACAAGCAGGCCATTGCCGCCGTCGCTGAGCTTCATCTTCAGTCCATCGTACGCGGCAACAAAGTGCGGGCGTGCATGATCAATAACGCGATGTACCGCGAGGGCCAGCAGATCGGCATCCTCAAGATCGAGCAGATAACGCCCAGTGCCGTCGTCGTCTCCAGCGGCCAATATCGCTTCGAGATCAAAATGCAGAATTAAGTGGCACGGCCTTCCAGGCCGTGGTTAAAGGAAGCCTCGGGTCGACGCCGGGTTAGATGTGGGGAAACCAACTCTCCTTAAGGGAGCATTTTCTTCCGGCGAATCAGAAGGCTGTCTCATGTCGAAACTCGGTTTTCCCAAATCGTGCGCGTCGCTGGTGGTCATCCCTCGCGATCATGGGCTGGAAGCCCATGCCACGAACCGTGGAATCGCGCACGGTCATTTAGATCTTCGTGGCACGGCTTTCCAAGCCGTGGTTAGGGACGCTTCGGGGCCGGCGACGGGTTAGATGTGGGAAAACCAACTCTCCTTAAGGGAGCAATTTCTTCCGCCGAATCAGAAGGTTGTCTGATGTCGAAACTTGGTTTTCCCAAATCGTGCGCGTCGTTGGAGGTCATCCCCCGCGATCATGGGCTGGAAGCCCATGCCACGAAGTTTGTGGTGCAGGCCTTGAAGCCTGCACGTGTAGCCGAAAAGTCGTACAGATTAGCCCCCTGACCGGGAATGAATCCATGTTTGGACGCCGATCAACATCAGCATCACAGCCCGCCGAAACCGGGCCGGAAATCCGCGACAATCAGTCCGGAGACCCAGTCGCCGATTTCCAATCCCTCTGGGAACCCGCCACCGGCCCGGCTCGGAAAAGCGTCGAGCAACTGCTTCTCGAACGCGGCCACATCAACGAAGAGCAGCTCGACCAGGCCCGAAAAGTCGCCGCTCAGACGCCAGGCAAAACGTTGTCGCAGATTCTGGCGACAATGAACGCGGCCACCGAACCGCAGTTGCTCTCGGCCCTGGCCGAGACGCTTGGCGTCCCTTTTGAAATCCCCGAAAAATCGCAGATCGATTCTCAGGCATTCGAGCTTCTTCCGCTCGATTTCATCCGTAAGAATCTCGTGCTGCCGATGCGGTTCGAAGACAAGATTCTGGTCCTGGGCATGGCAGACCCGGCCAACGTTTTCCTCCTCGATGAGCTCAAACGCAAACTTCGCAGGGACATGAAGGTCGTCGCGGTGGCCGGCGCCGATATCGGCCGCATCGTCGAGCAGCTCACCAGTGCTACGACCGATCTCAAGGTCGAGGAGATCATCAAGGACATGGCCGATGACGAGGTGCAGCTCGTCAAGGAAGACAAAGACGATGTCACCGACCTGGAAAAGCTCGGCAACGAGTCGCCGGTCATTCGCTTCGTCAACTATCTGCTTTTCGACGCTCTCAAACAGGGCGCCAGCGATATTCACATTGAGCCCAAGGAAAAAGCCCTCAAAATCCGCTATCGAATTGACGGCGTGTTATTCGAGGCCATGAGCCCTCCACACAACATGATGGCCGCGATCATTTCGCGTCTCAAAATCATGTCGAACCTCGACATCGCCGAGCGCCGTCTTCCGCAGGACGGCCGCATCCGCTGCGTCATACACGGTCGCAAAATCGATCTTCGCG
Organism: Tepidisphaeraceae bacterium; assembly: GCA_036794395.1. Taxonomy (GTDB): domain Bacteria; phylum Planctomycetota; class Phycisphaerae; order Tepidisphaerales; family Tepidisphaeraceae; genus DASXMX01. The sequence goes on along the minus strand of DAIRGS010000164.1, from coordinate 3,624 downwards.
TCAGCACGCTTCCCACCCCGTACGGTGAGAAGTGCGTCATGCGTATTCTCGATAATAAATCGATCAGCGTGGAGCTGAAGGACCTGGGCTTCAGCGACAATTGCTTCACCATCTGGCTGCGTCAGATCGATCAGCCGCACGGCATTCTTCTGGTGACCGGCCCTACCGGCTCAGGCAAAACCACCACACTATATTCATCGCTCCGCTGCATGGACGGCAATAAGCTGAACATCAGCACCGTTGAAGACCCCATCGAATATCACCTCGCCCAGGCCACACAGGTGCAGGTTTACGACAAGATCGGCATGAGCTTCTCAGCCGCCCTGCGCAGCTTGCTCCGACAGGACCCCGACGTGGTCATGCTCGGCGAAATCCGCGATGCCGAAACCGCCAACATTGCCGTGCAGGCGTCCCTCACCGGCCACCTGGTTCTTAGCACGCTTCACACCAACGACGCTCCTGCTTCGATCACGCGACTCATCAACGTTGGCGTTGAGCCTTATCTGATCAGCGCGGCCGTGAACGCGATTCTGGCCCAGCGACTGGTCCGAAAAATATGCCAGAATTGCCGCGAGGAATTTGTCCCCACCGACGAAATGCGTGAGTTCCTCACGCTCCAAGGCTTCAAAGCCGAGAAGACATTCAAAGGCAAAGGCTGCGATCGTTGCCGAAAGACCGGTTATGCCGGCCGTCTGGGCATCTACGAATTACTGGTCATGGACGACTCCCTCCGCGACATGGTGACTCGAAGCCCCGATGTAAACCTTCTGCGCAAACTTTGCCGTGAACGAGGGCTGGTTACGCTTCGCGAAGACGGTTTTGCCAAGGTTATGCAGGGCCTTACGACGGTCGATGAAATCCTAAGAGTCACTGAGAACGCGGCTTAGTCCGAAAAGAACGTGATGCACAACGGAAAATGCGATTCACCACGGAGGCACGGAGAACACGGAGAAATGCGATCTATGAATTAGACCCGTTGGGAGCTCTGCCACCGGTGATCTGAAATTTCAAATCGCAAATCGCAAATCCCAAATGCTCTCCGTGTCCTCCGTGCCTCCGTGGTGAATCGTATTTTCTCCGCGGTTTGCATCGCACCCGAATGGTTTGGAAATTAGAGAGGAAGCACGGGTCGTAAGCCCCGGGCAAAAAAGATATGAGCCTGATCAACGACATCCTCCGGAACGCGGTTGAAGCCAAGGCGTCCGACATTCACCTGATGGTCGGCGCGCCCCCGCTTTATCGCATCCACACCATCGTGCAGCCCAGCGACTTCCCCATGATTACGCCCGAGGGCTCGCTGCGCATCTGCAAAGAGATCCTGGGCGAAAAGCGCTGGCCGGATTTTGAAACCAGGCGCGATGCCGACTTTTCTTACGAAATCCCCGGACTCGGCCGGTTCCGCGTCAACGCCCACTGGCAGCGCAACAGCATTGCCATGGCGTTCCGAACCATTAACGATAAGGTGCGGCCCATCGAGCAGCTTTTGCTGCCGGAAATCTGCAACCGCCTGACCTATCTCCCCCGCGGCTTGATCATCGTCACCGGGCCCACCGGCTCCGGTAAGAGCACGACGCTTGCCGCGATGGTCGATGCGGTCAATCGCCGCGAGCAGGGCCACATTATTACGCTCGAAGACCCGATCGAATACGCATTTATCAGCAACAAGTGCGCCATCGAGCAGCGCGAAGTGGGCTCCGACGTTCCGAGCTTTTCGTCCGGCCTTCGCCACGTGCTCCGTCAGGACCCCGACACCATCCTGGTCGGTGAAATGCGCGATCTGGAAACCACCAGCGCCGCCATCACCGCCGCCGAAACCGGCCACCTGGTCTTCAGCACGCTCCACACCGTCAACGCTCCGCAGACGATCGAGCGTATCATCGATATTTACCCCAGCGAAGAGCAGAACCAGATCCGCTCGATGCTCGCCAACACCCTTCAGGCCGTCATCAGCCAGACGCTGTTCCGTCGCGCCGACCAGCCGGGCATGGTGCCCGCGGTCGAGATCATGCTGTGTACGCCCGCAGTGCGAAACTGCATCCGCGAAAACCGAATCTTCGAGATTTCCAACGTCATCGAGACCAGCCGAGCGCTGGGAATGCAGACGTTGGATAGCTCGATCAAGCAACTGTTCGTGAACGGATTCATTACCCGGGAAGATGCCATCGCCCAGGCCGCTCATCCCGAAAAACTGGAACGTGCCCTGGCCGCCTAATGAGGGTGGGCAGTAGTCAGCAGGGAGTTGGCAGTGATTTCTGCCTACTGCCGGCTGCCTATTGCCTACTGATTGACTATGCCTACCTATCGCTACGAAGCATCTGGAGCCAATGGCAAGGTCACGGCCGGCCACATTCAGGCCGCCGACCTCAAGGCCGCATCGGAGCAGCTCCGCGCGCGGGGCGAATACATTCTCTCGCTCACTCCCGCCGAATCCGCCGGGCATAAGGGCAAGATTAACTTCTCGGTCAACTTTGGCCCCAGCGCCAAGGACATTCAGAACTTCACCAGCCAGCTCGCGGTCATGATTCGCGCCGGCATCAGCATTCGTGCCGCGATCGAGGGCATTTCCGATCAGATCGCCAACCCCAAGTTCCGCGCCATGCTGGTGCAGATGAAAAAGGACGTGGAATCGGGCAAGCAGTTCTCCGACGCCCTGATGCGCTACCCCAAGACGTTTTCGCCGCTGTACATCAACATGGTGAAAGCGTCGGAGCTGTCCGGCGGTTTCAGCAAGATGCTCGACCGCATCGCCACTTACCTTGCCCAGCAAATTGAGACGCGCAGCATGGTTGTCGGCGCCATGATCTATCCCGGCATCATTGGCGTCATGGCCACCGGCACGACCCTCTTCCTGCTCGCCTTCGTGCTGCCGCGCTTCATGGTGCTGTTCCAGGGCAAGGAAGAAGCGCTTCCCGCCCCGACCAAATTCCTGCTGTTCCTCTCCGGATTTCTACGCGGCTACTGGTACATCATCCTCTTCGCGGTGATCGCCGCAGCATGGGGATTCTTCCTCATGCTCAAAACCGATTGGGGCCGGCTCTGGTGGGATAAGGTCAAACTGACTGTCCCGCTCTTTAAGAAAATGTTCCGCGCGCTCTACATCAGCCGCAGCCTGCACACGATGGGCCAGCTTGTAAACGCCGGCGTCCCCATCCTCGACACGATCAGCATTACCGCCGACATCTCGGGCAATGCGCTCTATCGCCGGATGTGGCGCGCCGTGTTCACCGCCGTGAAGCAGGGCAAGAAGATCTCGATGCCCCTGGCCAAGAGCCCCCTGCTCCCCCGCTCCGTCGTCCAAATGATCGGCGCCGGCGAAGAGTCCGGCAAACTCGGCGAAGTCCTCGACCAGGTCTCCGAGTTCTACGCCAAGGAACTCAAGAACGTCATCAAGAGCGTCACCGCCATGATCGAACCGCTGATGATCGTCCTCATGGGCGGCATCGTCGGCTTCATCGCGATGAGCATCATCCTGCCGATCTTCAAGCTCAGTCAGCTGGTAAAGTAGCCGAACGCGAATCCGCTTTCTCCACAAACGCATTTCCCCCTCTCCCTCCGGGAGAGGGCCGGGGTGGCATGATGAATATAACGTATTTTTCGCGTGATTTTGGTTCATCGTTGAGTTAT
>DAIRGS010000163.1:0-16337 GCA_036794395.1 Tepidisphaeraceae bacterium | reverse complement strand
TTCCGAGACTGCATCGTGATCCAGCGTTGAACGGTATTGGGTTTGCAACCCGTGCTGGCGCAGCGAAAAGTAAGAATAATTCGATTCGTAGAGTTTATAATTGGAGAAGTCTCGCTCACACGGGTTAAAAACCCGTGTCACGGTGCAAATGTTTTCAGTCGGGTTGCGTGCCTTCATATGATTCTCCTGAAGCATGGGGTCAGTGAGCGATGGTCAGGTGGTATTGGGTGCCGGTTGCGGGGTATTTGGGATTCTCAGGCAGTGATTCGAGAACGGCGGTGTTGCCGTCCAGTCGATAGGGAAATGGTTTGCCCGTCACGGGGTCAATCGAAACCGGCAGAGTCGTGAGCTCATCCAGCGATCCTGGGAAATGCCCTTCGTGAGACGCGGCAAAGTCGCGAATCGATTCGATAATCCGCAGGGCGCAAACTTTTCGATCAACCCGCGCGAATTGGTACCGCGCATTGTTAACCATGGGAATCAGCGCCAGGAACGGGTTCTCAGCTTCCCGCTCCCGACGCGTTTCCCAGTCGCTGTTCAAAATGGGAACCCTTCCCGCCCCCTGCCATAACGGAAGTTCCCAGTCTTTCCAGGCGTCATCCGATGCAGCCACATATTGTCGGAAGAGGTAGATTCCGACGACTTGATCGATTGACAGAGAATCGACCTTTGCCGCGGACATTCCGTCAGCAAGCAATGCTTCCTTCGCCTTGGGATGGGTAGAGGCGATGAGCCACGAAAGTTGTAATGGGGTGATGGGCTTTTGACCATACGACTGCATCAGGCGATCGAAGCCGGCAAAAATGTTCTTCCATTGCTCCGCTGAGAGCTGCTCGGGCGCGGTCGCGGAAAGGGGCGGATAGGTGAAGTAAACCATCGCCTGCTCCCACTGGCTGATTGCGCGCAGGTCGATGAACGGCGCGGGCAGATCGGTAAGGGGCCAATACAGATTTGGCGCATCGCCTTGGCCGGACCACTCAACAATTCGATCCAACAGCAGATCGGCAATTCCCGTTTCGATCAGTCCCTGAATCAACACGGCACGATCGTTCATCTGATGGGCCATCGAAAACGCGGTTTGCAACGTGTGGTGGGCGGCCTTCCAATCGTGACGGGCGATCTGCCCGCGCGCCTTGAGACTGAGGATTCGCGCGTTGACGCGCATGTCGGTGAGATAGGCAAGTGATGCGACAGCCCCCCAATCGCGAATGGTGGACTCCCACCGCGCGTCCTCACGCCGGGCGGCAAGATCGAGCATGTCGAGCCGTTCGGCAAAGGGTTGAAGCGCGCTGACCAAATCGCTGGCGGCGAGCTGGTCCATGGGCAAATCTCGGAAGCGATCGCCAAGGCGACCGGATAGCTCGTCGGCCGCCTTTGGATCGGGCCCCACGCGGGAGGCGGCCAGGTAAAGCCCCGCGCCGTTGCCCGGCCTTTGGTCTGTGATGTCGGGCAAGAGCTTGAATTGCAACGCCGGTCGAGTGGCCGCTTGCCGATGCAGGGTCAGGTTGACGATCTCAGGGCCGCGCGGGCGGTTGGCTGCTGACTCCTGGGCGCGAGCCGTCATTCCAGATAGCGATAAACTAAGAGCAAACAAGGTCATTCTGAACAGGTTCATGATTTAGCCTCTTGTATTGAGCGAATCCCATGGACTGGGCGCCGCGGCAGGATTCTGCGGCGCCCAGGCGCGCTGGGTCGGTTGAGAAAGATCGCCTGAACCCTCGCCCTGGGGTAGAGCATCCATGCCTAGTTGCTCGACGGCATCACGAAGTCGCAAATAGTCGATTGACGCGACCGGTGACCGGGCCAGTGGGGACGTCGATCCCGTCCCCGGTTTGACCGACGACCCAACGCCTTGAACAACAACCCGATCCACGTAAACCGTCGACCCGCCCGGACGCACGGCAAACATTCCCACGGCCAAAACCACCACCGCCGCCGCAACTCCTCCCCAGAGCCGCGCGCGACGCAAGCCAGCATGCAGACCGGCTTGGTACCAAAGCGTCTGCTCTGAAACTTCCGGCGATGCCGGCCGCAGACTGCCCAGTGACTGCATTAATTCGATTTCGTCTGCGTCGAAGGATTCGTTTTCCTGCATGATTGCTCCAGTTGAGCGCGCAGCGTCGCAAGCGCCGCGTGTAATTGGTCGTGGATTGTTGAAGTCGGCAAGGCCGTTATGTCCCGGATTTCGGCTAACGTCAGCCCCGACCAGACCCGCAGGGTGAGGATTTCCCGCTGCGTCGACGGCAGCTTCGACATCGCCTCCCGCGCCGCGTGTGCGTCGATGCGGTCTTCAGGACAGGCGATGAACCAGGCCGACGCATCCGTTGCGACCGCCTGCTCACGACGTCCGCGCCGGCGGGTCGATCGAGCGGCACTGATCGCCGCGTTCCTCACGCACCGATAAAGCCACGTTCGCGGCTCATTCGGCACCTTCCCACCTGAAAGCAGCCGGATAAACACATCCTGCACCACATCATCCGCAACCGACACATCAACCCATTGACGCGCATAGAGCCGAAGCCCCGGCCCCAAGGCCCGAAACAGCTCCGTAACTGACGCGCCGCCGGGTCCGTTCATCGTCTTCCATTCCCTTCACGCCACGGTTCCCCAAGTTTCCGGACTGAGGATGGAATGATGTGCCAAATACTTAATGCACCCCCCATGTTGGTGCAGCGGGAGCGCAAATTTAATACCCGTGGGCGGAAGGCCCGGGAGCATCCGCCTACGTCCATTAATCGTCAACCAATAGGAATTTGCACTAATTGCGCAGTCGAATAATGGCTATTTCTGCTTCACCTTGGCGGGCTTGGTCGCAAGCCGAGTGATCGCGTCAAGGTCCAGCTCTCCCCCTACGATCTGACCAAATGCCGGATCGACTTCCGCCAGAAGTAGCGCTTTCGGTGCAGCTTATTTGATCTTCCTCCGCCCCATCGCCCCCTCTCGCTTCAGTCGACGAATAGCGCCTGGCGGCTATGGGCAACTACGCACCGGCTATTTCAACGAAGGGTTCATCTCCAGGATTTTCTTGATCTCTGCGCGCGCGTTGGCGTTGTTCAGGTCGATCTCGCGCAGAAGCGTACCATCACGACCGACAACAAAAGTTGTGGGAAAACTTCTGACACCAAACGCGGCAGTGGTCGAGCCATGTGACGCCTCGGCTTGATCGGACGCGTGAGGCGATTGGTCGCTGTCAAGTGCGACGAGGAAAGGTAGATCACGCCCTCGCCAGTAGTCTTTACGCGGCCGCGCGAGCTTAGCATCCATTTCCTCAATCGATGAGACGCTGTTGTCATGCACCGCGATGACAATCAACCCGCGATCCTTGAACTCATCATGAATCGCCATCAGGGTGGGCATATCCTCGACACACGAAGGGCACCAATATCCCCAAAAGTCGATCAGCACGACTTTCCCGCGAAGGTCGACAAGTCGAACAGGCGGGCCATTTTTCCAACCTACTAGTTTGCCAAGCTCCGGGGCTGGCCGTCCGAAACCATTGGATTCATTGGCCGGCGGCAGATCGATTTGAAGGCGCATCTCGCGCTGGTTAGCCTCTATGCGGACATACCGCAAAACCTTTCGGCCCCCGTACGCCCCCGAGGAAATCCCGTAATTGCCTGGGGGCAAAATGAATTCGTACCGTGAATCGGTGCGCACACTCTCGAGTGACTGAAGACGGAACATTCCCGCCTTAAATGCGACTGCACCGGCCAAATGCGGGCTGATGCCCGAGCCAATCAATCCCAGGCTTGTCAGTTCGCCCGTGACTCTACAGGCCGGCTGCAATCGAATTTCGCGAACCTTGCCAGCCGTGAATTCGGATCGATTCACTTCAGTCAGCGCCGCCAGTGCATGCGTTTTCGTCAGAACATAAAGCGGCGCGATAGTCTGATCGTGAAAACGTGGAGAATCCGGAATGAAGACCGATTCCGCATTCACGAAGACTTCACCCGCGGCATTCGTGGTCGCGCCCTTGGGTTCGTGCTTAATCACGAAATATGCATTGGGCTTGTCCGGATACAGGTCGCCAAGGGATCCAAAACAACCCAGCATGGCGCCTTCAACGGGATGGCCCTCGGGATCTAAGACGCGGATCTGAAGCTGCCCGGTCGCAACGGCGGCTTGCCTGGGTGGATCAAATGCGAGTGTCCCCCGCGCGGCGATGATGTCTTTAAGAATCTGGGGTTGGCTTACGCAAGCCTTCAGCTCGACCTCATTTCGCACAAATTCCAGGTGGCCATCGGCGTACCCAACCCAAACGCCGGTGGGGTTCTGATCGAATCGCTCGTGCACAACGACGGTGGAAGAAGCGAAATCGGCAGGGGTTTTAGAACTTGCGAGCAAAACCAGATTCGCCGGCATTCCCGTTTGCGTCGTTGCGACACCGGTTGTCGGCGACAATGAAGCAAGAAGAAAGCGTCGTAATTCCTGACCGCGATTCAGTCGAGACAATTCCGCGGACGGCGTGGGCGAATTCGCGGCGGCCTGCGTCAATGGGATCTGTGCATCCGCAGGCGCTTGGCGTGGCGTTGTCAGAAGAAGCACTGACAACACCGGCACCCATTTGTTAAGGGCCACTGCTGGTCGCATTTCCGGACGCTTACGTAATAGCACTCGCCACATATTGGATGAAGACGAAGCCAACGGTCGTCCGTTTCAGTGGCCGCGAAGTTGGACCTGATCGACCGGTAGATCGGCAAATCCACCATTGGATCGCTCCCTTGGGTCAAGGGGGCTTTGGCTTTATCTTGACGGGTTTCTTCGCGGGCTGGCTGGCAGCTTGGGGAAGCTGGCTGCTTTCGAGTCTTTCCCGCAGGGCTTGGCCGCGTTGAACGATGGCCTCGGGATCGGCCTGCACATCGCTGACCGGCTTGAGCGAATACGCCACCTCGTGATGATCTTCCAGCCGAAGCGGGACCACCTCCGCCAGTAAATCGAACGGAAGCCACTGCCACCACGGCGCAATGACCGGCGTATCAACCTTCAGCGTCTCGTACCCCTCTTTGCGCACCTGCACTTCAAACGTCCCGTACCATGTAAACGTCTTGTTGAAGGGAGTCCGCCCCACCTCCTGGTCATTCATCGTCACCAGCGCCCCCGGCGGGTTGCTTGTGACATCCATCGAGCGCTCCACGCACCCGCCCGCACTCGCACATCCCATCGCAACGCAAATCAATCCCTTGGCTCGCATCGGACGCGGAGTATAGGGTTCGCCCCGCGCCCAGCAAGGAAACTCACCGGCTTGCTGTTCCTCCGCCTCAGACCCACATCGGGGTTAGTCCTACATTCCCACCAGCAAAGCCAGGGCATAAATTGCGATTTGACCAATAATTACACCGGAAAATGGCCCAAAGATGCGATATTGTATTATGGTAATAATTTTGCCTGTCGCACGTTAGATAGAGCGACGGCCGGATGAATGTCGATGGTGCCTATTGTCCTGGAACCTGCTCTGCCGGTTGTCAGTGACGAAGCGCTGCTGCAGCGGCTTCGCGAAGGCGATGCTGCGGCCGGCGAGTCGCTGGTGAAGCGCCACTGCAAAGCACTGTTGCATTATTTGCAGCGTGTTACGGGGGACCAGGCCGCCGAGGAGTTGCACCAGCAGACTTGGCTCAGCGTTCTGGACCACATCGAGAAGTTCGACCCGACTTTGTCCGCAGGCGGGTTTAAAGCATGGTTGTTTCGCATCGCAACCAACAAAGCCAACGACTTCTGGCGATCCAGAGGTCGGGAAAGGGTGGCCAAGGAAGGCCTTAAGCTGATCACCGATGAGCAAGGCCCGGATGCGTCCCATCGGATAGAAGGTTTCGAGCAGGCCGAAAAACTGAAACGCGCCATCGCGATGTTGCCCGAGAATCAACGGCAGGTACTGATGTTGCGGTATTACAGTGACATGAAATTTCTGGAGATTGCCAAAGTGGTCGGTTGCCCGCTCAACACGGCATTAGGCCGAATGCACAAGGCAATGTTAAAATTGAAGACGCTGATGGAGGCGTGACCCTTACGGGTTCCACCCAACACCGGCGAGGATGGTTGATGTGATCGAGACACTGACAGACGATTCTCAAATCCTGCTGCTCTATCTGGCAGACGAACTGCCCGAGGCCGATCGATCGCTGATCGATCGGCGGCGGCTGGCCGAGCCCGCGCTCGCCGGCGAATTAGATCGCCTCGGTTCGATTCAGCAACACATCGAAAGCACGATCGCCCAGGCCGACAACGCCTCAGCATCGCAAGTGAACGTAAACGCGGTTGCCCGATCGGTTGGCCGCGCGATGCGCCAGCGAATGGCCGAGCCCCGGCTGGTGCTGCCCGTCAAGCGGGTTCCGCTGGAAAAGAAGGTGCGCCCCTGGTTGATGCCCTCAGCACTCGCCGCCGCAGTTCTGGTTGCATCCCTCGTGTGGATGAATCGACACCACGAAGAGAGAGCTCCAAGCGCCAGAACCGATCCCACACCGCTTCCAGTTGTCGCGCAAGACGAGAACCTGGACCTCTTCCGCTTATCTTTTGACTCTCCAAATCCCGAACTAGCCAATGCGTTGAACGCCAACAGCTCCAAAAAGGAAACAGCTCCACAGGACGATGTTTCGCAATATCTGCTGAACATCGGATCGGTGCAGGATTAAGGAATCGCAGGGGCGATATCAGACATGAAAGCAATTGATTCGGCGGCATATCTCGTCTGTGCGGGCGTTCTCGCCTTGGGCGGCTTCGGCTCCGGCCAGTCCACCGTCAACGCCCAAAGTGCCCAATCGCAAAGCCAAACCGACAACCGTGCCCGCCTGTTGCAATCGCAGCCGCCCAAGATCAACACCGATCAGGAGTGGCGAAATGCCGTTGAGTTCATGAAGGCGAACTGCCCAAACCGCATCAACTTCATGATGGCCCAGCTACAGAACCGGCCCATCCAGTTCGAGCGCGCCAAAGAACTCATCCTCAAACAATATCGCCCGATCGCAGCTCAGAAAGACCCGGAGCTCCGCAACGTTGCCATTAAGCAGGCACAGGTTCGCGATCAGGTTTTTGGCGCTCAAATCAAATTCAAAGAAGCCAAATTGAGCAATAACGCCGCCAAAGAGCTTGAAGCCCGTACCGCCATGGAACGCGCCCAAAATGATCAGGTGACCGTTGAAATCGCACTCCGCATGTTGCGAATGGCCAAGCTCCAGTCCGAGATCGATACGTTCCAGAAGCGGCGGCAGGACTACGTCAAGAACTGGTCTAAAGATGAATTGGCAAAAGCAACGGCAAACAACCTCGACGGCTCCGCCCACGGCGCCGAAGACGCCATCGTCGACGACAACTCCACCATCCCCCCACCCCCCGCACCACCCACCAAAAAATAAACAAACCCATCTCCCGCTCCGCTCGCGGGGCGATTCTCCGCAATTTCTGCCCGACCCTTCTCCGCCTGCCACCCCATAATTCGATAATTCCACAAACCACCCAAATGAGTGCAGCGCTCAAATCCGAGCCAACCGCGCCGCTTCCCGGTCATACCGGAAGTCACCAATCGTCCCGTCCTTGATCCTCCCAATCGCCTCGTCGATCACCGCCAGCGGAACGAGAAACCACTCCCTGGGCTCCACCTGCCCCCCGAATCGATCCTTCAACTCCAAATCCAACCGAGCCCGCGCAAATATCTTGTGCAACAACACCTCCAGCGCCTTCCGGTTGACATTCGCCAGCTTGAACGTCGCCACGATTTCCACATCCGCCAGCAGATACGTCGGGTCCTTCTTCGCGTTGGCAACCCGGCTCTTAACATCGCCGCCCGTCACCCCTATCTTGTGAAGAACATCCCGGTTCTGCGCGACAAAAGGATGCTCCGATTGACTACGAAGCACATAAATCCAACCAGTCGCCAAGTCCCCCTCTTCGATCGCATCCGAAAAGAGCGAAGCTGCTTCTACGTCAGGCTTCAGAACTCGGCGATTACGCTCATCCTTATACAGCGCCCGCTGCAACGATCGCAGCAGCAGATTCGACTCAGTGCCATTGTCGAAGATAACCCGCAGACGGCGGTCCTCCCGGCCGAACGACTTCATCATGATTTCGCCAGCGTCTGCTACCAGTACCTTCTGGCCGGAAAGGATGAATAGATCGCCGGGCTCCAGCTTGCCGTCGTGGTGGAACTTCTCCGTCTGGCGGAGGCCCGCATTCAGTTCCTGCTGCACCTTCTCAAATGTGGGCCGGAACTTCTCAAAGTCCGCGCACGGCGTGCGCTGCGCGACCTCTTCCGCCGCCTTACGGTCCTCGTACGACCGCACGTGAGTCAGCTTGGTGACGTCGTCACCCCCTGACTCGAGTTCCGCGAGCGATGCCTGCAGCTCGGCGTCGTCGGGCGCGTCAGATGCGATGCGCGTTGCGTCCGCGGTTTCACCGAGCAACCCGCGCGTGTCGACGTCCCTCAGCACCGCCCGGCACTCGGGGGACTGTCGCAAGCGGTCCAGCCGCACCGCGTACAATCGTTCGAAAATATCCCGGCCCTCGCCGTGCTGCGGAATCCGGCCGTGCAGCTCCACAAATCGGCCGATCTCTTCAAACCCCGCCAGGATGCGTTGCTCCAGCGCCGACCGGCCAGCGGGCTTCTCTTCCACGCCGAAGTCTTCGGCGAGGTCTTTCATCAGCGTTTCGTCGTCAATCTCATTCATGAAGGCTCACTTCTTGTACAGCCCGTCCTTCGCATACTGCATGTAAGCCCGCGCGCCCTCAGCCATTTTCTTTTCCCATGCATCCGGCGACGTTAGCGACGGTGACCGCCCGCGTTCGGTCTTGAACCGGTGCGCTCGAACCGCCAGCATGCGGGCCTCTTCAGGGCTGAGCACAATTCTCCGCGCGGCAATCACGTCCGCAATCGCCCGCAGCCGCGCCTCGCCCAGAGACTTGGCCATGATCGCATAAGCTGCGCCGAATGGGTTGATCGCGTCGATCATATCGATGTTCAGCTCGCGCACCGACATTGCGTACCGCCTGATGCCGTCGATCAGTGCTGTGTTCGTGGCTTCCGATTCGCCAGCTTCGATCGCGTCGGCCAGGGCTTTTCTCCCGGCCTGCACGAAATTGATCGCTGCTACCGCCTGCTGGCGAATCGCCTCCTGATCCTCATCCGTAAGCGCCGGATACTTGTCCTTGACGATCTTACCCATCCGCAGTTGCGTTACCTCCTGCGGCGGTGTTTCCTTGTCGAACATGCCGATCTGTAGTGTACGCTCATCCTGCACAAACGCTGTCACAAGCTCGTTCAAATCCTCGCGGCAGATGCGCTGGGCCTCTTCGCTCTTGGGGACCGCCAGCCCCTTGATCTCCATCTGAATGCCGCCCGTTACCGGGTCCACGCCGATGTTCTCTTTGCCCGGCTGATATCCTTCCGGCCCATAGTCCAATCCCGGTGTCGGCCCGCTTGTGGGATTCTTCGGTTTGAACTCGAACCGCGGCGCCAGCACCTGCTCCATCAGCAGGCTGGCCGCAATCGCCTTCAGGGTATCGTTCACCGCCTCAACCACCGCCGCTTCGGCCGCGTCCGGCTCGGCGATCAAGTTCGTGAACCGCGCCCGCGTCTTACCCGGCGCATCCCGCGTCGCCCGGCCGATGATCTGCACGATCTCCGTCAAGCTCGACCGATACCCCACCGTCAACGCATGCTCGCACCAAATCCAGTCGAACCCTTCCTTCGCCATGCCGAGCGCGATAATGATGTCCACGTGGTCGGGGTTGTTCTTCTGCGATGAATCCCGCAACGCTGCCGCAACCTTATCACGCTTGATCTCATCGTCCACCAGATCCGCCACCCGCAGCACCTTGCCGGATGGGGTCTTGATCAGTTGAAAGCCCGTGACCGGGTCCACGCCTTGCCACTCGCCCAATCCGCTCAGGATCGCGTTGGCCTCGTTGATCTTGTCCCGCGTGCTCTCACGGGCGTTCACGTTGGGGATATGAATGATCGTTTTCTCAGTTGGGTTCAACACGTCGAAGATGCTCTTCTTCCCCTCGCGCTGCTCAAGATATGACCCGGTGTAGAAGTAGTAGCCGATGTCCAGCTCTTTCAGGTACGTGTACCCGTTGAGCTGTTCGTAGTAGGTGTAGGTGACAGTGCGGAACTTCTCCTCATCGTCCGGATGCAGCACCGCCGCCGCGTCGCCGCGGAAATAGCTGCCGGTCATCGCGACGATGTGGGTCTTGTCCCGCCCGATCAGTTGCCGCACAAATTCACCAAGCTTGTTGTCCTCGCTGGATGACACGTGATGGAACTCGTCCACCGCGATCAAGCGGTCATCAAACGCCTCCACGCCCAGCTTCTCCACCGCGAAGCGGAACGTCGCGTGCGTGCAGACGAGGGTCCTGGGAACGCCGACGTCCCCGTCGGCACTTTTCGTCCCGGAGCCGACGGGGAAGTCGGCGTTCCCAGCGGCCAGGAACTTCCGCACGGCCTCGACCTTCCCGCCATTATCCCCGCCGGGCGCGTCGCACAGGTTCCACTTGGGCTCGACGTGCCAGTCGGCTTCGAAACCGTACTTGCTCAGCGGTTCGTCGTGGAAGCTCGCCCCGATGCTCTTTTCCGGCACGACGATGATGGCCTGCTTCAGCCCCTGGTGACGCAGCTTATCCAACGCCACGAACATCAGCGCCCGGCTCTTTCCCGATGCCGGCGGGCTTTTGATCAGCAAGTACCGTTCGCCGCGTTGCAGCCACACGCGGGCCTGCATCGGCCGCATGCCCAGCGCATCCGCCGTCGCCGAGCGGCCATCGTGGGCGTACTTCACGGAGACTGAGGGAATCGAGATCGAGTTAGTCACGTTAATCCCTCCAATATGGCATAGAGCCGGTTTCGCCTGCGGATGCTTGTTGGAGCACGAAACGGGCCCGCTCCGTGCGGAGCATTTCAAACGGGGTGACGTATTTCACCTTCAAATTGAGGCATGCATTGGGAATCTTAATCTTACTGACCGTATTGGCGGGAACTTCGTGGGTCACGATCGTGTAACCGCCGGCCAGTGCCTGAGCGACGAGATAATAGTCCGCGATCTGGAGAAATGTGCTAATGGCGGCCGGGGTGTAGTGCTTCCCGTCGGGGAACGCGTACTGGCTGGCCCATTGGCTTACAGCGGTGAGTGCGGGCAAGGTCTGTTGATCAGGCGACTGGAAGAACCCGGCAGCAAGCTTTGCTGCCCAGTCGGACAACTCATCCGCGCCGGCCTGAATCTCATCGGCGACCTTTTCGATGCTGAATACCTTGCCAGCTCCGTTCATCCGAATCAGCCACTCCCAGAATGCGGGACAAAAGTCGAACCCGTAGTGCAATTGCTTCGCGCTCATGAAAACATTGGAATCCAAAAGGTAGGTCATCAGATCGCCACCCCCACGGTCTGACCCAAGTCCTTAAACGTCGACATCTTCTTGAAACCCAGGAGGCGGAGCGCTTCGGAGAACGAGGCCCGGCCCTCAAGGGCACTGCCGATGATCGCGCGGGCAAACCGCTTTCCGACGCGTGCAGCAGTCGTGTTGTAAAAGTTGCCCCCGCCTGCACCCGACTGGTCAAGCAAACGCACCCGGGCGACCTCTTCGTCGTAGGCGGCCCAAAAGGCGGCCTGCGATAGCATATTCGCATCACGCAGCCTGCGCAAGATGACAAGCGTGCTGACCTTGAACACGCGAGCCAGGCGCTGCAGCTCCTGCTGCAGGCCGGCATCCGGGTCGTAGTCGCGTGTGATCGCATCAAGCGGTACCAGCAACTCTGCGGCAACCTCATTGCACCAACGCTCCAGCGCATCGGTCGATGGCGCACGAAGCGTGGGATTGGAAAGCGCGGACTCGCCTAACCAGAGGTGGGCCAGCTCGTGCGCGAGCGTGAACATCTGCGCGGACTTCGAGTCCGAGCCGTTGATGAACACGAGCGGAGCAAGCGGGTCACTCAGAGCAAAGCCGCGGAACTCTTCGGTATTCAGCTTGCGGTTGTTGTTGCTGCCAACGACGCCACTGACCATGACAAGTACGCCCAGATCCTCGGCCTGACTGATGAAATGGCGCAGTGCGTCCTCCCATCGCGAGAGCAGCTGGCGCTGCTCGATGTCGAACCCCAACGCGTGCCGAATCAGGTTGGCCGCGTCCTGAGTCCGGGCGCGACGATCCACCGAGGCGACAAAGGAGAGTGTCGGTTCCCTCATCGCCACGGCGTATTCGCGATACCACTCTTGTCTTTGCTGACAGATATATAGCGTGTCGAGCAAATCGGGAGAGGGTCTGGCGACACCGCGACCAGCCACGGTTCGGTAATCGGGGATCGGGATGACCTCCACCGGCGGTTCAGGTAGAAAGAAATATCCGATGGAGGCATGCATCGCCTGGGCAAACTGCTCCAACTGCTTCAATGTCGGCAACACCGTCCCCGCCAGCCAGTCATCGTACTTCGCAAAACGGGCGCGCACGTCATCTAGAGTGACGCCCGCACGGTCGACGGCCCACCGAAGCATCTGAGGTTGAACGGGAACACGCATCACAATGGATCAGCGATTCTACCCTTTCTTCCTTTGCCCGGCCGGTTTCTTCGTCCCCTTCGTCGTTGTGGCCGTCTGTTGAGCTGTCAAGGATTCCTTGACAGTTGCCTCCGGCCGCAATTCCCCCTCCTCAAAAATGTTCTTCGCATGAAGCGAGACGTTCTGTTTGGTCGTCTGAAACAGCTCGGCGATCTCCAGCTGTGTCAGCCAGGCCGTTTTCCCGTCCACCCGCAACTGCAAATGGGACTGCCCATCTTCGGAGGTGTAAAGAATCAAATCGCTCACGTGTCGGCCCTCTCATCTCGGCGTTTTGGTTTGCTCTTGCGGGAAAGCAGGCTCGCCTTGCGACACGAAGACAGCGCCCGCCACGTCTGATGGCGATTAAGGGCTAAGCCTGTTCGTTGAATGAAAGACTCATACAGCCGTTCGAACTCCTCGCTATAAGGCAGTTCGTCCACGGTTTTCCGCGTGCGCTCGTAGAGCTCCACAAGCATTAACTTGTGGGCGCGGCTTATTCTCAAGGCCATTGAGTCGCCTCCGGGATTGACGCCGCCGGCTGGTCGAAGGCGGGCCTTTCCTCCAGGGTACGCAGCACGTCGCGGGCGACGTAGATGCGGTTTCGTTTCAGTCCGGTCAGCTCCTGAAGAACTCCAGCTTCCAGAAGCTTGTCAATGCTGTTCTGAGCCGACTGCGGGTTCACGTTGAGCAGGTCGGCGGCGCGCCGCATGTTTATAAAGGGGTTGACGAAAAGGGCGTCAAGCAGCCGCAGCAACAGTGCCGAAGCACGTGCTTTCTGGAACTGGCGCGCCCAATCGTCGCGCAACCGCATCAGCTTGGCGCTCCGCTCCACCGCGTCAATCGCCTGCTCGGCGACCCCACGAAGCACAAACGTCAACCACTCCCGCCATTTGCCTTCCTGGGAAACGGCCAGCAGGTGGCGGTAGTAAGCCTGTTGGTGTCGCTCGAAGTAATCAGAGAGGTATAAAACCGGGTAAGGAATCGCTCGTTCGGCATCGAGCATCAACGAGATGAGCAGGCGACCGACGCGGCCATTGCCGTCTTCGAAGGGGTGGGCAGCTTCAAACTGATAGTGCACCATCGCGATGCGTACCAGCAGGGGCAGGTCGCCGGGCGTGTTGATGAATCGCTCCATCGCGTCCAGCACCTCCATCAACCGCTCGGGCGGCGGTGGTACGTAAGTGGCGCGGTCAATGGAAACGCCATGGCGCCCGATCCAGTTCTGCACGCGACGGAACTTTCCGGGATGCCGGTCCGAGCCGCGGACGTTGTGCAAGAGAATGGCGTGAAGCTCGCGGATCAGGTTCAACGTCAGCGGGATCGCACGCAGGCGCGCGATTCCATGCTCGAGCGCGCGCACGTAATTGGCCACCTCCAGCACGTCGGGGGAGCGCGTCTCGACGGCGTCCGGGGTGATGTCGAACAGCAGCAAATCCGAAAGCGAAGCCTGCGTGCCCTCAATCCGGCTTGACAGCACCGCCTCACGACCGGCAAAGGCGCGGATGAGCAACCGCGGGTTGGGCAGAATCCGCGCGATCCCGGCCAACTGCCCGACCGCCCGATCCGCGGCCGATAACGCCGCCAGCGCATCGCCCGTAACCGGGAGGGGCGCCGGCAAGTCCTGCGGCAGGCAGCAGTCCACTCCGCCCTGACTACGCACCACCCTGGCCCACGCCGACTCTGTAAAGTCTTCTATTCTCACTGGTTACACGCTATTCCACTCAACCACCATAGCCCCGCCTCTTGTGATGACTTTAATCGATTGCTCATCATATGGAAATCGCCCATCGCCGGGGTGTTTGCAAACGCCAAAGAATCAAATCGCTCATGCGCCGGCCCCTTTACGTTTATGCCCGACCGGCTTTTTCGGCGAAGCCGGCCGTGCGGTCATCTGCGTGTAAAGTTCAAACAGCTTTTCCAGCCGCTCCGTGTCGTTGCGAAACCGGCGGCCGATGTAAATGCGTTCCAGTGTCTCGTCGTTGCGGTCGTGCGCCGCCCGCAGATCCGGATACTTCGTGTCCATCGCCTCGGGATCGTACATCTCGGCGATCGTCGCCGGGAAATGCGCCTCGCGGGCCAGCAGGATGTCCTCGGCACAGCGGGTCAGGTCGGCCTTGTTCTGATCCGTCAGCGTCGGGACGGGGAAAGTGTTCCAGCCGAGGGTGTTGGAGTAGCGGTATCGGGTTTCAAGTTTGCCGCACACAGTACCGATCCAGATCAGATGAAGGCGCGACGCCACTAGCGCGACGTTCCAGATCGGAGCATCATAGAGCGCAAAACTGCTGTCACTAATTACTGATCTTTCCGGTAGAAAACCGACCGGCAAGAACGGTCTAGTGCATTGTCACTCTTCAAAATTAGGGTAAAGCCCTAGCGATTTACCCTAAAATCATTGTGTGACAAAGCACTAGATTCCGATGAGTGTCGCGGAATAACGACGGCATTTTTGGTACCGATGCGCATTAGCTTGAGTTGATGCGATCGCTTTGCGAGAGCGTTTGCTCCTTTATCAGGGCTTGCCAGTCTTACGCTTCGCACTGCTTCAATACGGGAGTTAATGGCGTCAATGCTCTTAGCTTCGTTAAGTCGGTCATCTTCGATCCAAATACAAAACCGCGCGCGGCCATGTATGAAATCTTCTGCTCCATAAATCGAGCGGACAAAATCGTCGCGCTGAGACTTACTGAGGTTGAGAGACGGCAATTCCTCCAACCTAAGCAATAGGTGCCCACCGTCGGTCGGTTTATTGCCAATTTCCATTTCAGAGATTGCAGCCAGAGGAGTTCGGCGCTTCTCTACAATCACGCGTGATCCAATCGTCAGGTATGGCGTGATCGACGTACCTTTGCGGACGATTACCTTGTTTGTGCTTTCCTCATGGACGAACAGCTGGCGTGGATCATTTGTGAGTGGTCCAATACCTATCACTGCTACTGTCACGCCAGCATTTTGGCTCGCTAGATTCGCCCATTTAAACGAGGTATACGCGAAGAGGATGTCCACGCCTTTCGCGTATATGACGGGCCATAGGATCGGAACCGAGAGGCCCTGGCATATGGAGTTGGTAGCGACGAAGGCTGACACTGCGCCCGTCGACATTGCGTAATTTGTAGCCTTGATAAACCATCCGGAGACGTAGTCGAGGAACCCACTGGATACTGACTTCTCCGCGATAAGGTTGCGAATCTCAGACTTTTGTTCCTTGCTTTGCCACGTAAATCCCAAATATGGCGGATTGCTGCATAAGTATGTCTCACCGCCGGCGTTCTCAAAGTCGATTTCCACCTGATCCAACTTTTCTTTGAACAGCCCGTCGCTCTCGATCTTCACACCCGTACCCGTCGGCGGACAGACGGTAAGCCAGTCGAGTCGCAGGGCGTTACCGCACACGATCCAGTTCTCTTTATTCAGCGGCAGGAACCCGTTGCGGGCAAGCAGTTCGCTGCGGTGGAGCACATCACACTGGAACTCCGCGATGATCAGCGCGAGCCGGGCGATCTCGGCGGGGAAGTGGCGGAGTTCGATACCGCGGAAATTGCTGATCGAGATGGCGGACTTGAGGTCCGACTCGCCGCGGCGCTCGTTGATGATCGCTTCGATGGCTCTCATTTCCTTGTAGGCGATGACGAGGAAGTTGCCGCTGCCGCAGGCGGGGTCGAACACGCGGATGCGCGCGAGGCGGTTGCGCAGATTTAAGAGCTTGCGGGCGCTGCCGGGCGTCTTGCCGTCGCCGGCTTCTTCCAACTTGGCCTTCAGGTCATCGAGGAAGAGCGGGTTGAGCACCTTCAAAATGTTCGGCACGCTGGTGTAGTGCATGCCGAGGGC
>DAIRGS010000468.1:0-3602 GCA_036794395.1 Tepidisphaeraceae bacterium | reverse complement strand
CTCACCCCCTCCTCCTTTCACCCGCCCCCTCTCGCCTAATCCGCGGCTCCCCGGTATGACTGCAACAACCATGGCCAAGCACACCATCGTTTTAATCCCCGGCGACGGCATCGGTCCCGAAGTCAGCGGAGCGACCCGCCGTGTTCTTGAGGCGGCGGGCTTATCGGTCGAATGGGTCGAACTCCCCGCCGGCGCATCCGCCCTCGAACAGGGCTTTGACAATGTTCTTCCCCAGCGCACCCTGGCGGCTATCCAAGCTCATAAGGTCGCACTTAAAGGCCCGGTAACCACGCCCATCGGCAAGGGCTTTACCTCTGTTAACGTGCAGCTGCGTAAGAAGCTGAACCTGTATGCGGCAGTGCGCCCCGCACGAAGCCTGGAAGCCATCAAAACCCGTTTCGAGAACGTGGATATCGTTGTCGTCCGCGAAAATACTGAAGGCCTTTACAGCGGATTGGAGCAGGAAGTCGTGCCCGGGGTTGTGACCAGCCTTAAGGTGGCGACCGAAGTCGCGTGCACGCGCATCGCACGCTTTGCGTTCCGCTATGCCACACGCAACCACCGCAAAAAGATCACGGTGTTTCATAAAGCCAACATCATGAAGATGTCGGATGGGATGCTGCTCAACTGCGCCCGCCGGATTCATGAAGAGGAATATCCGAATATCGAATATGACGAGCTGATCATCGACGCGGGAAGCATGCGGCTTGTGCAGGACCCGACGCGGTTCGACATCCTTCTGACGGAAAACCTGTATGGCGACGTGATCAGCGATTTATGTGCCGGCCTGGTGGGCGGGCTGGGCGTAGTGCCCGGGTGCAATTTTGGCGATGACGCGGCGATGTTCGAAGCCGTTCACGGCAGTGCGCCGGATATCGCGGGCAAGAACGTCGCCAACCCTCTGGCCCTGATCATGAGCGGGGTGCTGATGCTCCGCCATATCCATGAAGATGCCTTGGCCGTTAAAATAGAAGGCGCTTACAAGCAGGTTCTCGCGGAAGGTAAGACCCTTACCCCCGATCTGAGCGGATCGGCTTCGACCACGGAATTTACCGACGCGGTGATCGCGAAAATGAAATGACACCGGCATGCCCAAGCCAATGTGTTCATCATTCCGATACGATTCATTGCGATGAAAACTATTTTTCCCAATCCATCGGCAGTGTTCCTTTTGCTCGCGCTGGCGCTTTCAGCCGGATGCCATTCTTCGGGCGAACCGACAGCGCGGACTCCGGAGTTTTCGCTGGGAGAGGGCGCTATTTCGGGCCAACTGCTCAACGCCGACAAAGACCCGTTCGACGTATCACTCGGCGGCGATGACGGCGCCAAAGCCATCAAGATTGAGCTTCTCAGCCCATCGGCCGGCGTTGCCGCAGTGACTTATCCTCAAAAAGACAAAGCTAAATTCACTTTCAGCCATGTTCCGCCCGGCCGGTATGAAATCTCCGTTTTCGCCGTCGTTGCGTCCAAACGCACCATCGCCGGCAGCACCCAGATCACAGTGGACCCGGGCAAAGTCACCCCGGCGAATGTCAAGTTAGCGGTAACGCCGGTTCAGAATTGAGGTTCGTTTGTAGGGTGGTGCGGGCCTCCGGGACTGCCGGTGCGGCCACGAAGGCTGCACTGGGCTGATGAAAACCAGTAGGTTTTCTCAAAGCTTCTTCGTCAAGGTTTTGTTGCGCATCGGGAAAGGCGCCCTCCGGCCCCCTCTCCCTCCGGGCCTGCACTGAGCTTGCCGAACGTGAGAGGGCTGGGGTGAGGGGGAAGGAGAGAAGACTCCAACTGCCTTGGGCTGCTGTGATGCCTATTGTCGCAAAGAAGCACGGAGCGGCGTGACGCTTCGGTCCACCGATGTGGTGCAACGAGAATCAGATGCAACGAGAATTGTGGCTCTGGGAATCGCAATAAACTGTGTGCCAAGGGAAAGGCGCCTGGCATTCGCCCTCACCCCAACCCTCTCCCGGCGGGAGAGGGGGCAAGAAGGCGCGCTTCCTTCGTGCGCAACAAAATCCAGACGAGACCGGCCTGTGAAAGCCGTCTGGTTTTTCATCAGCCCAGGGCTGCACTCGTGGCGGCAAATTGCGGCGTGTGATTCAATTCGCACGGCTGCAGAATGCAACAATGCCGATTGCCCACAGTCGCTTCGACATACGCTGGCTCGCCGAAAAAATAATGGCAACCGACACCGATGCGGCAAGATCGAATGATCTTGCGAGACAGAATTCTCTACCGTAATGCCTTATAAGCCAACGCCCTCACCAAGGATACGACCGACGCAGTTCGATGGGATGTATATCCATTTAATATTGCAAATAGACCGTTGCCAGAATGAGAAAGTTGACACGATGCCAATTCAAACTTTTCGTAATGGAGACGTGTAACAATGGAATTTCGACAGCTCGGCGGTTCGGGTCTTAAAGTCCCGGTGCTTGCCCTCGGCACCGGCACGTTTGGCGGCGCAAATGAATTTTTCAAATCCTGGGGCTCCACCGATGTGGCAGAAGCGACTCGGCTGATCGATGTATGCCTTGAAGCCGGGCTGAATCTTTTTGACAGCGCGGATGTCTACTCCAATGGCGTCGCGGAAGAAATCCTTGGCCAGGCAATCAAGGGGCGTCGCGACTCGGTCCTCATCTCCACCAAAGGCACTTTCAAATTCGGCCCCAGCCCCAATGACGTGGGCTCATCCCGGCACCATCTCACCCGCGCCATCGAAGGCAGCCTCAAACGGCTTGGTACCGATTACATCGATCTTTACCAGCTCCACGCCTTCGACGCCCTCACGCCCGTCGAAGAAGTGCTGCACACGCTCAATGATTTTGTCCGCGCGGGGAAGATCCGCTATCTCGGCTGCTCGAATTTTTCCGGCTGGCATCTCATGAAGGCGCTCGCCGCGGCGGATCGACTGGGCGTTTCGCGGTATGTCGCCCATCAGGCGTATTATTCGCTTGTCGGTCGGGATTACGAATGGGAACTGATGCCGCTGGGGCTCGATCAGAAGGTCGGTGCGGTGGTCTGGAGTCCGCTGGGATGGGGCCGTCTCACGGGTAAGATTCGACGCGGCCAGCCGCTCCCGGAAAACAGCCGGATCCAGAGTAAAAAGGCGCGCGAACTGGGTCCGCAGATTCCCGATGAATATCTGTTTCGCGTGGTCGATGCCCTCGACGAGGTTGCCAATGAAACCGGCAAGTCCATCCCTCAAATCGCGCTGAACTGGCTGATCCAACGGCCCACCGTTTCCACGATCGTGCTGGGCGCAAGAAATGAGGGACAGCTTCGGCAGAATCTGGGAGCCGTGGGTTGGAATCTAACCGCGGAGCAGATCGCGAAACTGGACGCGGCCAGCGTTGTGCCCGCCCCATATCCGTATTGGCATCAACACGGTTTCAAGGAACGGAATCCGACGCCGGTTTGATGTCTCGGCGTGAGGGATGTCGTAACACCTGTCTGAAATCGCGAGCGATTGAAAATCCATCCCGCGAAGCGAGGCCGCTAAGTCGCATCTCTTAATGACCGTGCGCGATTCCGCGCCATTGCATTTTCGTGGCACGGCTTTCTAAGCCGTGTTTGGGGCAGTCGCGGGTCCGGCGCCGGGTGAGATG
>DAIRGS010000467.1:0-3609 GCA_036794395.1 Tepidisphaeraceae bacterium | reverse complement strand
GTTTTGCTCCTGCCCGCCCTCTCACATTCGCATTTTCAAATCCGCGTCGCCTCCCATCAAATCACACCTCCCCGCGAAGTTGCTAAGCTTCGGAACCCAAATCAAAGGGCCTCGCGGCAATGTTCCTCGACCTTCGCATTCTTCGTCCCCTTCATTCTCGGTGGCTTGGCCAACGAATCGTTGACTGGGCTGTCCAACAACAAGCGGTTCCCGCCGCCGGTCATTGCGGGGTGTCTCGGCTTTGAGGCGCTCGCCGTGATCCGGCCGTGTGCCTCCCGAAGTCGACGCCCCAATTCCTCTCCCCCTCTGGCCCAGCTCTGCCCTGAAGCGGCGTGTGACAATGCCACCTTTGCATCGCCAAAAACCGCCGCGCCTCACAAAGTCCAATTGCCCCGATTGCGCCACGAACATTCACAACGGCAACGGGTATTTCATATCAAGCCGTCCAACGAAATCCGCTCTACCACAAAAGGACCCGCCCCCCATGAAACCCCGCACATTCTGCATCGCATGCCTGGCCGCGCTGCTCGCCTCCGGCATCAGCATCAATACCGCCACCGCCCAGCAGAATCGCGGCGGCATCAGACGAATCCCCCCCGCCGGCGTCGCGGTTCCCGACAACGACCGCACCGAGCTGCAAACCGGCGTCGAACAACTCGGAAAAGAAATCGCCGATCTCCGCCAATCCCTCGCCAAACAGCCCGCGATGCTCGACCTGCTCCCCGACGTTCAGATCTTTCATAACGCCGTCCGCTACGCCCTCGCCTACGACGAATTCTTCAACGCCGGCGAAATCGCCAAAGCCAAGGTCCTCCTGAAAGAAGGCCTCGACCGCGCCGCCTCCCTTCGCGCAGGCAAAGCCCCCTGGACAAAATCCCCCGGCCTGATCGTCCGCGGATACGTCTCAAGAATTGACGGCTCCGTCCAACCCTATGGCCTGGTCGTACCCCCCACCTTCGCCGAAGATCCTTCCCGCCCCCGTCGCCTCGACATCTGGTACCACGGCCGCGGCGAAAACCTCAGTGAAATCAATTTCCTCGCCGATCGCGAAAAATCCCACGGCGAATTCGCCCCTGACGACACCATCGTCCTCCACCCCTACGGCCGCTTTTGCAACGCCAATCGTTTCGCCGGCGAAGTTGATACATTCGAAGCATTGGACAATGTGAAGAAGCACTACGCCATCGACGACAACCGCATCCTCGTTCGCGGCTTCTCCATGGGCGGCGCTTCAACCTGGCTGTTTGCGACGCATTACCCCGGCCTCTGGGCCGCCGCCAATCCCGGCGCAGGCTTCAGTGAAACTTCCGACTTCCTCCACATCCGCGACCTCTCCACCATCCCCTGGTACCAACAGAAACTCTGGCACCTCTACGACAGCACCGATTACGCCATCAACCTCTTCAACTGCCCCACCGTCGCCTACAGTGGCGAAGCCGATCCCCAAAAGCAGGCCGCCGACAAGATGGCCAAAGCCCTTTCGAACGTAGGCATCACCCTCACCCACATCCTCGGCCCCGACAAGACCCAGCACCGATACCATCCTGTTGCCAAGGCCGAAGTCGCTCGTCGCATCGATTCCATCGCCGCTCACGGAAGAAACCCCGCCCCCGCACATATCAAGTTCACCACCTGGACCCTCAAGTACAATCAAATGAACTGGCTCCAGCTCGATGAGCTCGAACATCATTGGGAGCGCGCCGAGATCGACGCCAACCTCTCGAATCCCGCCGAGATTCAAATCACCACCAAGAACATCAACGCCTTCACCGTCTCCTTCGAGCCCGGCTACTGCCCGCTCGAAATCGATCGCGATCCCAAACTGATGATCGACCAGCACGCCGTCACCGCAAACCATCCCCAGACCGATCGCTCCTGGACCGCCCACTTCCGCAAAGTGGAAGGCAAATGGGAAGCCGTCAAATCCCCCATCGAGCCCGGCCTGCGCAAGCACCACAACCTCCAGGGCCCCATCGACGATGGCCTCATGGATTCCTTCGTGATGGTCCGACCCACAGGGACCGCGCTGAACGAAAAAACCGGAGCATGGGTCAAAACCGAAATGGCCCATGCCATCGAGCATTGGCGCCGCCAGTTCCGCGGCGAAGCACAAGTGAAAGACGACACCGCAATCACCGATGCAGACATCGCCTCGAGCAACCTGGTGTTGTGGGGCGATTCCCAAAGCAACGCAATCTGGAAGAAAATCGAAGCCAAGCTCCCGGTAAAATGGGATGGCGACAAACTCACCCTTGGCGACAAATCCTACCCCGCCGCCACCGACGTGCCCGTGATGATCTACCCCAACCCCCTCAACTCCAATCGCTACATCGTCCTCAACTCCGGCTTCACCTTCCGCGAAGCCGCCTACCTCAACAACGCCATGCAAACCCCCAAACTCCCCGACTGGGCCATCGTCGACACCTCCACCCCACCAAGCCCCCTGGCCCCCGGCAAAATCGAAGCCGCCGGTTTCTTCGGCGAAAAATGGGAATGGGCGCCAAATATCCAGGGCGCTTCGGCGCGATAGAAAAAATCGTAAGACGCCGACTTCAATCGGCACAAGACAACTTGGAATAAGGACTGACGCTGAAATTTGCCGCGCGCCAGTAACCCCTGAAACCGCAGCAGGCAGGCCCGCCGGTATCCTGAAACCTGATGGTGCTTTCATCCGGAACGCGGCCAAGCGTACAATGGCCCGCAAGGTGGGACGCGAATTCCGGACGGGATAGCAAACAAGGACGCTCGCACCCCCAATTATCGTGGCGCTGAGCTCATGGATTCACTACTGCAAGAACGTTGGGACGACCTGATCGCCATCGACGGCTCGATCGCCGTCGAAATCGAATTGTGCATGCGATTTGTCCGCGACTTCCCGAACTTTGCCCCGGCTTGGCTGAAATACGGGGGTGCACTGATTAAGGTGTTCCGCCTCGACGCAGCCGAACAAGCCCTTCATAGCGCGCTCAATTTGTTGCAGCGAAACCGCCGGAATCCAGAGTGCGTCATGGGCCACATCTTTCGACACCGGGCCGACATCGCAACCGCCGAACAGTGGTACCGCCAGGCAATCGCCACAGATCCCGATGACACGGCCGGCTACATTTACCTTGGTGCCATGCTGGCCCGCGTGGGCCGTCTCATCGAAGCTGAGAAAATTCATCGCCGCGGCACTGAATGCTCAAAAGGCTGCGTTGACGAAGCCTTCCTGAACCTCGGCTTGGTCCTTAGAGCACTGGAGCAATACTCCGCCGCCGCAGATTGCTTTACCGAGGCCGTCCGCCGCGACCCGCACTATCAATTGGCAAAACACGCGCTTCGCGACTGCCTGCGAGCCGAGAAGTTTCTCAGCGCCAAAATCAGTCAGACGTCTTCCGCGGGAAGCGATACCGCCAAAGACGATTCGGATAACAGCGATTGGAGACGAATCATCAGGATGTGGGATTCCTCCGCCTTTCGAATCGAACTGTGCAAAAGATATGTCCACGCACATCCCGATTCTTCACCCGGATGGACCGCCTACGCCTGTGGGCTGTCGGATCTCTCGCGATTCGACTTAGAGACTGTCTCATAAGTAGTTTTAACCGGCTTTGCGATACTCGAACTCCG
>DAIRGS010000466.1:0-3615 GCA_036794395.1 Tepidisphaeraceae bacterium | reverse complement strand
AGGGCCGGAAACGGATAGGCCGCTCCTACGCCACCGCGCCACGTCTCGACTCTACTGCGATTACGTGGTAATCCATCTCACCGTTTGACCCATGTGAATCCCCGCGTTAGACACTTCACCGATGCTTACTCGCAGGTTCGTCAGATACTTGGCCGGGCTGTCGGGCGGACGGCTTGTATTGTGGTGGTATTTTATCTGGTATGTCGTCGTGCTGGTTCGCTATTTTGATCCCAGCCCCCGCCTGTGGCTCACATCCCTGGGGCTGAGTGTAATTATTGGCTTTGCACTGCTGATCAACACAACCCGATCAGGCAAACGAAAAGTCGAACTCGAAACTTGGCCGACCTTTCGGCTGTTCGTCACACCGTTTTGCGTTTCCAGTTTTTCAGCACTGGTGAAGGGAAAGGGGTTCTACCTCATCTTCTCACCCAGACTCGGCGAGTTCGGCGTCGCGCTGGCCATTTGCATAGCGCTCTGGTGCGCGACCGCCTGGGCAAGAAATCAACCCGACGAAAACTCGCCCCCTCAAGCCGACATCGCACCCGAGTAATTGATCTGAATTACCGTAGCCGGCTGCACCGGCATATTGCCCGGGATGTTGATGTCCACTCCGCTGGCGTTGGTGGAGAACGACAAACTCGCGCCATTGGACAGGATCGACGCGCCAGTAACGCTCCCCTTCACGCCCACATGGAGTATGCCGTTGGTCGGCCAGTTGGTCACGATCGCATATAAGGTGTTGCCCTTACGCGTCAAAACGCCCCATGATTGCGGGCCAATCGGCGCGCGCGTTGT
Source organism: Tepidisphaeraceae bacterium (assembly GCA_036794395.1). Lineage (GTDB taxonomy): Bacteria > Planctomycetota > Phycisphaerae > Tepidisphaerales > Tepidisphaeraceae > DASXMX01. The sequence continues at coordinate 2,820 of DAIRGS010000466.1, read as the reverse complement.
GCCATAGATGGCCGCCCCGTTGGATTGGAGCCACGAACCCACTTGTGAAAGGACCGAAGTCGCACCTGATGGAATAACCCCGGCGCCGGTCGGCCCGACGTTCAGCAGGTAGTTCCCGCCGCCGCTCACGATTGTCGCCAGGTCATCGATGATGGTGGACGGAGACTTCCAGTTGTTGTCGGTGTCTTTATAGCCCCAGGTATCGTTAAGCGTCATTGCCGTCTCCCACAACCGGCCCGCGGGCTCGTTGGTGGGAATGAGCTGTTCGGGCGTATCAAAATCGCCCTCGGTCGACAGCCGCTTGCCAATTCGATTGTTAATAATGAGCGATGGATTCAGATTGCGGACAAACTCATTGAGTTCACGCCCGCGCTCGCTGGTCCACCAGTCCGGCCATTCGCCGTCAAACCAGAGAATGTCTGGATGATCGTTGGTGATCAGCTCCTTCAGCTGTGTCTCCATCGTCTGCATGTAGGTGTTGACCCCACCCGCACTGGCGTTGGGGTCCGCCCAGTTCAGAATGGAATAGTAAGCACCAAAGTGCAGACCCGCCGCGTGCGTGGCGGCCGAAAGCTGCGCAACCGCGTCCTGGTGCCAGGGCGTTGCATCAACACTGTCGTAGTTGTTCACCGAGGTGTCGAACAAGCTAAACCCATCATGGTGCTTGGTCGTCAGCACGATGTACTGCATCCCCGCATCCTTGGCCGTCTGCACCCACTGCGCCGCGCTGAACTGAGTAGGATTAAACTGCGATGCAATCTGCTGATACTGCGCGAGCGGAATGTTGAGATCATTCATGATCCATTCGCCGTAGCCGGTCGTGGTCTGTCCATTCCAGTGCCCGGCCAACTGCGAATACAAACCCCAGTGAACGAACATTCCATACTTGGAATCGCGCCACCACTGCGTTCGCGGCGAAGTCGCGGGATTATCGTTGATCGCCATCCAGTTAAAATTCCCAATCCCCTGAGTTCCCGAATCGATCGAAAGGGTCAGCACATGAATACCAGCCGATATCGGAACGTTTGAAACGTTCAGCGTCGTCCAGTTCTGCCAGCCCCCCGTGTTCGGCAAGTTGATCGAGCCCGTCTGATTCACACCATCCACGCTAATGTGAAACGTCCCGCCCGCGCCGCCATTAGCGACCCGAATTGCCAGCGAGTAGGTCGTGGTGGATGCGACATTGACGGTGTATTTCAGATACTCACCCGGATTGGTCCAACCCACGAAGGATGTGCCGCCGGCATCGGATGCCGCGCCTAAATCAACGCCATCCTGCCGAAACTGCCCGCCCTCATTCGCCGCCGAAGTATCGTGATAAGCAACACCTTCGCCTCCGGAATCATACTTCTCAAATTCAAGGGTACCTGGCACACCCTGAGGCTGACCCTGGTACGGCGTGCTATTGGCCGGCGGCGTAACCGAGCCCACATTTACGCTCATCGAGTTAAAGTTCCCGATCCCCTGCGCCCCTGAATCGATTGAGAGGGTAAGGACATGCATCCCCGCCGAGAGCGACACGTTCGGAATTGTGAGTGTCGTCCAATTTTGCCACCCACCCGTGCCCGGCAGATTGACCGAACCCGTCGCGTTTGCGCCATCAACGTTGATGTGAAATGACCCGCCCGAGCCGCCATTGGCCACGCGCAGCGCCAATGAATACACCGCGCTCGATGACACATTAACCGTATATTTGAGCCACTCACTCGGATTGGTCCAACCGACGAAATACCCGCCGCCAGAATCGGTTGCCGCGCCAACGTCCACGCGATCTTGCCGATATTGCCCGCCCTCGTTTGGCACGGTGGTGTCGTGATACGCCACACCCTCGCCGCCAAGATCATAGTTCTCGAACTGAATCGTGCCGGGTATCGCCTGCGCCTGTCCGCCAAATGGTGTATTCGTGTTCGCCGGTGCGGCCGATAGTGTCATCGCGTTGAAGTTCCCCATCCCCTGCGCCCCGGAGTCGATCGAGAGCGTCAGCACATGCGTCCCCGAACTCAGTGCGATATTCGGAGCATTGATCGTCGTCCAATTCTGCCAGCCGCCCGTGCTCGGCATGTTGATCGAACCCGTCGCGTTGGAGCCGTCCACATTGATATGAAAGCTCCCACCCGCGCCGCCATTGGCGACGCGCAGCGCCACGCCGTAGTTGCCCGTGGCGACCACATTCACCGTGTACCTGAGATACTCCCCGGGATTGGTCCATCCAACGAAATACCCGCCGCCCGAATCAGACGCCGCCCCAAGGTCGACCGCCTCCTGCCGATACTGCCCGCCCTCATTCGCGGCAGACGAATCATGAAACGCAACCCCTTCGCCACCGGTATCAAAGTTCTCAAATTGAATCGTCCCCGGTACCGCGGCTGGCGTCCCTCCCCATGGCACCGACACCGCAAAAAGCGTTCGATGCTCAAGCGTCTCAACCGCGGCGCGGACAACGCGATGGCGCGCTACTGACGACAAATCCCGCCGGAACAAATGGCGCATGGTGCAGTTCTCCAGGGTGGGTCGCAAAAAGTCGCACTCCTCCGATGCGCATTATACGTTCGCGGCCGGATAAAGTGCTGAGGCAAATCGCGGTGATAAAGCGGAAAGGGTCCGTGCCTTCTTCTCCCTCCACCGGTACGCCGGGGGAGGGTTGGGGAGGGGGTTGTTCTTTGATGGTCGGCCAATTCTCGCATGGAGAGACAGGCCCTGGGGTGATGAAAAGGAGTCGTTTTTGGTCTCGTCGCCAATCGGCGATTTGTTGCGCTCGCAAGCACTGAAAAACAGCTATTCGTGAGAGCAACGGCGCTTGGAATTCCCCCTCACCCCAGC
>DAIRGS010000465.1:0-3623 GCA_036794395.1 Tepidisphaeraceae bacterium | reverse complement strand
AAGTCATTGGTCTAAACATGACTGCGCCTCTTCTCTACTCGACGTTAAAATTCTTCTCTGGTTTTTTCCTCTGTGCCCTCTGTGGTTAATCCTCGTCCGCTTTTTCTTCACCATCGCCCGGCGGCTCCGCCACGATCAACCGGCAACCCGCCGTCTCAATCGCCTGGCGATGTTCATCGCTTAACCCCGAATCCGCCACCACAACATCCACATCCCCCAGCGCCCCCAGTTTCGATAGCGCCTGCTGCCCGAATTTGGCCGAATCCGCCAGCAGCACGATCTCCTGCGCCTGCTCCATCATCCGCCGCTCGGCTTGAACCAGCAGCATGTTCTGGTTGTACATCGCCCCTTCATGGATCCCCGCCACGCTCAAAAACAGTGTCTGCACATGGATGGACGCCAATACGTTCTCAACCATCGGCCCCAGCAGCACCCCATACCGCGGATACATCAATCCGCCGGTCAACACCAACTCCACGTTCTCATCATTCAGATAGATATTCGCGATCGGCAGCGAATTGGTCACAATCTGCAACGGTCGCCCCAGCAACTCTTCCGCGAGATAAAACGTCGTTGTCCCACCGTCGATTAGAATGGTCTGCCCCGGCTTAACCAACCCCTGCGCCGCCCGCGCAATCTGCCGTTTCTGCTCGATCCGATAGCTCATCCGATGATGAAACGCATAAGGGCGCGAAGCCGTCGCCGTCTTATCCGCGATCCAGATCACGCCCCCATGCGTCCGCTCCACCACCCCGTTCTGCTCCAGCAGTTCCACATCCCGCCGCACCGTCGATTGCGATACCCCCAACTCACCGGCCAATGTCTCCAGATCGCACATCCCGCGCTGCGCCAGGATCTCCTTCAGCTTCGACTGTCGTTCGGCAATGAGCATCAATCGGCCTTCACAGTGACACGGGCTTCCAGCCCGTGCCGGAAACGTCTTCCCCAAAGCAGTCTCCCTCTCCACATCTCAATTCAATTCCTTCTTCTCAAATTCCAAAAACACACCCTGCGTCCAAGCGCGCCTCTGTGTCTCCGTGCCTCCGTGGTTTCCCGCATTCTCTTAAGCCTTCCCATTCGCCCGCGACAGATCCCCTTTGATCCGCTCCCTCGCATACGCCACTTTCTGCGCCGAAGTCATCTTCTTAAAATCCACCGATCCACTCGAAGTCGTCGGCAATTTCGCCGCCGGCGCCGCGATCACCGCCGTCTTCACCCCAGTGTTCACCGCTGCCTCATCCTTCTTCTTCCCCGCCAGCAAAACCGCGCTCCCGCTCCCCGCATAGCTCGTCGCCGTCACCGTCAGTTCCAGATCGGATTTCAAATCGCGGTAGGGGGGTATCTTCAATTTCGCCAGTTCCCCGTGATACGCCTTCACCGCCTCGCCCGCCCCGATCTTCCCATTGGCAATCGCATGCAGATGCGTCACAAACAAAAGCTGATGCTCGCTGTTGTTGATCTTCCGCCCAAACAGCGCCGCCCGCGCCCCATATTTCTTCGCCTCTTCCAAAAGTTTGAACGCATCGTGCGTCGTCCCGCTCGATCCCCCCAGGATCCCCGGAATCAGCGACGGGTCATACGCCACCAACTCCTCCATCGCCTTCGCCCCATGATACGCAATCTTCAAAAACACCGGCCGCCCGCTGCTCGGCACGCCCGCCAGCGTCCGCACGATCAAATCATTGATATATCGCCCCAGATCCATCGGGCACGATTCCCCACACGCGTTCGGATCAAACACCTCCAGGAAATGCCGAAGCCCCTTTTGCTCGGCTTCAATCCGAAACAGCCGGTAAGCCTCGACCGTCGCATAATCAAACTCGATGTGGTTGTTCGGCGTGATCGAATACAACCCCAGATCCGCCCCCAGCCTCTTCTCCTCAGCCGTCGGATTGATCTTCCCACTCTGAATCTGCTCAATCGTCGCCGACCGAAATGGCCGCGAAGGCTCACTTCCAAACGTGCTCCCCGCCATCAAATGAATATCCGTCGTATCATTCGCCCGCACCGCCGGCGTCACCTTCGAATTCTCGAACACCCTCTCCTTAATCGTCAGCGCCTCGGATGTACTGGCCGACATCAACATGATGTCCACCAGCCCCTGCCGCACGATCTCCCGCATCTGATCCCGATACTCATTCAACGACCGCGCCCGCCCGGTAACAGGATCTTTACCCGTAGCCGCCAACCCCGCGGCCATATCCGCATCCTTCGCATCGGCCAGAATAAAATCCTTCGCCCCCGAAGGATTCCCCCGGATCGAAGCAATCTTCTCATCCAACGACCGTCCCAACCGGATCGGCGTTGTCACTGCAACTTGTGTCGAACAACAAGACATATTTACCTTCTTGTCAGTTGTCAGTTGTCAGTTGTTCGTCGTCAGTCGTTGTCAGTCGTTGAAATGCCCGACTAACAACTAACCACTGACCACTGACCACTGACCACGGACCACTGACCACGGACCACGGACCACCAACAACTGACTACTTCTGCACCTGCCCGTAAGTCGAATCCAACTGCTTCGCCGAAGCCACCAACCCGCTCACCTCACGCGGCCACAACTCCACCTCCAGCCGCTTCACCACGCCCCCGCGTCCCACAATCGTCGGCACGCTCATGCAAGTCCCCTTCACTCCGTATTCCCCAGTCAACTGCGAAGAAACCGGCAACAGCTTCGGCTGCCCCAGCGCGATCGGATGAATCACCTCCGCAATCGAAAGCGCCACCGCCCACCCCGCGCCACCCTTTAACTTAATCGCCTCCGCCCCGCCCCCTTTAGTCCGATCAAACACCCGCTGCTGCACGGCCGCCGTAAACCCCTCCAGCTTCACCAGCGGAATCCCACCCGCCGTCGCACTCGACCACACCGGCACCATGCTGTCCCCATGCTCTCCAAGGATCAGCGCCTTAATCTGCGTCGGCGGCAATCCCGTCTCCAGCGCAATCAACGACCGAAACCGCGCCGTGTCCAGTTGAGTCCCCAGCCCAATCACCTTCGAAGGATCGTATTTCAAAAAGTCGATCGCCAGCCGTGTGAGAATGTCTACAGGATTCGACACGACCATAATAATCGCATCCTTTTTCAACCCCGCCCCCTTGATCGATTCCAGAATCTGCTTGAATAATGTCACGTTCCGATTGATCAAATCCAACCGGCTCTCGTCCGGCTCCCGCCGCAGCCCCGCCGTGATCACAATCATGTCGCTGTCCGCGCACTTCTCATAACCCCCCGCATAAATCTTCTGATCCCCCGCAACACTCGCCCCATGCATCAGATCCAGCGCCTCCCCGGCCGCCATCTGCTCATTGGCATCCAGAATATGCATCTCCGAAACCACGCCCGCACACTGCAGCGCAAACGCCGTATTCGACCCCACCCGCCCACCACCGCCAATAATGCTGACTTTCATTTCACTTCTCTCTGGAAAAACCCATCTACCACGAAGGCACGAAGTCACGAAGAAGACAAGAAAGACGATTAACCACAGAGGAAATCACAGAGAAGAATTCTTAACCACAGATTGCGCAGATGCTCGCAGATAAAAAAGACCTGAATTCATCTGCGCAAATCTGCGCTATCTGTGTTGCAGCCCACAAGGCTGCGTGTCCTGCCGGTGTAAGTC
>DAIRGS010000162.1:0-16495 GCA_036794395.1 Tepidisphaeraceae bacterium | reverse complement strand
GAACCGAAGTGGTCGGCGGACGTACCAAGACGCTCTCGTCGAGGCAGGCGGGGTCCGTTGGCGTTGGCCGCTTCCGCCCGGGGCGACCATTGCCGCGATGATGTTTCTGGTGTTGCTTCCCTGGGCGTGGCGAAATTTTCGCGAACTGGGGGAATGGGTTTGGCTCGATACGAACTCCGGGTTTACCTGGTATGACGGTTATAACCCCGATGCGACGGGGGCAAGCGATCAATCATTTGTGATGCGGGAGCCGGTGCTTCAGGCGGTGGGGGAATTAGGCCGAAGCGAATATCTGAGGAATAAGGCGTGGACGTACGCGCGCGAGAATCCGTCGCGATGTGTTGGGCTGGCGTTTGCGAAGTTGGGCAGGACATGGTCGCCGATCACATTAAGCACGGAGTTTGGGCAGACTCGATATCGGGCAATCGCGTTGGCATACAGCGTGCCATTGGATCTGCTTGTGATCCTGGGGGTATTAACCACTACTCTGCCTCGGGGCGCAAAAATCTTGCTGCTATGCCCGGCGGTGTATTTCAGTATAGTGCATGCGCTGACGATTGGGTCTTTGCGTTATCGAATCCCGACCGAACCGCCGATGGCAGTAGTGGCCGCCGCCTTTGTTATTTCAAAGGTGGGGGCTGGGGATACATGGCGTCGGTCGCCGGACACCCAGGATTGATAATCTGCTTCGGGCGAAGTTTGCAACCGATCCGGCGCGCTTGAGATGCCCCGCTACTCCATCAACCCGACCCTTCTCATCGACCGCCCATGGTGGTGCGGCCATCCGTTCCGCGCTCATCGGGGCCGGGCGCGGCGATGGTGCATGCTGATTCTGCTGGCGGTGCTTGGGGTGGTCATTGGGGGATATGCATATCTGACGGATCCGGACCGAGTGCGCCTCATGGCCGAGAATTATCTCTCGGAACGGATTGGCGGGCGGGTGGAAATTGGCAAGGCCACGCTTTCCATCTTTCAGGGCCTGCGCGTGGACGATGTGCGGGTGAGCGTGGATCCGGGCGCTGATCGGCCCGACTCGCTGCTGTTTTCGGCCCAGTCCCTGGTGCTGAACTACGATCCTCGGAAGCTGATCGCGGGGAAGCTGGATGCCACCGAGATCATTGCCCAGAAGCCACATGTATTTCTAACTCTTTCGCGATCGGTGCACGGCGATTCCTGGAACTACGAACGGCTCGCTCCGCCAGCCCCGGCTTCCCGCCCGACGTACCCTGCGCCTGCGGAGAAACTTTCGTTTCCTGAAGTGATGCTTCGAAACGCCGAGGTGGAGATCGGGGAAATGCGGGCGGAAGTGCGGTGTCACGTCGGCTCGATGGCGGTGGATGGGCAATTCCTCCCCAATGGCGATGGCGAGCACTATCTATTTGAGTTGCAGACGCGCGGGATGACGATGGGCCCTTCCGCCAATGGAACGATCGACGCCACAACCGGCCAGGTCACCGCCCACCTTCGTAACGTGGAATTTGGCGATGATCTTCGATCGATGTTTCCCTGGGACCTGCGCGAATGGTGGGAACGGCACGATCTTTCGGGAAAAGTGGAATCGGTTGATGTGTCTTATGCTCCGTTGCGAGGGAAGTCTCGACAGCAATTCTCCGTGCGGACGGCACTACGTGGAGTGACGCTTGCGGTCCGGCGGGAGGAATGGTCGGGGCGCGAGGACGTCGATCGGCTGGAAAGGCTTGAAAGCGCCTTTTCACTTTTGCGCGGCCCCTATGAGGCGGCTGGTTTCCGACCTCTGAGCCGGTCGACGCCTGCGCCGATTTCGGCGCGCGCGCCAACAACTGTAGTACACGTTTCTCCGGTGCAGAATCTGCTCTCGATGGTCGATGCCGCGCCGCTGCTGTTGCGAGAGGTGACCGGGGGCTTCGCATTTTCGCAGGATGGGATCGACGTTGATGATCTGGTGGTGCGCGTGGGCACGGGCGATGCAACCCGGCCAGACGAGTCGAATGCCTTCAAAATCCGCGGCCACCTGAGCGGATATCGCCCCGAGTCGCCGGTGCATCTTCAGATTGATTCCACCGATCCGCAGGGGTTGTATTTCCCGGCGCGACCGACATTTCTGGCGTCGCTGCCGGGTGAGGTGAAGGATTTCTATGAGAGCATCAATCCTGAAGGAACGTGCCGGGTGCGGGCGGAGGTGAATCGGGTGGTGGCGGGCACCGTGCCGCAGGTGAGCGGGGCTCTGGAGATTTTAGATGCGCGCTTCAAGCCCCGACAGTTTCCGTATCAGATTCGAGGCGTGGGCGGAAAGATCGGGTTTGGCCGGGATCCATTCACCGGCAAGGATTTCATCAGTGTGATGAACCTGCATGCCTCGGGCATGGCGGGAGGTCCGAATGAAAAGTTCGAGGTGGCCGTCAGCGGCCGAATCGGGCCATTGGGGCCTGATATAGATATGCCGGGGATCGAACTGCGGGCCAAGGGGACGAATCTCTCGTCGGAGGTTGCACTCACCCGCGCCATGCCGGGGGAACTGAAGGCGGCTCTGCGGATTTTTGATGCGCCTGGCAAGGGTGAATTGCCGGAATTCAGAGGCGACTTTGACGCGACCGTGAATCGCCCGCCGGGCCCAGGGCAGCGAGTGCTGTTGAATCTCGATCTGAACCTCTCGGATGGCATCGGCGAGCTGCGCGAATTTCCTTACAACGCGCATGTCGCCGGCAAGATGACTGTCCACACCGACTGGATCGAGCTGAAAGACGTAACGGCCAGCAAAGGCACCGGGGTGGCGAAGATTACCGGATACGTGCGCTGGAACGATGAGAACGATCATCCCCAGCCGCTGGATCTGGATGTGAAGATCGCTGTGCGGGACGTGCCGATGGACCAGACTCTGATTCACGCCATCCCGGTGGATCAGCAGGAGTCGGTGCGAAAATTGGGGGCGGCGGGAACGATGTCCTGTGATGGGCGCATTTACACAGTGGTTCCGCCCGATTGGCGCGAGCATCTGGTCCCGGGTCGAAAACCGCCCGATCCTCCGACGCAGTTTGATCTGGCGATCGGAATGAAGGACGGAACCATCTGGCCCGCGGACGGGCTTTTTTCGGTATCCAACGTCGCCGGCTCGCTTCATCTGACCCAGCAGGAGCTCGACATCATCGACCTGCACGGACAACGCGATGGCGCGCGAATCGCGGCAGCCGGAAGCCTTGTGTTCGATGGGCCATCGGCGGGGATGAAATTGCAGTTCAGGGCGCAAAACCTGACGCTGGATCGGCCTCTCTACGCGATGCTGCCTCCGGATGGTCGGCGGGCGTGGGATGAAGTCCGGCCGGCGGGCACAATGGATCTGCGGGTCGATTACGACGGGCCTTTCGAATTGAGTCGGCCGGCTTCGCTGGCCAATCCCGTGCCCAAAGCTGAATCACCCGAACATTCTGACGGCTTTCGCCTGGAGATCGACCCGCGGGAACTGCGGATGTTGTTGCGGACGGCGCCATATCCTTTGACGTTTACCGGCGGCAGTATTGTCGTTTCGCCCGGGAAGGCGGTTCTCAAGGAGTTACGTGGATCGCATGGGCCAGCCAGAATTGAAGTGTCTGGGTCGGGATCGCTGGACGTTTTGGGTGCGTGGGATTTGAGTGTGCATGGCACGAACGTGCCGGTTGATGCCGAACTTCGCCAGGCGATGCCTCCGACATTGCGCGGCATTATCGATGGCTTGAAGCTGGGGGGAAAACTGGGGCTGGATCTGACGAAGCTTCAGTACCGGGCCTCCGCCACCGGTGCGGATCCGGACATTGACGTAGCCGGAAAGATTTCGGTTGCCAATGGTGTGATGGAGGCGGGTGTTCCGCTGACAGGCGTTAACGGTGCGATGACCTTTGCCGCCGCGGTGCGCGACGGGCGCGTTTCAAACCTTTCGGGAACGATGTTGTTCCCGACAGTGGTTGCGGGCGGGCGGACGGTTCACGATCTTCAGCTCGAAATGTCACAGTTGCAGGGCCACAACGATCTGCGGCTTGATAAGATTCAGGGCCGGGTTGCGGGGGGTGAGCTTGCGGGCAGTGTTCAACTGATTTTCCCGGACCAGGGCCCCAATCGCTATACCATGAACCTGGTGATGCGAAACGCGGATGTGCGCGAGCTCACTGGCGAAACCGATGAAAGCATTCGTGGCGATCTGACGGCCAGTCTCGCGTTGGAAGGCGCGTGGGGCGATTCGCGCGCGCGGCGGGGGCGCGGCGATGTGGTGGTGGTCGGGAAGCAGTTGTATCGCATCCCATTGGTCCTGGGCGTGCTTCAGGTGACCAACCTTTCGTTGCCGATCGGCGGGCCGTTTACCAAGGGCACCGCCCGGTATACGGTCGAAGGAATGCGCATCAATTTCGAACAGATGGACCTGCACTCCGACACCATGATGATGACCGGCAGTGGCTATCTCGATTTTGGCACCAAGCAGGTTCGCATGAGCCTGACGACCGACAATCCCGCGGGATGGAAGCTGCCGTTCATTTCCGACATATGGCAGGGCGCTCGCCAGGAGCTCTTGCGCATCAACGTGCGCGGCACGGTTCAGGATCCGAAAGTGGAAGCCAGCAGCATGGCGACTTTCACCACCACGATCGATCAGGTGTTTAAGGGCGACCAGCAGAAGTAGCCCTGACATGACGGCGAATGGAACAGATGACAATCAGAGAGCGGGCGACGAGGCAATTGGCATAGGGCTAAGTTCGAATGGTCGAGAATCGGGGATTGGGCGACATATGACAATATCAGCTTCTATCGTGTTCAAAGCCATCGTTCTATCTTTTGTGGTGGTCGGTTTTGGGTGTGCGTCGGGTCCAATGTCGTCGGCGGAGGTCGAGCGAGACAAAGGTCGGCGTATTGATGCGATCGCAACCATGTCCGATCAGAATCGCCTTGCCACAGAGGCGATATCTAATTACGCCGAAGTACGCCGAGCAGCCGTCGTAAAAATAAACGATCCCGTATTACTCGCCAACATCGCCGTTCATTGTCCAGTGGCGCCGGATGTGGAGCACCAAGGCGAAGAAAACGACACACGATTGTGGGCGATTGCACGACTGCAAGATGAGTTGCTTCTGGCAAAAATAGCAATCCATGCCAATCCGCTTGGATCCGCTCAGGTTGCGGCCGTTCAAAAGATAACCGCGCAGAGTGTATTGGCACACGTCGCCATAGAATCAACTGGTCAGACAGCTGCAACCCGGGTTGTGATTAAGCGACTGTCTGATACCGCATGGATTATTAAAGTTGCCAAAGAGGCCAAGAGTGCGGCGGTCGGAAGCGATGCCATCGCAAGAATAAAGGACCAGGGCGCCCTTTTTGAAATAGCCATATCGGGGAATCCCACTGCGGCCGCGCAACTTCAGGACAGTGCGCTCCTTGCCAAAGTCGTAACTCAGAGTCGTACATTGGGGAATCGCTTGGCCGCATTCAAAGTATTGCGCAAAGAAAATGTCAGTCAATACTCGACACGAGCTGAAGCCTTAAGAACAATAATTACGGAAAGCCACGACAACGTTGTTCGCTTGGCAGCCAGCATTTGCCTTGAGGGAAGTTGGAAAACTGTATTTCAAAAGGAAAAGATCGATTTGCAGGGGGTCACCGCAGCCAGCGAGTTTTCGCATGCATTCGATTTGTCGGGCGCGAGCGGTGGTTTGTTCCAAGGCCTGATTCGCTGGGGAGAAGAGAAGAATTTACCAATGATGCATGCCTACTTAGATTCATCGTATGCGGATAAAACGCTTGCCGAGAGTTTCTTGAATTCAGGGCGTCAAGACCTCGAAAATCACGCGAATTCCTGGGCTCAGATGCATGGGTACAGGCTAGTCCCCACCCAAAGCGGTTCCTACGCGCGATGGGGAAGTGGCTAAGGATATGATTCCACTTTTCGGCGTGACGATGGGGTCATTTCCAATTGGGATCCATTCCCAAGCCGCCGTATTCACGATCGGGAATAAGGCCTAAGAGTTGGCCCCGCAGGATGCTTTGTCCAATCTTCAGATGTGTAACGACAAATGGGATATTGGCTGCCTGTATGTCTTTGACGGTTTCGTCAGGCTTGATCAACACATTTACGCACTCGGGCATTTGTTCAAGCCGGTCCACTTTTCCGCTAAAATCTGAATAGACGGCCTTAAGCGGCAAAGCCCATTCGGGCCTGCCCAGCGCCAGTGATGGAACCCCCTGACCCGGTTTAGTGAAGCCGACGTAGGGCATCGATATGATGACAGGGGAATCCCATTTTCCCTCCAGGAGTTCGCGAAATGAATTGAGCCATCGCTGTCCGCCTTGGCGAAGGTCGTTCAGATACTTGGAATTGAGGGCATCGGGAGTGACGACAAAGACCACCGGGTGGCTGGTTCCCCCAACTTTGTAGCCACATTCATGGAACCAATCAGAAACTAGACTGGCGGAGGTTTGTTCAGTGGGTACTGCCACGTATCCCAGCGCGCGACCGCTGTCATCATAAGCCGCAAATAGCGGTCCATATTCGGGTAGATCGCGAGATCCGCAAATTCGCCGATTTATCTCTCTCACTCTACATACGACATCTACGATATCCCAAGCGGCCGCGCTATTCGATAATTGGTGTTGTCGAGGGTGCCACTTAACGTCTTCTATTGCCAAGAAAAGTTGATAGATCTTTGGAATGTTTAGATTCTTCTCGGCTATGTCTGGGTTGCGGGCGACTAAAATGGTGGGATCATGGCGAATCTCCGGGGGGACTATTGCCGCGGCGAGTGCTCGGTCTGATTTCGCCAGTTCGGCGCGAGCCGGAATGCGGGTATATGGGTCGCGATCGCCCGCATCGTGCACTAGAATGAGTTTACCCAGCTCGCTTTCCTTTGCCAGCGCCGCAAATTGCCGAGTCGCGCGCAACCAAGCAATGCGCTCTTTATCATTCGTTGGTTTCCAACCTAACAGCGAAAGAGACTCCGCAGACTTGGAACGCACATACCAGTTCGAATCGTCAAGCACTGCAACCAAGTCGCCGATGGATTCCTTGCGATTCAAATCTCCAAGGGCGAAGGCGGCCCACGCCCGCACCGAGGGATGGCGATCGTGAATGGCGCTGGTTAAGAACTCCAAGGACTCGGGAATTCGTGCTACACCCAGTGACACCGCGGCCATCTGTCGGACGCGAAAATCAGCATCATTGATTGCTGACCAGAATGCGAGCATTCTTTTGTCGTCTGTCTCTCGGATGGAACGGGGCTCGGGCAAGTGTTCGGTGAGAACCTTGGTAAGAGGCGCATTCAGTTGTGGATTATCACAAAACGCCAAAGCTTCAACCGCCCGACATCTTGGATCGCTTGAATCGGCATTCTTTTCGTGAGTCGCCAATGCCGCGTGAACCAGCCAGTCCTGCGCCGAAGTACTGATGCGTTTGTTATCATCCTGCGCGGCAATTCTTCTGACCAGCACTTCTGATTTGGGTTGAGAATTCTTCAGATCTTCCAACAGCCGTCTGGCATCATCCGATCCGGGTCCGTTTGGCCATCGAGACAAATATTCGTTGCAGGCCCATATGGACCCCGTAGCAGCGGCGCGACGGAGTATTGCGCTCTGCACCTCAGCGAGGTGCCGTGTCTTTGGATAGCGGTCATAAAAAGTTGTGTATGCAGGAACCCGGTCGGTCAAAGCAGTTTCCCGCATCGCTTCATCTTCGACCGCAAACACTCCCTCTGGCGCGATCTCACCGGAATCGCGCGAAGAAGGTGGGTCAATCCGCTCATAGTTTGCGTGGTGTGGGTCGTGGTCAATGTTACTGCACCCATTCACAACGATCGCGGCACTTGCGACCAAAGTCCAAAGAGGGAGGACGGAGAACAGTTGAGACAATTCACGAAACAAGAGCTGACGAATTGCGCAAATCCTTCGATCCTCCATTGCACCGCCTTTCGATTGTCAGCGGGATTGTATCGTGGCTGTTGGAACGTACAAAGAAAAATGACTTTGTGGGGGATAAGCTACCATGGCGATCGTATATGCGCTCGGCGGGAATGCGAGGCTTCTACCGAGCCATGTTTTTCGATCAAGCACAAGCTCGGAAGGAGCCTCGCACTTCCACATTGGTGTCGGAGGGGCCGTAAGCGATAGACCTGTCCACCGATCCGCTCGCGCAATCGCAGGATTGAACGCTGGCGATGGGTCTGTACGATCTGCCTACGTAATGAATCCAACCGTCACCCTCGAATCAATTCAAGCGGCGCGGAAGCGCATCGCGGACAAGATCTATCATAGCCCTTGCCCGCATTCACTGATGTTGAGTCGCCGGTGCGGGTGCGAGATTTATTGCAAGCTGGATCACCTTCAGGTGACCGGCAGCTTCAAAGAACGCGGGGCACGAAATAAGCTTTTGTCGCTTTCAGAGGAACAGCGCCGCGCCGGGGTGATCGCGGCGTCGGCGGGCAATCATGCACTGGGGATGGCGTATCACGGCCAGACTTTGGGAATTCCCGTTACCGTGATCATGCCGCGTTGGGCCCCGCTGGTGAAGGTGAGCAACTGCCGGGGGTTTGGTGCCAATGTCATTCTTGAGGGCGAGAACCTGGGTGAATCGCTTCAGGTGGCCAGGCGGATCGCGGTTGAAAAATCATTGACGTTCTGTCATGGCTTTGACGATCCCTACATCATTTCCGGCCAGGGCACGATGGGTCTGGAGATTCTGGAGGATGTGCCGGACGTGGACGCGATCATCGTGCCGGTGGGCGGCGGCGGGTTGATCGCGGGAGTTGGGGTTGCGGTCAAAGCACTGCGGCCCGAGGTTCGGATCATTGGCGTTGAGCCCGTCAACGCCCCGACGCTTCGACGATCGCTGGACGCGGGCCATGTCGTGCGGGTTGATCCCAAGCCGACGCTTGCCGATGGGTTAGCCGTCTCGCAGGTGGGCGATTTATGCTTTGATATTGCACGCAAAGTGATTGATGAGCTGATTCTGATCGATGAGGTGCAGATCGCCACCTCCATTCTCAGGTTGCTTGAACTGGAAAAGACCGTCGTTGAGGGAGCTGGAGCCGCGCCGCTGGCGGCGGTATTGAACCGGCCATCAACTTTGGCGGGGAAGAAGGTTGTGCTGTGCCTGTGCGGCGGGAATATCGATCTGACGGTTGTGAGCCGGGTAATTGAGCGCGGGCTGGCCGCGGAGGGCCGGCTTTGTCGGGTCATGGCGTCCATCAGCGATCGGCCGGGCTCACTGGCGGCGTTCCTGGCGCTGATCGCGCAAACGGGCGCGAGCATCAAACAAGTGCGTCACGATCGTGAATTTGGCCCGACGGACGTTCTACAGGTTGGGGTGGATGCGATCCTGGAGACGCGTGATTTTGAGCATATTCGTCAGATTCATCAGACGCTTCGAGATGCCGGGATCGAATTTAGCGAACAGGAGCAGAATTGGGGGCGATGAATGTTCTGAGCCGCGAGGTAGCGCAATTTCTGCCGACGCGGAGCGCAGGAATCACCATCCCGCATCTTACCGCATCCGATTTTTCACCCCCGATTTGAACAGCATCCGACATCCAAAGCATGACCACTAGTTCAACCGGATCTTACGCGCCCGTTGCCACGACCGGGCAGTCAACCACGACCAATGCAAGCTCGAAGCTCAGTACCAATGACTTCATCAACATGATGATGACGCAGCTCGAGCATCAGGATCCACTCAATCCGACAACCAGCGATCAGCTCATGTCGCAGATGAGCCAGATCGGCCAGCTTCAAACAACATCGCAGTTGCAAACGACACTCACCGGCCTGGCCACTCAGACCCAGATCGGCGCTGCATCGAGCCTGATGGGCAAGCAGGTCAACGGAATTGATGTGAACAACAACACAGTCGATGGCGTTGTCGCATCGGTTCAGGTCACCAGCACCGGCGTTAATCTTCAGCTTCAGGACGGTTCGACACTCGCCCTGACCAATGTCAGCAGCATTTCGCCGGCACCGGCCACCTCCGGAGCTTGATACGACCATTCAAAGCGGGTGACGCGATGTTTTGCCCCGTCGCCCTTTGATTCACTGCCCGCAAGCACTGCTGTTCACGCACAAGAGGAACTGAAACATGGCACTCACAGGCGCGATGTATACCGGAGTGTCCGGGTTGTCGGTCAACCAGACCTGGTTGAACGTCATCGGAAACAATATTGCCAACTCCAATACGAGCGGATTCAAGGCGAGCCGGACGGAGTTCAAGCCGCAGTTCTATATCACTCAGTCGGAAGGTTCGGCGCCCGACACCAATTTCGGCGGAAGTAACCCCAGCCAGCAGGGCTTGGGAACTGTGCTGGCCTCCATCGATAAGAATTTCAGTCCCGGTGCGATTCAATCCACCGGTCAGGCCACCGATATGGCGATCGATGGCCAGGGGTTTTTTGTTGTGAAAGGGGATTCACAGCTCTATACGCGAACAGGGACGTTCACGTTAAATGCAAATCACGAGCTCGTGACGGGGACCGGACAATTTGTTCAGGGGTATGGCGTGGACGCCAACGGTAAGGTTCAAACCGGTGCGCTTCAGGATATGGTGGTTCCAATCGGTGCCAATCAAGTGGCCAAGGCAACGCAGAATGCGTCGATGCAGGGCAACTTGAATAGCTCGGGATCGGTTGCAACCGGCGCAAGCATCCTGGTGGGGCAGGATATGGTGAGCATCGGAACGCCAACCGCGGCGCCAACGACGACAAGCCTGTTGACTGACATGGCCTCGGCTACCGCTCCGGCAGTACCGCTGTTCTCAGTTGGCCAAACGCTTAAGCTTGCCGGAACCAAGGGCAGCCGCTCGCTCGCTCCGTCCACCTACACTGTTACTTCCGCTAGTACGGTGCAGGATGCCATGACGTTTTTTCAGCAGGGCATGGGCATCGACACCTCGGTTACGCCCCCGGCGACCACCGTGCCGCCGGGCGGCACGCTGGAGGCGGGCACAGTGGCCAACAGCGCTCGTCTTGTACTTACCGGCAATACGGGTTCGCAGAACGCGCTTCAAATCGCCGGGTCTGATCTGACCAGTTCGACGGGCACGGGGCCGTTGACATTCAGCGATGGAACCGATGCCGCCGGCTTCACGAGCAACGCAAATGGCGAAAGCGTTCATACCAGCTTTCAAGCGTATGACACGCTTGGAACGCCCGTGTCCGTTGACGTAACGGCGGTGCTGGAAACCAAATCCACTACCGGCAACGTCTGGCGATTTTACGCCGATAGCCCCGACAACATGGTCAATGGTCCGGGTCTGGGGAGCGGCACGCTGACCTTTGACAACAACGGAAAGTTGAAGGCGAGCACCGGGTCGACGATCACGCTTGATCGCTCCGGAACGGGCGCGGCGACACCGCTGGCGGTTAAGCTGGATTTCTCGAACTTGACAGAATTGAGTGGGCAACAGTCCACGATGGTGATGTCGACTCAGGACGGGTTTCCGGCCGGAACGTTGGATTCGTTCTCCGTGGGGACCGATGGGACAGTGACCGGCGCTTTCAGCAATGGTCAATCGCGGTCGCTTGGGCAGGTGGCGATTGCTACCTTCACCAACACCCAGGGTCTGCTCGATCACGGCGGCAACATGTATGAGGCCTCGGCCGGTAGCGGAAACGCCCAGATCAGCTCGCCGGGCCAATTTGGCGCCGGGCAAATTCGTGGTTCATCGCTTGAGCAAAGCAACGTGGACTTGTCCACTGAATTCACAAACATGATTGTGGCTTCGACTGGCTTCTCGGCCAACAGCAAAGTGATTACCACGGCCCAGCAATTGATGCAGCAGTTGCTCAACACAGTCCAAGCGTAAGTAGGTTTGGCCGCGTTGGAAACGCGAAACGTTTAAGAATCAAGGATGATTAGATGATTGCACTCACACGGCTCAATGGGCATCAGTTTGTAGTGAACGCCGATAAAATCCGGTATATCGAGTCCACACCCGACACAATCGTGTGCTGCGATACCGGCGAGAAGCTGATGGTTCGCGAGACATTGCAGGAAGTCATGCGTCGGGCCATCGAATACGCGCGGACGATTCGCCGATCGGTGACGGACTAAACGACCGTGCGCGATTCCGCGTCATTGCTTTTAAGTGGCACGGCCTTCCAGGCCGTGGTTAAGGAAGCCTCGGGGGTGGCGCCGGTTAGATGTGGGAAAACCAACTCGCCAGAAAAGGGTATTCTCTGGCGGTAAATTCAGAAGGTTGTCCAACTGTCGAACCTTGGTTTTCCCAAATCAAACCCGTCGCTGGAGGTCATCTCCCTCGATCATGGGCTGGAAGCCCCATGTCACGAAAAGACGCGGAATCGCGCTCAATTTTTTAGCGCCATTTCCCGGCACATAATCGAACACAACCACCGCCGCCTTGCCGATAGAACCAGTAGCCGGCGCTCCGCGCCGGCGTTACCGGACGTTTCGGCAAGGAAGACATGATGGCAGAAAAAGCGGGAAAAAAGGCCGAAGCGCCGGCGTCAGCGCATGCGGGCGGTTCACCGGCGGCGGGGCATGGGGAAAAAGAAGCCAAAGGTGGGCTGCTTGGCAAGACACCGGTACTGCTGGCCATCGTGATGGTGGTTGAAGCGATCGTCCTTATGGGTGGCTACTGGGTGTTCGGGGGCCATCCAAAACAAGCGAGTGCTGCCGAGCTGGTGGCCGACGCAAAGGGCGGCGAAGGCAAGGGGACGGGCAAAAAAGCCGGTGATAAGAAGACCATCGAGCTCCCCGTGCTCGACGCCAAAGCACCGAACCATACCAATGGCCGCACGTATCTGTACGATGTCAGCATCTACGCGGTTGTTAAAGCCGACGATGAGGCACGCGTAAAAGATGCGTTGAAGGATAACAAAGCCCTGATTGAAGATCGCCTGAGCACGATCGTTCGCGAGAGCGACCCGGATAAATTAGGCGGCGGATCTGAGCCGGGGCTTGAAACTCTGCGCAGACAGGTAAAATACCAGCTCGACCGGATTGTCGGCGAAGGCGTTATCGAGGAAGTCCTCGTGCCCCGCTGCATTCCGTTCCGGACCGACTACTGATTTGGTCGGCCGGGCAACGTGTCGTATAACGTGGGCAGGAAGCCCGCGAGACATTCACCAGGGACGGTGAGCCAATGGCCGAAGAATCTCCGCCGACGCCGGATACCAGCGCCGCACAATCGACGAATCCTTCGGCGGAATCGTCAGCTCCAATTCCAACGCCTCCTTCGCCGACTCCATCTGAATCCGTACCCGCTGCTGAAGCCAATCCCCTGGGGGATTCGGTCGATTCGATCGACCAGGTTTCGATCGAGGAGCTGCTTAGGCAGGCCAGCTTCGAAGATCCCTCGGCCGTCGGGGGGGGACCGGCCGCCGAAGCCAACGAATTTAAGCTCCCTAGTTTCCAGCAGGTGATCCAGGACGCCCAGGTTTCCAGTATCGATCTGCTTCGGGATGTCGAGCTGAATGTAAAGATCGAACTGGGCCGGGCCCGGATGCTTGTCGAAGATGTGCTTAAATTGAGCGAAGGCTCGGTTGTAGAGCTCGACAAATTGGCGGGTGACCCGGTCGATGTTTTCGTCAACGAACGGCTGGTGGCGCGCGGCGAAGTGCTGGTCCTCAACGATAATTTTTGCGTGCGCGTCAATGAGATCGTGGCCGGCGTGAAAGAGGAGGGGCTTTGAACCGCCAGCGCATCGTCGTTGCATGGGTGGCGCTTACGTGGGTTTTGGTCACGTGGGCGATGCCCGCGTGGTCGGCGGGGGATGCTGCGCCGGCGAACGCGGTTCAGCCGAATCCTGTCACGGTTGTGGCGGGCGGGCCGGCTTCGCTCGATCCGGCGGTTCCTCGCACGGCATTGGGCGATCAGCCGTTGCGTTCGGGCACGGCTGGGCCAAAAACGCCGGCAACTGATGCGGCAGTAGCCACGCGTGCCCCGTCTATGGATCTGACGCGAGTTGGAGCGGCATTGGCCGCGGTCATTGTGCTGATCTTCATCCTGCGCTGGCTTGGCAAGGCGTTTTTCCCGTCGGCCGCTTCGCGCGGGCAAACGCGCGTGGTTGAAGTGCTTTCCCGATCCGCTTTAGCGCCCAAGCAGCAGGTCATGCTTCTGCGCGTTGGCCGGCGGCTGATTGTCGTCGGTGACAGCGGCACCCAAATGAATACACTGTGCGAGATTTCCGACCCGGATGAAGTGGCCGGGCTGGTGGGCCAGCTTCGAGAGGAAAAGACCGCGGCTGCCGCGGCATTTACCTCGTTGTTCGGGCGTTTCAGTCGTCGCTACAGCGGTGGTGACGATGAGCGCGAAGAGGTAGGCGCGATGGTGGAACTGCGCGACGAACCGGAGGAGCCGGCGGTTTTGTCGGCTAAAGGTGAGTTAGACGGGCTGCGCGAGCGCGTTCGAATGCTTTCTGAGCAGTTTAACAGATAGGGCCGCGGGCCCTGATTCGAACTTTTGCGCAGCCTGGGCGTATTACACGGATGCGTTGGCTTGGATGTCGGCGCGTGATCGGGGAATGCAGATGAGAATGGATTCTCTTCGCGGTCGAGTTGGGGTGTTGGCAATATTGCCGATCCTGATTCTGTTATCGGCTTCGACGGCTCGCGGGGCTGATGAAAAATCTTCAGCGCCTGGGTTAACGCAAGGGCCTACTCTCACCGGGACCGGCAACGCGCCGGCCACCTCGCCTTTCCCAAAGATCCCCGACGTCAGCACCCGCGAGAATTTCTCGGCGGCGATGCAGATCGTCATCCTGCTGACCGTTCTGTCCCTCGCCCCGGCCATCCTGCTGATGATGACCAGCTTCACGCGCATCATCATCGTGCTTGCACTGCTTCGCCAGGCGCTGGGAACCCAGCAGCTCCCGCCCAATCAGGTGATGATTGGCCTGGCGATGTTCATGACGTTCCTGGTGATGGGGCCCACCTGGCAGCGGGTGAATGACGACGCGCTGCGGCCTTACATGAACGGTGAGATTGAGCAGAAGGCCGCCTTGGTGAAGGCACAGGTGCCGGTGCGCGAGTTCATGATCAAGCAGATCATCGCCAGCAGCAATGACGAAGATGTCGACCTGTTCAGCGACGCGGCCGGCCTGCCCCGCGCCACCAAATGGGACGATGTGACGACCATGACTTTGATCCCCGCGTTTATGCTCAGCGAGCTGAAGACCGCATTTTTGCTCGGGTTCAAAATCTATCTGCCGTTCTTGATCATCGACATGGTGATCTCGACGGTTTTGATCAGCATGGGGATGATGATGCTTCCCCCGGTGCTCATCTCGATGCCGTTCAAACTTCTACTATTCGTGCTTGTCAATGGATGGCACTTGATAACTGCAAGTTTAATGGGTAGCTTCATTCGCTGACGATGGGCAACGGCGCGCACCGGTCCAGGGAAGGGTCGGCGTGACGTGAGCTTTGCAAACGCAGGGCTTAATTCGTCAGACAAGTCACTCCGGGCCGCGGGCAGGCCGCTACGGGGTGGCGCACTCATGGAAGGGTGTGTCCGATGCATCTCAGTTTCGACCAAGCCACTGATCTAATTCGCAATACGCTTGTTCTGGCGCTGATTGTTTCAACGCCGATGCTCGCCATCGGATTGATCGTCGGCGTTGTCGTCTCGCTGTTCCAGGCCGTCACGCAGATCCAGGAACAGACCCTCACCTTCGTCCCCAAAATTGTCGCCATGGTTGCCGCGGTCATCTTGTTGTTTCCGTGGATGGGCCATTACCTGATGGAATACGCGTCGCAGATGTTTGGAAATGGAATGTACCAGTGAAAGAGAAGTGCGGAGTGCCGTGTGCTGAGAGTTGAGTAAAGACCTACTCAGCACTCAGCACTCAGCACTCAGCACTCAGCACTCATGCTCGATTCAGCCGTCAACTTCATTCCCGCCTTTGTACTGGTGGTGTTCCGCCTGGCGGGGTTGACGCTGTACGCACCGCTGTTCGGCAGTGCCCGTATTCCGCGGCGCATTCGCGTGATGTTGATTCTTGTTCTGGCGGCCGGCGTAACGCCTGGCGTTCACCTTCCCAAAACCATGCCCGACACGATGTGGGGAATGGCGCTGGGCATCGGCGGCGAAATGGCGTTCGGTCTGGCGATGGGCATGGTCCTCAGCTTTGTGTTTGTCGCGGTGCAATGGGCCGGAGAAATCATCGGCCAGCAGATGGGTTTCAACCTGGGCGAAGTTTTCGATCCTCAGTTTGGCGGTCAGAGTTCGGCGCTGGGCGATCTGTATTTCATGTTCACCCTGGTGGTGTTTCTTCTGATCGGTGGACACCGTGCAATGGTTCGCGGTGTCCGTGCCAGTTTCGACGCACTTCCGCTGTTCTCGGTGGGCATCAACCAGGATGTACTGACGCTGATGCTGGATCTATTCCGCGGCGCGACAATCCTGGCATTTAAGATCGCTGCGCCGGTGCTGGTCACGATGATTGTGGTGGACCTGGTCCTGGGGCTGATCGGCCGGACGATTCCACAGATGAACGTGATGTCCGCAGCCCTGAGCATCAGGGCCGGCGTCGGGATGTTCGTTGTATGGGTCGGACTTACAT
>DAIRGS010000161.1:0-16505 GCA_036794395.1 Tepidisphaeraceae bacterium | reverse complement strand
TTTTGTGCGCGGCTCACGCCGCGGGAAAGAAAATCACGCTTGAATAGGGGCTAGTATTGCCGGTGAGGTTGTAGCGACATAACGCGCATAAGCTCATTCGTGCGATCGCCCGTCGTCGTCGCCCCAGCCAGAGTTGCTTGAGCGATGGAAGCAGGCCCACAATGAACAATGGCCAGAGTGGAAAACTCCGTTGAGCGGCCCCGGAAAAGCTATTCACACCCCTTTCTTCCAAGTCAGAGAATCCCAACCGGGTCGAGTAGGTGTCCATCAGCGGTGCGACCGCGCCCCATTTCCGAACGTGTCGGACGACGAGCTTTGGCATTCGGACTGGTCTGATACGAGTTCCCTCCTTGAATCTAAAGTCATAGACCACGCCATCGTGGATTCCCACGTATCGCTGATCGGTCAGCCAGACTCGTCCCATCGGGTCCACCGTCAGGGCGGTATCCGTTGTACCGAATGATTGGAACATGCTGACCGCGCAGAAAGTCAGCCCGATTATCCCAAGAACTGCCAGGACCGGCGGGAATGCCTTCGGAATGTGAAACACTTCCCCGATCTTAGCCATATTCTGAATTATGGACGGTACGAAATCCCCAGAAGTTCCACTCAGGCGTATTCGGCAAGTTGCGGTAGAGCAACAGGTGTCCCTCGGCTCCCCAAAGTGCTCAGAAGATTACGCACAGCGGCAGCAGCGATAGGGCCGAAACGAATGTTAAAAGGCAGTGGCGCACCGATACAGTTTACCCCATCAGCTTAACATGTCCTGCGGATTCCTATTCAAACCTATCATATTGGAATACATTTAATGGGGTGAGAAATGAGATCATTTGCATTTTGGTGGCTGGGTGTATTCCCGAATAGGTTAATGGCAGCGCGTTGAGGACCCGGGCCGGCGCTGGGTACAGCTCTGGCCCGGCGTGGGGTTGGGTTGGGGGAGTTGAGGGTGTTGGAGGCGGGATGGGTTATGGGGAGAATGGGGCGGGTGGGATGGAGGTTGCGTTTGGCTCGGTCGTGGGGATGGAACCAAGTGAAAGAGTTCCAGCTAAAGCGGCCGCAAACCAATGTGGAATCATCACGATACGGAACGCGGCCGACTCCGAAAACGCTTCAGGTGGATCCAAAGCGCGAACGGAGCGGTGTGCCGTGACGTTCAGCACACAACCCCTTCCGGAATTGGAAGGGGTTGAGTGTTGAATGGGTTGGTGGTGTGGTAGTGTTTGAATTCTATCCGGTCACGATCGGGGGGATCATGGCGGCGGCTACGGTGGCGCCGGGGAGGGGGAGCAGGGCGAGTAGTGCGAGTGCGAAGGAGGCGTGCTCGATGCAGACCAAGCCGTCGGCGAGGGCGTCGGTGAAGGTTTTATAGACGAACAGTTGTGCCGCGATGGCTCCGGCCCAGTACAGGACGACGAGGATCATTCCGAGAATGATTGCCGCGATGACAATGACCACTTCGGGCAGCGCGGCGATGGCCGTGACGACGAAGGGTGCGGGCACGATGCCGATGGGGGCGAGGGCGGCAGCGACTTCCGGGACCATGGCGGCCAGCGCGCCCAGAGCAGCGGTGGCGGCGGTGACGTACTCGCCGGCGATGGCGTCCAACGACAACTGGGTTGCGCAAGTGGAGCTGATGCAGCACTTGACACCGAAGGGGATAGCTACGTTTGCGCCGCCGAAGTTCAGCTGGGTTTCGAGCTGTGCCAGACTCCATTGACCCTCGAGCATGCAGGTGCCGAAGGGGCCGAGGAAGCCGGCGATCGACTTGAGGAACTTGAGCGCGTCGTCGACGTCCTTTTGACCGAAGGCGACCTTTTTCTGGGGGACGGCGAGATTGAGTTGGAGGTCATTGACGTCAAAAGGATTGGGCCAGGTGAGCGGCGGCGGAGAGACGACACACGAGACGATGGTATGCACGACGTCTTCGGTTGTGTCGACAACGATCTCAGTGAATCCGACGACCATGTCGACGAAGGTTGTGGCTGCGCAGACGGCGGCGGCGCAAACGCCGGCCAACGGCCCGGCGGCTTTGCAAGGGTCGGTGGTCGCGACTTTGTCGTAGCATTCCTGGTATTGCTTCTCGGCGGTCTTGATGACGTCCACGGTTTGGGTGACGGTGGTGGTGACGGTTTCGGTGACTGTCCTGGTTGAGCAAAGCGTTGACTTGGCTCCGGCGCTGGGCGCGTGTTTGGCCAAAGACGCGGCCATTTTCTTGCCGACCTTCGCCTTTTTGCGCTGGACGGCAACGGGGTATGCGGTGAAGAGAGAGGAGCGCAGGAGTATGGCGCCGCGGGCTTTTTTGCGGTCCTTTGACAAGGCCGCGATGAGTTCTTTGTAAGCGGCGGTGGTCCATGGCTGGAAGGCTTTTCCCTTGCCGTACTGTATGCCGGCGCTGGTGAGGATGATCGCGGTATCGTCGGTGCCGATGCGCACGAACGGCGTACGTGCGGCGAGATTCATTTCGGCAAGTCCGCCGGCAGCATTCACGATGACAGGCAGTGCGCCGTCGCCGACGTTAAAAATGCGAACCTCACCAAACGGTCCGACGACGCCATCCCCAGTGGCGTTGGGGGTAAAGCTGGCTGGGGGAATTTTGAAATCGGCCGCGAGAAGTCCTTCGGTGGCCCAGGGGCCGAGGAGAAACATCCCCGCGGCGGCAGATGCGGCGCCGAGGACGTTCCGTCTTGAAAGGCCATCGGAGGATGTTGTCCAATCGGCCCGATCCCCACAGCACCCCAACTGTTTTTCGTTGTCTGCCATTGTCTTCCTTCCTTTCTTTCCCTTGAAGGGAGTAAATGCGGATTAACGGAGTTGGGCGACGGTCTCGGCGATTACAGCGTTGAGCGTGGGCGCATCCGAGACTGGCGGGACGCGCACATCTCCGGGTTTGGGCCTGAAGAGGTTCGAACGGCGGTGGCGCTCACCGATCGCCGAGAAGATTGCGTCCATGTTGCAGGTGGGGTCGACGAGTTCCGTCCAAACGGACAGTAGCCGTTTGAGCGAATCTCCGCGGAATTCCGGCTCATTGGTCTGGATCGACCCTACCAGACGCGGCGTTACCAGCACCAGCGCCACATCGCGGCGCTGGGTCTGGGTGCGTGCGTTGAACAAGACGTCGGCACCGGGCACGTCGCCGAGGCCGGGCGTTTTGGACAATGCGCCGACGTCGACGCCTTCGTACAGCCCGGAGAGCACGAGCGTCTGGCCGAAGTCGACTTCGGCGGTCGCCGAGACAATCTGCTTGAATGTTGTGAGGGCCTGTTGAAATGTTCCGGCGACGTTGTCGGTGACGAAAGAGCGCTGCACCTGGATATTGAATCTCGTTTTCTCAGCGGTGATCTCACTGGGCAAGACCTTGACGGAGATGCCCACGTCAATGGGCTGAAGCGTGCCAATGTTGATTCCGCTGACACCGATGGTGACGGTGCGGCCGATGAAGAATTCGCTGGGCTGGTTGAGGTATGCAACGAGCGAGGGCCGGGCGAGCACGCGGTAGTAATCCTCGCGGGTGTTGAAGAGGTTGAGGCTGTAGGTGACCTGCGGGATATGGATGTCGGTGGTGAGGACGCGTTGAAACGTGTGGGCGGCGCCGGTGTTTCGGGTATCGGTGGTGGTGTATCCGCTGCCGAACTGGACGGCCAGGCCATCCAGAAGGTTGATTCCGGTGCTGTTCTGAGCTTCGGATTGGTTAAGGAGAAGGGTTACCTCGACCATGACCTGATTGATCCCCGAGGGAGAGGCGCCGGGGGCAGCGCCTGATGCGAATGGTGCGGGGGAGTTTGAAAATCCTGAGGTTCCGGATTGCGAGGAGCGGGGGATCATCCAGGGTTGTGGCTGGACGGGTTTGTATGGGTTGTCATCCTGTTGTAGCTCGACAAGTGCGGCCGTTCTTACAAGTTGGGACAAGCGCGGCTTGTGCGGCTGAATAATCTGCGCGGCGGCGGGAACTGTGTTGGCTCTGGTCAGCAGGGCGTCGAGTTTTTCCTGCTCTCCTTCGGCGGCGAGGATGTAGGCGGCAGTGCGCCAAGCCCAGGGGTTCTCGGGCGCGAGCGAGAGGGCGCGTTCAGAGGCGGCTCGGGCGAGAGGGAGGTCTCGGGCAAAGTAGGCCGCGACCGCCAGGCCGAGAAATGCCTGGGGGCGGGAGGGGTCGTCGAGGATTGCGCTGCTGAAATGCTCGGCGGCTTCGGGATAGTTGGAGGATTCGAGTGCGACGGAGCCGTCGAGGTAGTGAGCCCAGTAATGGTTGGGAGCAAATTTAACGGCGGCGTCATATCCGACCTTGGCCAGGGCGGATGACTGAAGTGAACCGGGCTCGAGTTGGTAAGTGAGGCCGTTGAGCAGGTGGAGGTATCCGTTCTGCGGCTGGCCACGTAGTGCCTCGGCAATTTGAGCGCGAGCGGTCGCGGGATGTTGAGGGAGCGCGGAACGGACGTTGCGCTCCAGGACATCGGCATCGGCTGAACCGGATGGGGCATCAGGCGGGTGCGCACAGCCAAACAGTACAGAAATGAGAACGGTCTCAAGAACGGTGATGGTTTGTTTCCAAGCCATAAGGGGTTTTCTGTGGGGCAATATTACGAAAAGACAATATTTAGTCAACTACGCAATTATTCGTGACCCGAGTCCTTATGGCGCGATTACGAAGGCTTCAGAGGGCATTGGGCACTTCAGGGGTTGAAGCGTTGCAGCAATTCGAGGGTTCGGGCTTCGATGAGTTCGGGGGCTCGGCAGATGGATTCTTCGAGGGGGAGGGGTGGGGTGTGGAGTTCGAGGTGGTGCTGGAGGCCATGGTCTCGGGCGGAGGCGGCGATATCGGGGGAGGCGGAGCCGACGATGGCGACACATGGGATGCCAAGTTCTGTGCAGAGCTGGGCGACTGCAATTGGGGCTTTGCCGGAGAGCGATTGAGCGTCCAGGCGGCCTTCGCCGGTGATGCAGAGATCGACGCCTTGCAGGCGGGCGCGGAGGTGGGTGGCTTCGATCATGATTTTTGCGCCGCTTTGCAAAGATGAGTTGTTGAAGAAAGCGAGGATGCCGAAGCCGAGGCCGCCGGCGGCGCCTGCGCCGGGGGTGAGGGCAGCCTGGAGTTTGTGGGTGCGGGTTGCGAGGTTTTTGAGGGCGTCGTCTAGCCAGCGGACTTGCTGGGGGGTTGCGCCTTTCTGGGGGCCGAAGATCTCGGCTGCGCCGTCGGGGCCGAAGAGGGGATTGGTGACGTCGCAGGCGACGGTGATGCGGCAGTGATCGATGGGTGAGCCGCGTCCGTGTTTGATGAGGACGACGGAGGGGAGATCGCGGCCGCACAGGGGCTCGGTGGGGGAGACGGGTTCTCCATCTTCGAGTAGGACGGGGAGTCCGCAGGCCTGGGCGCAGCCGATGCCGGCGTCGACGGTGGCGCTGCCGCCGATGCCGAGGATGATGTGGTTTACTCCCATTCGGGCGGCGGCGATGAGGAGTTCGCCGGTGCCGAAGGTGGTGGTGTTGAGGGGGTTGCGGTCTTCGGGTTGAAGGAGGGCGAGGCCAGAGGCGGCGGCCATTTCGATGACGGCGGTTTGGTTGTCGCCGAGGACGCCGAAGGGGGCGTCGACTTTCATTTCGGGGAGGGGGCCGGTGACTCTGCGGGTGATGAGACGGCCGTTCGTGGCCGCGACAAGTGCGGCGACGGTGCCTTCGCCGCCGTCGGCCATGGGGCAGTGATCGATTTGGATTTGGGGGTTGAAGCGGTGGATAGCGGCGGCCATGGATTGGGCGATTTGGGGGGCGGTGAGGGAGCCTTTGAATTTGTCGGGGGCGAGGAGGATTTTCATCTGTTCATCAGGTTAATCATGGGGGGCGGCCAACGGAATATCGTGGGGAGGTGTAATTTGAGGGGATGAGGAGGGATTGGAATGTTCGGCAGGGGAGTAGGCCGACGAGATGACTGCGCGTGATTCGGCGCGAACTGGGTAGAGTGGTGGTGGACACGATGGTATTGGTGCGAAGTCCCGGGAGAGAAATGGCGGCGCTGGGAGGATCCGGGGCGGCGCTGAGTACAGCTATGCCCCGGCGTGGGGGGTTGTTCTGGGTGGGGTGTGGCTATTCGGGGCGACGTGCTTGAGATGAAATTGTGGGTGGGAGCGTGATTCTGCGAAGCCATGAAGAATGATCTGCCTCAACACTTACGGAAGGAGACTCACATGCGAGCATTCTGCGGATGGGTGAACGTGATCGGTATTGGTGTTGTCGGTGTTGCCCTGGGTGGGGCGGTGGTGTTTGGGGCGGAGCAGATTGAGAAGCGGTGGAAGGTGCATGATATGTCGCGGCCGCGGCCTGAGGTGGTGACGCCCGGGATGTTTAATACGGCGGAGCGGGCCTCGGTGCCGCCTTCGGATGCGATTGTTTTGTTGGGGAATGGGGCGGAGGATTTGACGAAGAATTTCACTGGTGGGAAGTGGATTTTTGACAATGGGATTTACATGCCCAACGGTGGAGGCATCGAAACGAAGGAGGAGTTTGGGGATTGCCAGTTGCACGTGGAGTGGGCGGAGCCGACGCCGGCCACGGGGACGAGCCAGGGGCGGGGGAACAGCGGGATTTTGTTTTTCGGGCGGTATGAGATTCAGGTTTTGGACAGCTACAAGGATGAGACGTATGCCGATGGGCAGTGCGGGGCGTTGTATGGGCAGTATCCGCCGTTGGTGAACGTGTGTCGGCCGCCGGGGGAGTTTCAAACTTATGATATTGTGTTTCGAGCGCCCAGGTTTGACGAGCAGAAGCATTTGACAAAGGCCGGAAGGTTTACGGTGTTTCAGAATGGGGTGGTGGTTCAGGATTCGGTGCAGTTGACCGGGACGACGGCGCATGGGCATGAGCCGCGTTATGACTATTTTAAGCCGGAGGGGAAATTACAGATTCAGGACCATGGGAATAAGGTGAGGTACCGGCAGATTTGGATACGGAAGTTGGGGGCGGAGGTGGCGGTGTCGAATCCTTCGGGGGAGTGAGGTCTTGAAGAAAGAGGATTCACCGCGGAGGCACGGAGGGCACGGAGAATATGGGAAATACGAGAAGGATTTAACGGCGGGTCGTGCGGATTTTCGCGGATGAAATGCGTTTTAGCCGCAGATGACGCAGATGGCCGCAGATGAAAACAGGAAGGAACTGAGCTCGGGGTGGCTGATGGAATTCGTGCGGTCTGGAAGGTTTGTCGGTTCAGTTTTGTTGCGCATCTCAGCGCGGTAGGAATGGCGCCTGGCACTCGCCCTCACCCCGGCCCGCTCGCGGGCAGTCGCAAGTTCCGCTCGCTTCTCCCGGAGGGAGAGGGAGCAAGAGGGGATGCGGACAGTTTGGGCGCAATAGAGGTTCAGGTGTTGACGATTGTGGGGGCGGTGAATGCGGTGGCTGCGCCGGAGTTATTTTGGGCGATGACGCGGTACGCGTAGGTTTGGCCCGTCGTGACGGTGGCGTCGGTGTAGGTGGTTGTGGGGTTGTTGGTGGTGAGGTCCAGGTAATCGGAATCCGTCGAGGCTTTGCGTTGGACGAGGTAGGTGGTTGCGGTGGGGACGGCGGTCCAGGTGAGCTTTTGGTGGGTGGCGTCGATGGCGGCGGCGGTGAGGGTGGTTACCGGATTGGGCAAAGCCGTGGATTCGAAGGAGCGGAACTGGACGTTGATGGTGGCGTTGGCGACGTTGGCGGCGGCGGCGAGGCCCAGGTAGAGGGGCGACGGGAGGGCGAGCGTGAGGTTTCCGGCCGAGGTCCAGTTGACGCCATCGGCGCTGTAGTAGCCGGTGAAGAGATTGCCGGCGCGCTGGAGGCGGAGCCAGACGTTGGGGTAGGGGGTGCTGGCTGAGGTCGTGGGGCCCGCGGTTGCGCCGGCCTGGGTGGTGCGGTACTTGAAGCGGTAGCCCTGACTTGGGCTGGCGGTGATGGCGATTTCGGGGCTGGAGGGATCGAGCGAGGAGCGGACCATGAGGCCGGCCTGATCGATGCCGCCGGAGATTGAAATCGAGTTGATGCGGACTTTGACGTCGAAGTTGCCGGATTGCGGGAGATAGAGGAATCGGAATCCATCGGCGGTGTTGTAGATGGCTGGGCCGCCGGCGGTGACGTCGTAGTCGGTGCCCTGGTTGATGACGGTGGTGCTGCCGGGCTGTGACGCGCCGATATCGAGGCTGGTGAGGGCGGTGATCTGGGGGATGCTGGCGGCACTGGTGGAGCTGTAGCCGGAGAAGGTGCTGGCGCCTTCGGTGCGGACGCGATAGGTGTATTGTTCGCCAGGGACGATGGCGTTGTCGGTGAAGCTGGTGGCGGTGGTGGAAGCGATTTCGTTGAAGTTGACGGCGTCGGTGCTGCGCTCGAGGTGATAGGCGGTGACGCTGCCGGTTGAGGCGGCCCATGTGATGCCGACCTGGGTGGGCGCGTTGGCGGTGGCCACGAGCGAAGCGGGGATGGACGGGGGCGTTTGGGGAGTCGTGGCCTGGGCGGTGACACTGAATCCGGAGAAGGAGCCGGCGTTTTCGGCGCGGACGCGATAGGTGTAGGTTTTGCCGGATTGGACGGCGTTATCGGTGTAGGCGTTGGTGGCGCTGGTGGCGATCTCGTTGAAGTTGGTGCCGTCGGCGCTGCGCTCGATGTGATACGCGGTGACGGTGCCGGTGGAGGCGGTCCAGGCGAGGGCGATCTGGGTGGGCGTGTTGGCGATTGCGGTCAGGGCGGTTGGGTTTGACGGTGCGGGAGCGGTGGGGACGGAGGTTGCGCCCTGGAAGGAACGGAACTGGACGTTGATGGTCGAGGTCGTGACGTTGGCCGCGGATGCCAGGCCGAGATAGAGCGGGTCGGACAGGGCGACGGTGATGGAACCGGCGGAAGTCCAGTTGACGCCATCGGAGCTGAAGTAACCGGTGAAGAGAGTGCCGGCGCGCTGGAGGCGGAGCCAGACGTTGGGGTAGTTGGTGGGGGCTGAAGTCGTCAGGCTATTGGTTGCGCCGGCCTGGGTGGTGCGGTACTTGAACCGGTAGCCGTTGCTGGGGCTGGCGGTGACGGACACTTCGGGGCTGGAAGGATCGAGGGAGGTGCGGGCCATGAGGCCGGCCTGGTCGATGCCGCCGGCAAAGCTGATGGAGTTGATGCGGACCTTGACGTCGAAGTTGCCGGTTTGCTGGAGGTAGAGGAAGCGGAAGCCATCGGCGGTGTTGTAGATGGCTGGGCCGCCGGCGGTGACGTCGTAGTCTGTGCCGGGGTTGACGACGGTGGTGCTGCCGGTCTGGCTGGCGTTGATGTCGACGCTGGTGAGGTTCTGAACCTGCGGCGTAGTGACGACGGCGGTGTTGCTGTAATCGGTGAGGATGCCCGCGCCTTCGGTGCGCACGCGATAGGTGTACTGGGTTGCGGCGGTCACGGAGTTATCCGTGTAGCTGGGGTTTGCGCGGGTGGCGATTTCGTTGAAGGTTACGCCATCGGTGCTGCGTTCGATGTGGTATGTGGTGACGGTGCCGGTCGAAGCGGTCCAGGTGAGGTTGACCTGGGTTGGCGTGGGGGCGTTGGCATTGAGTGAAGTCGGCGCGGTCGGGGGAACCTGCGGCGTGGTGGCTTGGCCGGTGGGGCTGTAGCCGGAGAAGGCACCGCTGTTTTCGGCGCGGACACGATAGGTGTAGGTCTTGCCGGACTGGACGGCGTTGTCGGTGTAGCCGGTGGTGGCGCTGGTGGCAATTTCGAGGAAGGTTGCGCCATCGGCGCTGCGCTCGATGTGATAGAGCGTGACGGTGCCGGTGGAGGCGGCCCAGGTGAGTGCGATCTGGTTGGGCGTGTTGGCGGTGGCGTTGAGCGTGGCGGGGGCCGAGGGCGCGGTGTTTACCACGCTGGTGCTGAAGACGACGTCGACCCAGTACGAGGGCGACTGGCCATTGGAGCTATTGGGGAACTTCGAGACGCCGGGCGTGGCGTCGTAGTTGTAGACGCCATTGGGGCCATCGACGCCGTTGGCGAGGGCATGGAGCGGGGCGTTGTCGATGCCGGCGCTGGCGAGGGTGCCGCCGCTGTAGGTGATGTAACCGGCGGTGGTGTGATACGCGACGATGTAGGTGGTATTGGCGGAGATGTTGACGGGATTGGAGAAGCTGACCTGCTGCCAGCCCGACGCGGTTTCGCTACCAAAGGTGGCGGTGGCCAGGAGCGTTCCGGTGGAGGACCAGAGTTCGCCGGTGTGGATGCCGGTGGACTGGCTGCTCTTGTAGAAGCGAACGCCGGTCACGGTGCCGGCGACATCGGAGCGGAACTTGAGGCCGAGTTCGACGCCGCCCTTGGAGACGATTGTGGAATCGAAAATGTTCTGTTGAGCGCCGCTTGGAGCGGAGGCGGGGCTGTAGTAGCTGGAAGCGCTCGCTCCGCCGGCGGGACGTGCGGCGTTGGTGCTGGCGGGGGGCGAGGTCAGGGCGGAGGTATCGACGGCGATGACTTGGTAGAAGGAGGTTACGCCCTGCGGGGCGGCGACGTCGTTGTACGAATTGGCGGAGATGGGCGAAGGTGTCAGGAGTGTGAAGGGGCCGGAGGGGGCTGCCGCACGATAAACATAGTAGCCTGATAGATCCGGCTCAGTGTTGGCGGTCCACTGGAGCAGAATGCCACTTGTTGAAGGCGTGGCGATGAGATTCTTTGGAGCGGCCGGGGCGGTGGCGGCGGTGGAGCCGGCGGTGGTGACGCGGGCGTCGGCGGCGAGTGATTCGACGAGGGTTGTCGAGTTCACGGCGGTGACGCGATAGAAGTAGTTGGTGCCGGGCAGCGTGGCTTTGTCGGCGTACGCGGGCGAGGAGAGCGGACTGCCATTGAGCCTGGTGTAGGGGCCGTTGATGGAAGTGGCGCGGTAGACGTTGTAGGTGACGGGGGAGAAGGGGACCGCGGCCCACTGGAGGGCAACGCCTCCGGTGACCGGGGCGACTGCGAAAAGGCTGGCGGGCGTTGGCGGCAGCGCGGTGGGCCGCATGTTGGAGACGAGATAGATGTTGTCCTGGTAGTCGGAGTTGTCGAAGGTGCTGCCTTCGTAGTCCATCACGACCAGGTACGTGTTGCCGATGAGATGGCCGGTGGTATCGCGAACGGGGTAGAAGCGGACGGCGTGACCGGAGCGGCCGAAGGTGTTGATGTCGGTGGTATTGAGGGCGTTCTGGCTGTTTTCGCCGTCGAGGTTCCAGCCGAAGGTTCCGCCGGGGTTGAAAGAGCCGCTGGCGGGCACGGAAGTGGAGCCGCCGCTGGCATAGGGGAAGAGGGATTGGCCTTCACCGGTGACGGTGCGGAAGATCTGCTGATAGCCGCCGGGGTTGGCCTGCGGGTACCAGTAGATGCCGGCGGAGGTTGGGTTGGCCGGGGTTACTGAGAAATCATATTGGCTGTGGTAGGTGGCGAGTTGAAGGACGCTGACGGGCAGGGTCGTGTCGGCGGCGTTCCAGAGCCCGGAGGTGACTTCCTCGCCATAGCTGACCGGGGTGGTTCCGTTGTTGGGGTACTGGGGCTGAGCGGGCGTGGCGATATTGGTGCCGTAGCCGTAAACGAGATTGACCAAGGTTTGCAGGCCCGGCTCGTTTTCATTTTCGCTGGTGTTCTGCCAGTAGCCGGCAAGCTGCACCACGCGCGAAGGATTGACGGGGTCGTTGGAATTGATGGTCAGGGTTCCGGACCAGACACCGCCGGCGGAGACGGAGGGAATGCCGTTGACGGTCTGGTAGGCGTTGGTCTGGTTGTCGCTGTGCGGCGGGTTGGTGGTGGCGATGAACTTGATCGTGACGTTGATCGATCCGCCGACGGCGACGGTGGTGCCGGGGGCGGGGGGATTGACGATCTGCCAGTTGGTGTTGTCGGAAAGCGTAAGGGAGTTGATGACCAGAGGAGCGGAGCCGGTGTTGCGGATTTTAATGGTGTTCTGGTCGTGAACGATGTCGGTGAAGCTGGGCGGATTGTTGGGGTTCTTGTTCTGGATGCGGTTGAAGGCGAGGCGCGTATTCGTGGGCGCGCCGGTGAGGTTCTCGATGCCGAGCGCGGAGCCGGCGGGGGCTGCCTTGACGTTGTAAATAATTCCGACGATGTCGTTGGAGTCGTAGGGCTGGATGTTGCCGAAGGGGATGTTGTTATCTTCGGCAGAGAAGATGAAGGCGTTGGGAACGACCGAGCCATCGGCGTTCTTAAGCGGGAAGAAACGGAACTTTCGGGGGACGTTGGTGTCCCATGTATTGAGCGGGTCCTCGCTGTAGCTCATCCGCTGCTTGCCGTTGTCGGTGAAGGTGGGGAAGTTGGCATAGAGGCCGAAGCTGGCGGCAAGGCCTGGATCGAAGCTGGTGGAGCCGACGGCGGTGGGGCTCATCGTCTGGCTGTCGTTTTGATTGAAGCTGAAAAGCTGGGTGGTGTTGGTCGGGTCGCCGGGGGTGTAATAGCCAAAGCGAAGGGCGGGCTGGTTGGGGACGTCGAACGTGGCCAGGTTGGTGATCGTGACGGGTCCGGGGCCGGCCTTGAGGAGGCGCTGCATCGCGACTTCCTGGCTGGAGGCGTCGGGGGTCGCGGGATAGAAGGTGATGGTGAATGCGTTGGCGTCGTTGGGGCCATCGCCAACGATTGTGGGGATTTCGTAGGCGCGGAGGATGGCGGCCAGGGATGGCTCGTTGCCGCCGCCGGTGCCTGTGGTGCCCAAGCCACGGAGAGCGATGGTCAATGTCGAGTGGGCGGTGTCGTTGGTGCCAATCTGGAAGAGGGCGGAGTGCAGGCCGGTGCTGGGCGCGGTGAAGTTGATGGTGATCTGGGCGGATTGGCCCGGGGCGAGCGAAGTTGGAACACTGCCCAGATTGGGCAGCGAGAATCTCGAGGCATCCTGAGTGGCGACGGCGGGGTCGTTGACGATGTTGAAGCTCGTCAGATTCAGGCCGGTGGTTCCGCTGTTGGTGACGGTGAGCGTCTGGGTCTGGCTTGCGCCGGCGCCGGTGTTGCCCGGTGCGACGGAGCTGAAGGCTAGCAGCGTCTTATCGATGATGGCCGTGGGGTGGGCGATGGTCGGCTTGAGCAGCACGAGCTTCATGCCGCCCAGCTCGGCTACATAAATGTTGCCGTTGGACGTGTCTTCAACGAGATCGACCGGATTATTGAGATCAGTAAGGCCTGGGATGTTGCGCTGGGCGGAGACGACGTTGCCGTTGGCATCGCGGGTAATCGCGACGATATCGCTGCCGGCCGAGTATTCGGTGACAAGGAGAGCACCCTGTAATTTTCCGCCGAACGTTTGATCCTGATACTGGATGACGCCATCGGGCGAGCGGTGAGCGCCGAAGTTGTAGACGTATCCGCGGTAGTTGGGGTCGGGCTGGGTGCCGACGGGATATTGGGGAATTGCGTTGGGGTCGCTGGTGTTGCCGGTCGGGTTGCCGCCATCAAGAACGTATTCGCCGCGTATTGGATCGGGATGGCCGTAGTATCCGCCTTGTTGGATATTGAAGAGCCAGTCGATTTCAGTCTGGGGGACGTTGGTCAGGCCCGGGACAGCGGGGCCACTATACGGCAGACCGGTGTCGATGCGGTTGCCGTTGGAGGCGTTTGGGAACGCGGGCGTATTTCCACCGGCCGAGGAGCCATTGGTGGGGGCGTAGAGTTTGCCATCGCTGGTGAAGACCAGCGAATACGCGTTGCGAACGCCGGTTGCGTAAATGGTGAGCGGGGCATTGGCGGCGTAGGGGTTGTAGGTTCCGCCGCCATCGGGCGTGAGGACGTTAACTGGTCCCTGGGCGAGGTTGATCTTGGACGGATCGAGACGAAGGATGGCGGCCGAGAGCAGGCGCTCGGGGCGGTTGCCCCATGTGGAATCGGCGGCGCCCATTGCGCTGTTGCTGCCTTGGGGGAAGTAGAGCAATCCATCGGGGCCGAAGGCGGGCTGTTCGGTGCCGTGGTCCTGGAAGCTGCGCGGGAGATTGATGACGGCGTCTTTAACGGTTTGCAGATCCGCACCACTCATTACGGTGATTTTGCCGGTCCAGTCGGGGACGTTGGTGAATCCGAAGTAGCTATTGGAAACCCAGATGATCGGGTTGGCCGCGGTGGCGGCGGGATCGAAGGCGAAGCCGGTAATGAGGCGATTACCCGCGTTGGCGGTTTGAAGGCTGGTGATGATCTGCGGCGTGCCGAGGGTTCCGTCTGCGTTGATGGTCCAGCGGTAGATGCGGCCATCGAGCGTGCTTCCATAAAGCTTGTGATCGGGGCCGATGCGGACGCCGGTGAACGAGGTACCCGAGGCGCTGGGGAGGTCCTGGGGGACGAAGGCGATTGAAGGGTCGGGCTGGGTTTGGGTGTTGCCCGTTGTGAAGTTGAATGTGTATGGCGTGAAGGAAACGCCTTTGGTGTCGGCGACGCCCGAGCTGACGGAGAAGGTGTACTGGGTGTTCGGGAGGAGCGTGTTGGCCGGCTGAAGGACGATGGAGTCGCCGCCGCCGCTGGTGTTGACGACCGCCGCGACGACGGCGTGATCGCTGGTGCGCCAGAGTTGAACGTTGGTTGTGTTGACCGTGGATGGGTTCAGACCCGCGTTGGGGAGGTTGAGGTCGGCCGTCACGGCCGAGTCGAGCATGACGCCGGTGGCATTGGGGGCGATGTTGGTCGAGCGAACCGACGGATGCAGGACGGCGGTGGTTCCCGGGTCGATCTCGAATTTGGTAAAGGGGATCGTGATGGCCGCGAGGTTATTCAGGCTCGCGGTGACAATCCCGGCCCGGCTGGTCGGGGTGAAGAAGTTCGCGCCCAGGTGGAACGAGCCGGCGACGGAGACGAACGAGCCGCCATTGACGGAATAGGCGGCGGTGACGTTGCCGGTTGAAGCATCGCCGATGAGACGGAGATCGAGCGTGGTCAGGTTGGCGAAGTTGCCGATGTTGGCATAGATGGATGCGGTGGCGGTGCTGGCGCCTTGCTCGGCGTGGAACTCGAGGACTTGGCCGCGGGTTTGATCGTATTCGGCGTTCAGCTTGACGTAGTTGTCCTGATCGGGGCCGAGATAGACGGCGGCGCCTTCCCACGGGGCGGCGATCTGCGAGAGGGGGCCCTTGACGCGGGCGGTGATGGAGAAGCCGGTGGTAGTGCCGTCGAACTGGGTTTCCAGGGAGTTGATCTGGCTATTGGCGGTGCCGTAATTGGTGCCGGTGCTGGAGGTGCCGACGGTGGTGACATCGAGCTCGCCGGCGGCGGTATTCAGATTCATCTGGGCGGGCTGGTACTGGTTTCCGGCGTTGTTGAGCTGAAGGCGCGTAAATCCTACGGATTGACCGGCATTATCGAATATGCCGTTTACCTGCTTTGTGAAGTCCAATACATAAGGCAGGGGCTGGACCGTGTTGGCGAAGGCCAGCGGATCGCCGGCCAGGAGGCGGCGGCCTTCCAATCCCTCGATGACCGGCCGGACGGCTTGCGCAATCGATGACGACAACTTCAGCGGACGACCAGCCACAGGCATCTCCTCTAAGGAATGGGCAAATCAGAAGGTTCGAAAGCGAACCGGGCCACCCACGGCCCATATGTGCAGTAGCGACACATTAAGTGGCGGCAACAGGTTATGTCTACCGCAAACCCGGCCAAAGCGCCGAACTTTTGTGCATTTGCTCACAAGTCACAAATCTACCCCCATTTATGACTCGCGGCTTGGAAATCTTTTCGGTAAATGCAACTTCCGGCGCGCCATACGCGTCGGAATGTCGTTCAATCTGGTGAACGGGAGCAAGCGGCGTGAACGATACCGACGAAGCGTTGGTCTTGAAGAGTCAACAGGGCGACCGCGCCGCATTTGAGGAATTGGTACGGCGGACCGCCCGGCTCTTGTTCGCGCGGCTTTATCTGGATACCGGGGATTCGCATCGGGCGGAGGACCTGGTTCAGGATACTTACCTGATTGCCTGGCGGCGGGTTGGGCAGCTTAAGGAAGTGACAGGGTTGCGGCCGTGGCTTTTTTCGATCGCGCACTCGGTGCTGATCGATTCGATCCGGCGGGAGGGACGCAAGAAACGATCACGGGGTCGGGAGGATGCCGATGCGTTGGGGCAGGTGGCGGATGGGGGGGCGTCACCCGCCGGGGAACTGGAACGGGAGGAGATGCGCGAACGGGCGCTGTCGGGGTTGAGATCGCTGCCGGAGGAGTACAGGCTTCCACTGACATTGCGATACATAGGGGGTGCGGATTACGAGACGATCGGGCGGGAACTGGGATTGAGTAATGGATCGTTGCGCGGGTTGTTGAATCGGGGGATGGTGAAGTTGCGCGCGGTGTTGAAGAGCGATTAACCACAGAGGGCGCAACGAGAAAAAGGATTAAACACGAAGGCACGAAGACACGAAGACACGAAGAAGGCAAATGCAGAAGAATAAGCACAGAGGCCACAGAGAACACAGAGAAAGGCAATACAAGAAATGTTGCCACAGATGAACACGGATAAACACAGATGAAATACAGCGTTTGTCTTTGTCTTTATCTGCGAGCATCTGCGGAATCTGTGTTGCAGCCCACAAGGCTGCGTGTCCTG
>DAIRGS010000160.1:0-16550 GCA_036794395.1 Tepidisphaeraceae bacterium | reverse complement strand
GGGGGAGAGTTGGCAAGCGGATCTGGGGCGTCCGATAACCGGGGCGTGCTGCACATTACGTTGGATGTGGCGGAGCAGTCGATGCAGCGGAAGGCGATCGTTTACGATGCCACTGGGGATGAGCATTACGACGCGGCCAGTGCGTTGATTAAGTCGATGCGGGGGAGTGATCCGGATGCGGCGATTTATTGGGTTGCGCGGATGCTGGAAGCTGGGGAAGATCCACGGTTTATCGCACGCCGGATTGCGATTTTGGCAAGCGAAGATATTGGAAATGCCGATCCGCAGGCGTTGGTTGTGGCGTCGGCGGCTTACGACATTGTGGAGCGGATCGGCATGCCCGAGGCGCAGTTAACTCTTGGACAGGCCGCGATTTATATGGCGATGGCACCCAAGAGTAATGCATCGGCGCTGGCGATCTGGGGGGCGATGTCGGATGTGAAGAATGGGCGGACGATTCCGGTTCCAAAACATCTCAAAGATGCGCATTACAAGGGGGCCAAGCGGCTGGAACATGGCAAAGGTTATCAGTCCGCCCATGATTTCCCGGAAGGTTTTGTTAGACAAGACTACTTAGGTGTCGATAAAACATATTATGAGCCAACCGACCGCGGCTACGAAGCGGAAATCGCCAGGAGGCTGGAGGCTTTACGGGCAAAACAGTTAGCGGACGATGGACCCCCGGCCGAAAAAAGCTAGCGCGCTTTTTTCGTTGCTGGGATTCCGTCTGCAAAACTTCATTTCCCAAGCAAACCGCGAGAGAGGGAACGACGTAATGAGTGATATGAATAGCAAGGTGGCGGTTCGTAAGCATCTGCGGGAGATGCTTGCCGCGATGAGCGAAGGTGAGCGGCATCAGAAAAGTCTGAGTGCGTGTAGCCTGGTTGGAGCAAGTCCAGAGTTCACGGCGGCGCGGGTCGTGATGCTCTTTTTGAGCACCCCCACGGAGCTGGATACGGCTCCGCTGGCGCTCAAATGCTGGCAGGCGGGCAAGACGGTTGTGGTTCCGAAGGTGAGCTGGGACCAGAGACGGATGTTGCCGGTTGAGATTTCGTCTTTGAATACGGGGATGACGACGACGGGGCCGGGCGTTCGTGAGCCGGTGAGTGGGAAGCCGATTCCGATCGATTTTATTGATTTGGTTGTGGTTCCGGGGTTGGGTTTTACCGCCAGCGGTTATCGGATTGGGCGGGGGATGGGCTTTTACGATCGGTTCCTGGCGCAGCCGGAGTTTCTGGGGGTTTCGTGTGGGTTGGCGTTCGAGGAGCAGATTGTCGAACAGTTGCCGGTGCTTGACCATGATATTCCACTGAGTATGCTGGCGACAGATCGGGGCATCCGCCGTTTTGCATCGCATTGTATTGAGACTAAATAGGTGTCAGTGGTTAGTTGTTGGTGGTCAGTGGTGGATTGCCCACCGGATCTGATTTTCAACAACTGACAACGGACCACTGACAACTGACACTTTTCTTTGAGAACATGGAGGTTCTCGTGAGCCGCACTTCTCGTCGTGCCAGTCGCCGACTGATTATTGTTGTTTCTGTTGCACTGGTTCTGGGCGTCGTTTTCACGATTCACAAGCTGAAGAACTCGCACGCCGGGGATACGAAGGCGAATGTTGCGAGCACCCCGGCGGTCGAAGCGCCTGCTTCGGTCGTGGAGCCCGCCCCGACGGTGGCGCCTAAGGCGGTCGCGAGCGTTAAGCCGGTTGCGCCGACGACGGCGCCTTCGAAGGCTTCGACGCCGGTGAGTTCGGAGTTTGATGGTTTGGTCACGCAGACGCCGACCAGCGCTGTTTCAAATTCAAATAACAGCTCGGGGGGCAGCTTTAGCTCTCCGACGACTCAGCCCGGTGTTTCGGAATTGGCGGCGGGCGCGCAGGCTCGGGCGGATGCTCCGGATGTGTCCAAATCGCGTTCGACGGGCGATTTCGCTTCGCCGATCGCGGAAACCGCGGCGCGCGATGTCTCTTCGTTTTCTTCGCCCAAACCTAATCCTTCGATTCAGGATGCCAGGGCGAAAGCCGACAGCGGCGATCTGCTGGCTTCGCGGCAACTGCTCAACGATGCGCTGAACACCGGCAAACTCAGCGAGGCCGACACAGACGCCACCAAGAGGCAGATCGACGAGATCAATAAGACCGTCATCTTCTCGGCCAAGAAATTCCCCGAGGATCCGTGGGGCGGGCTGTATCAGGTTGCCAGCGGCGAACGCATGGCGACGATCGCCGCCCGTAACGGGGTGTCGTGGGATTTCCTCTCCCGTGTGAACGGCGTAACGCCAAAGAAGATGCGCTCGGGGCAGAGCCTGAAGATCTTCAAAGGGCCGTTTTACGCGGTTGTTTACAAGCACCTGTTCAAGATGGAAATCTATCTTGGCGCTCCGGGCGGCGCGGGCTCGATGTATGTGACTTCGTTCCCGGTCGGGCTGGGCAAGGACAACTCGACCCCCACGGGGCTGTGGTCGTGCAAGGCCGGGGACAAGATCCGCAACCCACGATATTACCCGCCTCGCGGCGGGGACATCATTGCCCCGGATGATCCGAAGAACCCGCTGGGCGGGTACTGGATCGCGATCGAAGGGATGGACGGACAAGCTGTTGGGAAAGAGTCGTACGGCATTCACGGAACGATCGATCCGAACTCGATCGGCAAGACGGAATCGATGGGGTGCATCCGGCTGAAGGCCGACGATATCTCGTGGGTTTTTGATCTGCTGGTTGATGGGAAGAGCAAGGTGCTGGTGAAGGATTGAGCGGCGCGAAGTCGCGGTATCAGAAGCGTTTCAATCTATTGAACGGGTAATAACGAGCGGTCACGCGACCAACGATCCAATCACCGGGCACCGCTCCCAATTGATAACCTGGCGCGGCGTCGGCCCAATATCGACCGTCATATGCCAACTGACTGTTGTCGCCCAGGATGAAATATTCGTTGGCCGCCAAGGTGATCGGGTGACCTTCCGTTCCCGCCGTTGGCCTGGACGTGTTCGGGCTCACGTAAGGACCGACTCCGGGCGGTAGCTGGGCACTCGAACCATTTACAAGAATTCCGCCGTTGGCAATTTCGATCTTCTCTCCGGGTAGTCCAGCGATCCGACCAAGGAAGACCTCCTGCGGCTTCACGGGCGGATGATAGATCACAAGGTCCCACCGGGCGGGTGTATCAATTCTGTTGGTCAAAACCCGGTCTTGTACCCCGAAAGTTGGCTCCATTGAGTGCGAGTCGATCACATACGTGCGTGCGCCTGCGCCGTGAATAAACGGCGCATATACGAGACGTATCAGGACCTGCCCCACGCCAAGGCCCAAAACCAATAGTCCTGCGCCCACCAGGTATCGCGTGAGCGGACGGCCGAACATGCGATGGGTAGACCGCCGGGCGCATCGGAACGCGTCAATAAACACCGCAATTCCCAGTAGGGCACTGACGGGTATGGCCACGATCAAAACATAAACTATCGAAGGATTGATCAACCCCACGACGATCAGGGCGAACAGTATCATCGACGTTAGAAACCAAGCAAAGCCCCGCTTCGCGCATCCCGCCAGGCAATGTCCGACGCCCCAGAAGATCGTCGTGCCACACACCGCCACAAAACCGCGACCCCAACGACTTACTGATTTATTTGGAACCGAATAGCCGATCGACAGGTCTTGTGCATTCATGTTGCGCCCCTTTTGAATTTCGATTTTCGGTGACGGATTAATGCTTTGCATGAAGGCAAAGTCCAATCCATCGCGCATTGCGATTCAGGTTGAAGAAAAGAACGCGCCGACATCCATCTTGAATCGTTCGGCGAGCTTAGTGATTACCGATTTGCTCATGGCGCGTTTTCCACTGAGGATTTGAGAGGCCAGGCTCTTGCTGCCAAGGAGATCACCGAGGGCGGTGATGTTCATGCCGGTTTCCTGCATCAGGAACTTCAGCAGAACAACGGGATCGGTTGGGCGCTGGCGGCGATGCTCCCGGTCATAGGACTCGATGATCATCGACAGCATGTCGAGATAGTCCTGCTCGCCCGGCTCAAGCGTGCCTTCGTCGCGCACGGCCAGCCGCTCCATGACCTTTGTGGCACTTCTGTAGTCCGTCTTGTTACGGATGGGGCGCAGAGGAAACTCACGAACCAAATCGAGATAAGCATCAGCAGGGGACTTGGGATTGAGGGCTGTACGG
The DNA here is from genome assembly GCA_036794395.1 of Tepidisphaeraceae bacterium. Taxonomy (GTDB): domain Bacteria; phylum Planctomycetota; class Phycisphaerae; order Tepidisphaerales; family Tepidisphaeraceae; genus DASXMX01. The sequence goes on along the minus strand of DAIRGS010000160.1, from coordinate 12,375 downwards.
CTCATAGCGTTTTCTTCCAGAGATCCCGGCTGTATTCCTTGTGTGGCATGAACCGCAGGACGTATGCCACACCGGTGTTGTAATGCAGGGCGAGAACCAGACGGTAGTGGCTGCCCTTCGCGTTAAACACGGTCACGGTCTTGCCGCTCTCCACCTGCACGGCATCGGCATGTGGAAACGATGCTCTAACGTCTTGCAGGTTTTTCCACCTCGCCACTTTCAATGAGTCGGAAAACGTTTCCAGCCAGGAGGCGGCGTCAGGGTATTCTTCGCCAAATTCATCGAGTCGGCTTTCGGCAATGATCCGCATAGTGCTCGCGAAAACTCGGACCCCCCCCTCCCCAACCCTCCCGGCGGACCACTTGTCATTACGCACAATTCCATTATTCAGGATCGAGGCTCGGAAAACCCCCCTCCCTGCCCTCCCCCGGCGTACCGGTGGAGGGAGAAGGACGAAACCGCAATACCACTTAAGCCATTTGTTTACATTATGTAAACTATGATCGGGAATATCAAATGGAAATGTTTACAATTTGAGAACTCCGCGGTTCGGAGGGCGATTTTGTCATCCTTTTCCGCAAGAAAGTTGCAAAAACGCCTTTTTTTTCAACGTGGGAGAATCGATGGGAAATATCCGACCATCGGGGGTCAAACGCACGCCCTATCATGCGGTACTCCGTTATGTACGGATATGCAACGCGCCAGAGCGATAGAACGGTTGTAACTCATGGAACTTCAGACACTGACGGAAAAGAAGACGACCGAGGTGGGCAGCTACTTCGTCGCCAATTACCCGCCTTTTTCGGTGTGGTCGAATAAGTACGCGACGGATCTGCTGGCGGCGCTGGATCGGCCGCCGCGGCCGGATACGAAGCTGGGGCTTTATCTGCACATTCCGTTTTGCCGTAAGCGATGTAAGTTCTGCTATTTCCGGGTTTATACGGACAAGAACGCGGATGAGGTCGAGACGTATCTGGATGCGCTGTCGCGGGAGATTCACTTGTATGCGGGGCGGGAGGGATTTGGGGGCCGGCAGTTCGAATTTGTTTACTTCGGGGGTGGGACGCCTTCGTTTCTATCCAACGCGCAGTTGCTGCGACTGATCGAGCGAATCAACGAGAAGTGGACGTGGAACGCGGCGAAGGAAGTGACGTTTGAGTGTGAGCCGGGGACGTTGAAGCAATCCAAGCTTCAGACGATCAAGCAGATTGGTGTGACGCGCTTGAGCCTGGGCGTGGAGCACTTTGATGACGAAATTTTAAGCGTTAATGGGCGGGCGCATAAGTCGCCGGAGATTGAGCGGGCTTACAACTGGGCGCGGGAGGTGGGGTTTGCGCAGATCAATATCGATCTGATCGCGGGGATGCTGGGGGAGACGGATGATAAGTGGAAGTATGCGGTTGAGAAGGCGATCAAGCTCGATCCGGATTCGGTGACGATTTATCAGATGGAAGTGCCGTTCAATTCCAAGATCGCCAAGGATGCGCTGGCGCATGGAGGGGAATCGGAGATCGCGAGCTGGGCGACCAAGCGGGCGTGGGTGGATTACGCGTTTAACCAGTTTGAGGCGGCGGGTTATGTGGTGTCGAGCGGGTACACGATGGTGAAGCCGGAACAGCACGCGGGGTTTGTCTATCGCGACTCGCTGTGGCGCGGGGCGGACCTGGTGGGCACGGGCGTGGCATCGTTCGGGCATTTTCAGGGCGTGCATTACCAGAACGTGGATACCTGGGAGCAGTACATCAGCAAGCTGGATGCGGGGGAACTGCCGATCAATCGCGCGCTGCCGATTTCGGATCATCAACGGCTGATTCGGGAAATGATTCTGCTGCTGAAGACGGGCAAGATCGACGCGGGATACTTCCGCAAGAAGTTTGGGGAGGAGATTTTGACGGTGTTCCGCGCGGCTTACGATTCGCTGGTGGCGGAGGGGTACCTGGTGATCACAGGGGATGAGATTCGGGTGACGCGGCCGGGATTGTTGCGGATTGATTCGCTGCTGCCGCGGTTTTTTGAGCCGGAGTTTCAGAATATCCGGTATACGTGATTCACCGAAGAGGATTCACCGCGGAGGCGCGGCCTTCGGCTCGACTCGACCGAGCTCGTCGCGGGCTGAGGCTCAGGCTCGAAGAGAGAGCGCGGAGAAGAGAATAAGAGGGATATGTGCAGCCTTTGGGGTTGCACGTGCAGGCCTGGAGGCCCGCACCACAATTTACGAACCGCGCACGGTCATTTAGACGAGTGACATTCTGTTATGAGCGTGAGCCAGCCCCAACCTGTGATTGACGCTGCTGCCGGGAAGGCGGTTTTGTCGGAATTGTGCGGGCCGTTTGGGGGCGGGGTGTTTCAGCCGGAGTGTTCGATTGTTCAGCCGGAGAACATTCCGCATCCGGAAGATGATCTGTTGGTGCATCACGATCACATGACGGTGGTGCTGGAGCGGCATCATGGTCATCCAGTGGATGTTCATGTTCTGGATGAACGGCTGGAGGGGGATTTTTACCGGCGGAAGATCAGTTTGACGGTTTCGGGGACGGACAAGGTTGTGGAGTTGGGGGTGGTTCGGCTGGATCTGCGATTTATGCCGGAAGAGGTGAGCCGGGAGATTCGGGAGAAGAAGACGCCGCTGGGGGCGATTTTGATCAAGCATAAGGTTCACCGGCGGGTGAAGCCCAGATATTTCTTGCGCATGCCGGTGGGCAGCGCGGTGCTGAAGCTGTTTGAAACTGAAATAGTGGAGCCGGTGTATGGCCGGTTGGGCACTATCTATTGCGATAAAAAGCCTTGCATTGAATTGCTGGAAATCGTTTTGAATACAGCTCGATAATAAATAGTGAGAATTGGGGAGTGCGAGGCTCCCGCCGAGCTTTCATGACGATGCCGATGCCCAAAACAACGCTCGGCCGGAGCCTCGCACTCCCGAATTGGTTGACGATATGAGCAAGCAATACGACTGCGTAGTGATTGGCGGCGGGCCTGGGGGCGCAACCGTCGCAACTCTTCTGGCGGATGCGGGGCGGAGTGTTTTGCTGGTGGAGCGCGGGAATTTTCCGCGGTTTCACATTGGCGAATCGCTGATGCCCGAAAGCTACTGGACATTTAAACGGCTGGGCATGCTGCCGAAGATGAAGGCGAGCCGGTTTGTTAAGAAATACAGCGTGCAGTTTACGTCCGCATCGGGAAAAGATTCGGCTCCCTTCTATTTTGACGAGATGAATCCGCACGAGTGTTCGCAAACGTGGCAAGTAGTGCGGAGCGAATTTGACCAGATGCTGCTGGAAAATGCCGGGGAGCATGGGGCAGAGGTTTGGCAGAACGCCAACGTGACGGACATTTTGCTGGAGCCCAGCCCCACGGATTCGCTGCCGCGTGCGACTGGGATCATGGTTAAGCGCGCGGGCGAAACCGAAGCGCAGCGCATCGACGCCAAGGTTGTCGTCGACGCCACGGGCACGACCGCGATGCTTTCCAAGAAGCTGGGCATTCGCGAGGCGGACCCGAAGCTTAAGAAGGCTTCGATCTTCGCGCATTACAAGGGTGCTCGTCGCGATACCGGGAAGAATGAGGGGGCGACGCTGGTGTTGTCGACGACGGAGCAGGATGGGTGGTTCTGGTACATCCCGCTGCCGGATGATGTCGTCAGCATAGGCGTGGTGGGCGATCTCGATCGGCTCGTCTCGAGCCGGGATAATCCTGAGCAGACGCTGGAAGAGGAGATTGCCAAGTGCCGGGGGCTGGATGATCGGATGGCGAATGCGGAGCGCGTGTCGCCCGTCCATGTGCTGGCAGATTTTTCGTGGCGATCGACGCGGTGTGCGGGAGATGGGTGGGTACTCATCGGCGACGCGTTTGGTTTCTTGGATCCGATCTATTCATCCGGTGTGTTTCTGGCATTGAAAAGTGGAGAAATGGCGGCGGACTGCATCATCGGGGCGTTTGAAAAGAACGATTTCTCGGGGGCGCAGCTTGGCAAGTGGGGGCCGTTGCTCGCCGATGGGATGCAGGCGATGCGCAAGCTCGTTTACGCGTTTTACACGTGCGATTTTTCGTTTGGGCAGTTCATGAGGAAACATCCGGATTTGAAGCAGAACCTGGTCGAGCTGCTAATCGGCGACGTGTTTCGGCCTGAAGTGAACCGGATTTTTGATACGATGTCGCAGGAGATCCCGCTGCCGCCGCCGGTGCCGTTGGAGCAGCCGGTGGGTGCGGGAGCGTAAGGGTTGCGCGGTTGATATACGATTTAGGGATACGACCATGGATTTGTCATCCTGGAGCGAAGCGAAGGATCTGGAAGTCAGATGATTTCCCGCAAGCAGATCCTTCGCTGCGCTCCAGGATGACAATTTCAGAATTTCAGCGCAGTTTTTAATTGGAAATCCGCAGTCGGCACTTCTTCATGTCCATTGAATTTTCCACCACTCATCGCGTGCAGTTCTCAGAGACCGATCTGGCGGGAATCATGCACTTTTCCAACTTCTTCAAGATGATGGAGGAGGTTGAGCACGCGTTTTTCCGGTCGATTGGGTTGAGCGTGTCGATGCAGCACGATGATATTCACATTGGCTGGCCGCGAGTTTCGGCGACGTGTGATTTCTCCGGGCCGGTGCGGTTTGAGGATGAAGTTGAACTGAAGATGCGCGTGGTGCGGGTTGGGGAGAAATCGTTTACGTATGAAGTTGAGTTTCTGGTGAAGGGGAATCGGGTGGCGGTGGGGAAGACGACGAGTGTGTGCTGCGTAGTGGGGGTTGGGGATGTTAAATCCATTGCGATTCCGGATGCCATTCGAGCCAAGCTGACGGGGGCATCGTGAGCAACTCGCGCCATCACGCCAAAATGAGGGAGTGCGAGGCTCCCGCCGAGCCGGGACGTGCCTACGCCGGTATACTTCGGCTCGGCGGGAGCCTCGCACTCCCAATCGCTTATTTTGTACTTTTTCTCATCAATCCCGTACTTGCCGAGGACTGGCCGCAATGGCGGGGGCCGCGCGGGGATGGGACGTCGCATGAGCTGTTTGCTCCGACGCAGTGGTCGGATACGGAGAACGTCCGGTGGAAAACGCCGATTCCGGGCAAGGGGCATTCGTCGCCGGTTGTTTGGGGCGACCGGATCTTTTTGACGACGTGCATTGAGAATACTCAGCAGCGCATGGTTTTGTGCGTGGATCGCATCAGCGGAAAAGTGCTTTGGCAGCGGGAGGTGCTTCGAGCGCCGCTTGAACAGAAGCACAACCTCAACAGCTTTGCCAGCGCCACGCCGGCGACGAATGGTAAGTATGTTTGGGTGGCATTCTTCGAGCGGCCCAAGATCGAGCTGGTTTGCTACGACTTTGAAGGCAAAGAAGTCTGGCGAAAATCGCCTGGGGAATTTCACTCGGTGCATGGGTTTTGCAGCTCGCCGGTGCTGTACAAGAACATGGTGATTCTGAATTGCGATCAGGATGCTCCGGCGGATATCGTTGCGTATGAGCGCGATACGGGTGCGGAAATCTGGCGCGCTCCGCGGCCGAATAAGACGCGGTCGTATTGCACGCCGCTCATTCGGACGCTGGCCGGGCGGGAGCAGTTGATGCTCAGCGGGACCAAGTGCGTGGCCAGTTACGATCCGAATACGGGCAAGGCGCTTTGGCTGATCGACGGGCCGACCGAGCAGTTTGTCGCGAGTCTGGTTGAAACCAATGGAATTCTGTTTCTGACCGCCGGCTTCCCGACCTATCACCTGCTGGCGATCGATCCTTCGGGCTCGGGGAATATCACCAAATCCAACATCCTCTGGCACGATCACCGCGGGGCGGCGTACGTGCCCTCGCCGATCGCGGCGGGGGATTATTTCTTTGTTGTCTCGGATGATGGAATCGGCTCATGCTGGGAGGCCAAGACGGGCAAGCAGATGTGGAAGCATCGGCTCGGGCCGCACCACAGTGCTTCGGCGGTCAGCGTCGCGGGGAACCTTTACTTCCCGGCGGATGATGGCGAGACGTTCGTCTTCAAGGCCTCGCCTCAGTTTCAGCTTGTCGCCACCAACTCACTCAATGAAGAAGTGCGGGCTTCTCCGGCGATTTCGCAGGGGGAGATTTTTCTGCGGGGGGCGCAGCATCTGTTTTGTATTGGGAGCGGGAAGTAGTATCGAAGAAGAGATTTAGCCGCAGTTGGCCACGGCGCGGCAGAGCCGCAACCAACAAAGAAATGTAGGCACGGAGGACGGAGGCGGTTCTCGACAAACATGGTTACCACGAAGGCATGAAGACACGAAGAAAACAAAACTGAGCATTAACCACAGAGGGCACAGAGAACACTGAGGGCACAGAGAAAGCCAATACAAGATTATTAACCGCAGATGGCGCAGATTTACGCAGATGAAATTCAGGTCTTTGTGTTTATCTGCGAGCATCTGCGCAATCTGTGGTTAAGGATTCCTCTGTCTCAATATGGAGGGCGGTGGCCGGTTTGACCTGACTTCGATGCGTACCTGGAAGAAACGGAACCACGGATGGCGCGGATGGGAAAGAGACGTTTTTTTTATCCGTGATATCCGTGTAATCCGCGGTTCAATCCAAGTTTGGCAACAATGCGCATGCACTGCGAAGAATTGAACGGTTAGCAGTGCGGATTCAGAAATTGGGGAAAGATGTTTCGCCAACGATCCTTGTCAATTCGGTGAACCGTTCGCCTGTCAGATCCTTCGCTTCGCTCCAGGATGACAAAGTAAAGCAACATCGTCTCATGCTTTGCATTTTATCTGCGGCGATCTGCGTCATCTGCGGTTAAATCTCGTTGCCTGGCTGTTCGCGGGCGACGTGGCTGGGAGATGATTGCGTGTATCGGTGGTTCGCACTGTTCTCTTCTCATTGCGGAATAGAAAACCGCCCCAACCCCAAGAACTGAGCCGGTAGATTTGTTTTGCCATGCAGTGCCAGGTCGGCGAGTATTTCTCCGATTACGCTGGCGAATTTGAATCCGTGTCCGCTGAAGCCGCAGGCCAGGGTTACGCGATCGTGGAGGGGATGGCGGTCGACGATGAAATGGTGGTCGGGTGAATTGGTGTACATGCACACCTTCATTGAGAGGAGAGGGCCATTGGCGGCGGGGATCATCTGCCGGAGGACTGGGCGGAATGTTTGTTCGTCGCCCGGTTGGGGATCTCGCGCTACGCGATCTGGGTCGGTCTCCTTTCCGGGGCCATGATGGCCGATCTTGAATCCGGGGACATCCGGCAGCAGCGGAAAACCGTAATGCAGCGTGCCATCGAGATGATCGATCGCCCACACAGGAAAGCGTCCGAGGGCGAAGGGCTCGGGATCTGTTGGCCAAACCCATCCCCAGACTTGTCGCGTGACGAGTAGCTTCACGCCGAGATCGGCTAGGAGGCCGGCTGTCCATGGGCCGCCGCAAAAAATGATTTGGTCCGCGGAATATTCTCCGGCATTCGTCTGAACCTTCGCGCCTGTCGCTTCGGACTTCCAGTGCACCACCCTTTCCCGCCCATGCAAATCTGCGCCAGCGCGCAGGGCCGCTTGGGCGTAAGCCGCGATTGAATTTTCCGGGGTTAGAAATCCAGCGTCGGCTTCGTACAACGCGCTCCATTCCTCGGGCACGCAAAACTGCGGAAATCTCTTTCTCAGCTCGGCATGATCCAAAAGATCATGCGCTAGGCCATGCTCCCGCGCTGCCCGCAACGAACCCCCCACCACTTCCCCGTCGATTGGGCCGATGTAGATGCCGCCGGTGCGGTGCAGGAGTTTTTGGCTGCTGATGGCCTCAAGCTCATCCCACAGATCGTATGCTCGCCGGAGCAGCGGGACGTAGTCGGGGTGTTCGAAGTATGCCTTGCGAATCATGCGGGATTGCCCGTGGGAACTTCCAAGGGCATTGGGGATGTCGAACTGCTCCAACCCCAGAACCCGAGCGCCTCGTTTGGCCAGTTCATGGCATGCGGATGAACCCATGGCGCCCACGCCGATCACTATGACGTCGTAGTTTTTACTCATGGCTTGTTGTGGATAATGCACGGGCGGTCGCTTTGTGTCCGCGGCCTTTTTTGGTGATTGAGTTGTTCGGGCGGACACGGGGGTCCGCCCCTACATTTGTCGCCTGGAAAATCACTGTGGATCCGGAAACCGCCAGCCCTGGCTCGCGATGGAAACGAAATATGCGTGCGTGGCGGGATCATGTGCGGTTACACTCGAAGCGTACTTTATACTCAGTGGCTGCTCCGGCGTGGAAGCAGCGGCGGAATACTAAATAAGAAGGAGGCTCTCATGCGAAAACTGTGTGCGATTGCGTTGATGGCGATGTGCGGTGTGGCGTCGGCGGCCGCCCCGGGTACGCCCGGCGGATTGCCTCCGGATGCAAATGCCGCCAAGGCGGTGCTCGATAAGTCCCCCCGCCATGGCGAATGGATCGACATTATGGTCCCCAACCAGAAGACTCCGCTTAAGTCCTACATCGTTTATCCCGAGCGCAAAGACAAAGCGCCGGTGGTCATGGTGATCCATGAAATCTTCGGTGAATCGGATTGGGTTCGCGGCGTGGCGGATCAACTGGCCGCGGACGGCTTCATTGCCATCGCGCCCGATATGCTCTCGGGCCATGGGCCCAATGGCGGCGGGACGGATTCGCTGGGCGAACAGCAAGCCGTCGTGAACAAGATTCGCGAAGTGAAGCCGGCGGAGGTGATGGCTGACCTGAATGCCACCCGTGAATACGCGCTGAAGCTCCCCTCGGCCAACGGCAAGACTGCCACCGTCGGTTTCTGCTGGGGCGGGGGTCAGAGTTTTGCTTACGCCGCGGCGCAGCCTGGGCTAAACGCGGCGGCAGTGTATTACGGCACGCCGCCCAAGCCCGAAGAGATGGCAAAGATCAAGGCTCCGGTCGCGGGCTTTTACGGCGGGAACGACAACCGGGTCACGGGGACAGTTGAAGGGGCATCGGCGGAGATGGGCAAACTCAATAAGCCCTACACCCCGCACATCTATGAAGGCGCGGGGCATGGGTTTCTGCGTCAACAGGACGGGGGCGGCGGGGCCAACATGAAAGCGACGGAACAAGCTTGGCCGGCCACGATCGCGTTCCTTCGGGAAAATACGAAGTAACGGACGCGCTTGGATCCGGTGTCCGCCCTGATTTCATTCCCAAAATACAGATGCAACCACGGAGGCACAGCCTTCGGCTCGACTCGACCGAGCTCGTCGCGGGCTGAGGCTCAGGCTCGAAGAGAGACACGGAGGCGCGCTCGACAAATACTTTTTCGCCACAGATGGACACAGATAAACACAGATGAAAAAGATCCGCTGCAACCCATTCACTTTCATCGCGTTTGCATTGATCTGTGGCAAATAACTTTTTCTGATTCGAGCGCGCCTCCGTGTCTCCGTGCCTCCGTGGTTGCATTGGTCTTTGGTTCGAACCACGTTATTTTGCCGCCGATTCCAACCATCCCACCTTCCGATTCCCAAATTCCAACGGGCTCACTAAGCGCCTGGGCGCTGCCCAATGCACCGCGTTCTGGATGACCCGCAAAACATTCGGATCGTAATACGTTGGAAACGTTTCGTGGCCTGGGCGGAAATAGAAGATTCGGGCTGCTCCGCGGGTAAACGTGCAGCCTGATCGGAATACCTCACCACCGGAGAAACTGCTGATCAGGATCGTCTCGTCGGGTTCGGGGATATCGAAGAACTCGCCGTACATTTCCTCCACCGGCAGCACGAAATGGTCGTCCAGTCCTTCCAGGATGGGATGACCGGGGCGGGTGACCCACAGGACTTCGCGGTCGTTGGCTTCGCGCCATTTCAGGTCGCAGGAGGTTCCCATCAGTTTGCGAAAGACGCGTGAGAAATGGCCGGAATGGAGCACGATCAGTCCCATCCCCGCCATCACCCGCTGATACACCCGCTCCACGATCAGGTTCGACAATTCATCATGAGCCAGGTGCCCCCACCACAGCATCACGTCGGTTTCCCTCACGACCTCTTCCGGCAGGCCGTGCTCGGGCTCGTCCAGGGTGGCGGTGGAAACTTTCAGATTCGTGTCCGTCTTTAAATGAGTTGCGATCGCCTCGTGGATTCCGCTGGGATAGATTTCCGCCGCTTTTGGGTTGGTTTTTTCGTGGCGGAATTCGTTCCAGATGGTCACTCGAATTGGCATTGGCGTTCTCCTGAACGGGGACGATAACGGGGAGGCGGGTTCGTGAGAACGCGTGAAAACGGTAGGATGGAGGGGGAACTTCTAGATTTGGAATTTCAGATTTGAAATTTCGGATTGGGAATACACTTTCTTAAAGAAGCTTTCCGGGTTCCGTTGGAGATCTTTGGCCGGGAGTCGCGCATGTCGTCAGACACAATCGCTGCATTCGATTCGGCGAACGAGGTGCCGGACGAGTACGACATCTTCTGCGAGGCGTGCAGCTACAGCCTTGTTGGATTGACCGGGGATCGTTGCCCTGAATGCGGCACGGCGTTTGAGCCTAAAGCGCTCCCGTTCGCCCGCATCCCGTGGCTCCATCGCAAGCGGCTGGGAAAAGTGAATGCCTACGTGAAGACCGTCCTGATGGTCTGCTTCCGGCCTCGGCAGTTCGCCACGGAAATCTGCCGGCCTGTGCGAATCAGTGCGAACGACGCCCGGCGTTTCCGGCTGACGACGCTGTGGATTACAACGCTCGTTTCGGCGCTGATTCCATGCATTGTGATGGGCGTCGAGATGATCAATGAGTTGATTTTGAGGTCACAGGGGAGAGTTTTCATGCCTCAGCCTGTTCGGATAGTGGCGTTAGCGATCCTGTGCGTTCTGGGGATGATCGTGGCGTTTCATTTTTTCCTGCGTCTTGCGACGGACATGCCCTTGTTCATCTGGAAGGGGCATCCGTCGTTGTCGCCGCACGAGCTGGCGCCGATTCATCATTACGCGTGCGCGCCGTTGGCGCTGTTGCCGCCGGTGCTGTTGATTGAAACTGGGTTGGCTTACATGTTGTCGGTATCGACACGGGCAAATGAAGGGACGATTGTAACCATCGCGATCGTGCTCGGGTGTCTTGTTCCGGCGTGGCTGTTGATGACTGCCCTGATCTTCATGCACATTTCCGCCCGGCCCGGCGCCAAGCGGCTGTCGATGCTGGCGGTGTATATGCCGGTGCATTGGCTGATCATGTTCGCGGTGTCGGGGATGACGTTTGCCGTTTTTGTGCGGGTTAGTCGGATGGCTTTTGGATATCCGGATCAGTAACCGCCTGCCGCCTTGGACAATCAAAAAAAGAGATGCAACCACGGAGACACGGAGGCACAGAGGGGCGCTTGACCGGCGAACGGCGCTGCAAAGTCGGTAGGATAGGAGAGGGGAGGCAAAGAGAATTTGTATCGGGATTCCCACATGTCCATCGACACTGCCGTTCGCTTTGATCCTGCTCAGGAAGTTCCGGATCAATACGACATTTTCTGCGAGTCGTGTGCGTACAGTCTCGTGGGGCTCACAGGGGATCGCTGCCCTGAATGCGGAGCGTCGTTCAACGCCAACGACCTGCCCTTCGCCCGGATCCCGTGGCTTCATCGAAAGCGACTCGGAACCATCAGCGCCTATCTTCGCACCGTGTTCATGGTGTGTTTTCGAACGCTGCCATTCGCGCGGGAGTTGTGCCGGCCGGTTCGGATCAGCGCTGCCGACGCCCGCAGCTTCCGACTGACGACGATCTGGCTGCTGACCGTTGTTGGAGCGGTGGCGGTTGGGGCGGCGTGGGCGATTGGGATTTACCTCGAATTTCGTTATCGGCGTGGTTATGTGATCGCCGTTTCTTATATCGTCTTTGCAACGCTGTTTACGCTTGCGGGAGTCGTCGGCTTCCACATTTTCTTACGCCTGGCGACCGACATGCCCCTGTTTATCTGGAAGGGTCTGCCCTCGATGCGGCCGCGTGAACTTGCTCCGGTGCATCACTATGCCAGCGCGCCGATGCTTCTGATTCCGATTTTCATCGCGATCGCCGGTTATGTGTTTTATCTGAGTGAAAACTCGATTCTCTTGGCGCGGGTGCAATTGCAGTGCATCGCCGTGGCCGTCACGTTGATCGCGCCGCTTTGGTTGGGGATTGTTGCCGTGCTGCTCATGCACGGCTCCTCCCATCCCGGACCTGGCCGGCTCGTGCTGCTTGCCCTCTACCTGCCGTTCCATTGGTCGATCATGCTGGCACTCATGTGGATGCTTTGGTTCGCCCTTGTCTTACTCGAACATTTCGTAACACATACGCTTCACATCATGAATTTGATTTAAATAACCGTGCGCGATTCCGCGCTTCGTGGCATGGCTTTCCAAGCCATGATCGAGGGAGTTGACCTTCAGCGACGGGTCCGATTTGGGAAAACCAAGTTTCGACAGTTGGACAACCTTCTGA
>DAIRGS010000159.1:0-16624 GCA_036794395.1 Tepidisphaeraceae bacterium | reverse complement strand
CCCACTCTGCCGCCTGCCTTCCCACCATTAAAGATGGGGTTTATGTAACGCTCACCGTTCATCTGAGCGAGGCCCCGTTGAAGCTCCATTACCGCCGAGTCGCCCAACCTTGCCCGCCGGGTCCTTCCGCGCTCACCCGAGCGCGGCCCCATTGAAGCATCGACGATCTCTACATGTGGATCTCGCAGCCGGGCCTTCCGCGCTCACCCGAGCGCGGCCCGATTGAAGCATTCACCTCCGCATTGGGCGTACCGGCTACGGAACGGACCTTCCGCGCTCACCTGAGTGGGCCAGATGAGCGGCAAAGTTCTCCTCGTAGGCCTTTGCGATCTTCGGTTTGCCAGCAATCACCAACAGGTTCTCCGCGTTGCTGTTCTCCGCCTGCCGCGTGAAGTTGAACGAGCCGGTGATGACGGTGCTGCCGTCGACGATGATCACCTTGTTGTGTGCGATCGGGTGCTGTCCGTCGGTCCAGACGGCGACGTGGTGGTCCGCCAGGTACGTGCCGCCGCTGAATTGCTGACCGGTCGCCTGCCTGTCGAGGACCGCCCGGACGGTGACGCCGCGATCTTGAGCCTCGGCCAGCGCCCTGGCGATCTCGGTGCTGGTGAAGCTGTACGCCTACATGTCGATACTCGACTTGGCCCGGGCGATCTGTTCCACGATCGCCTGCGTGCAACCGCCCCTTGGGCTGAAATATACTGCGATTCCGTCGTCGGTGGCCGCGGGCACGGCCGATTGGCGCCGCTGTTCGGCAGCGAGCAGAATGCAGGCCGAAAGAACAATGCCACAGCCCGCGACCGTCAGGAGGTATCGCATGCAGCTCATGATGCGTTCGAGATGGTCGCGATCAAGCGAAGGCGGGCAGGACTAGCTTGGAAGTCACATGAGATGCCGTGGCCGCGGATCGCGTCGGTTCAGATGAGACTTCGGGTCGGGACGTCACCCGTGTCGCCAAAACCGGATTTCCCGTCACCTCGGACATCGTGTCTGGCGCTGACCCGCGTCAGGTAGCCATATCGCATGGTCCGCCGCCTCACGGCTGCGGTCCCCGGCCCGCGGTGAAAGCTGCGACGAAGCGACGATTATTCCTGGCACGCCGGGTATTGGCCCCTGTTTCAACGGCTGACAATCGTCCCCGGCGACTTGATCGCGAGTGACACCGCCAGCTTCTCTGGTCCGTTCATCCGCACGTGGAGCCCGTGGTGGATGGGCAGGGAGTGGATGTACTGCTTTGCGTCCTCGCCCCCGTAGTTCGTGAGCAGGTGGCACAGGCTGGACAGGTACTTCTCGATCTGTGCCTTGGTGATCTACATCACCTTCTGCACCTGTGATTCCCTCTCAGCGTTCGCGGCCTTGGCAACTGTCGGTTTACCGGTAATCACCAACAGGTTCTCGGCGTTGCTGTTCTCCATGCCGTCGATCATCGTGGGCTCGGTGTTTGCCCTTCCCGCGGCCGTTTATCTGACCGTGAAGTTCTTTCAGGCAAGGCGCGCCACAGCTAAGGGCTTCCCGTTGGATGTCCGGCAATCGAACAGGCGTTGTGGATAAGTTGTTCGCTGCCTGTCGATTGGCGTCCAAAAGCTGTTTGAAAACGGTGCAGAACCTGTTGAGAAACTGTTCATTTTGTGTCGCCCGAGCGTCCAGTTTACGAAAGAGACGGGACGACCCTAACGTGCCGTGAACCGCCTAGCGCCGGTCGAATGACTGGAAGGCGACCCACCCCCCGCGTCGGCATGCGTCACCGCTGCCGCCATATCCGCCGCAGCGGTGTTCTCATCAACTCAAGTTTCCACCACCGACGTCTCGATTGGCATCCTCTATCACCGCCGCCATCACGCCTGATTTCTCGACCGACGCGACGTGCCGCATCTCCTGGCCGATTTCGAACTGCCAGATCAGGATCATCAGAAGTAAACGCAGGGCGCGTTTGGGCAGGTTTATGAGGCGACCCGGGTCCATCTTATGCGCGCATTTTCCGTCGTTATGGATGCCCTTTGCGCACGATTAAAGGACCAACAGTCGTGTTGCTGCACGTAACGCCCGGCCTGCAAACCCGACTTTTTGGCCATTTCCAACGTCAAAACGCCACTTCAAGCCGCGATAGTTGAGAAACACGCGTTAAACGACGGTGCCGCCACGCGCCTTATCTTCAAGTTCGCTTCATCTTGAGTAACCATCTTTTTCTCTGAGTTTTCCAGTCGCTTTGATGCGCAGTTGAGGACAGTCGAGGGGGAGCTTTCCGGTGATGATCTGAGGTGGATCGGACGTCAGCCGGGCCAGTCCGGATGCGCTTGGCATCGTGACGGCTTAACCCAGGGATCTTCGCTGACTCCCAGTCCGGCAGGCGTGAAGAATGAGATGGCAAGCCAAGGCGCGGAGTGTTCAGTCAACGACCGCTCACCGACCGCCCATGCTGCGTCGCAGGTTCCTTGAAGCCGCGATCAGGTCTCGCACATCCAACAGCCCGGCATGCAGTTGTCGAGCAGATTTGGGGTTGGCAGCGTGGTTCCAACCATTGGCCCTGGCGCGATACTTCCCTTCCTCGGTTTTAGGTCCGGTCGAATGCTCCCAGGGCCGACGTTCCAGACATTGCTGCCGCAGCCGCAGTTTATCCTCAGGCCCCCACCGCCGCCGCTTCTTGCCGTTTAGTTTGCCCGCTGCCACACGGTTGGGATTCTTGAACGGCAAAACGCCCTCCGATGGCTGCGTCATGTTGAGCTCCTTCTACCGGATCGCGCTCCACCAAAACGATCTTCTCGGGGGTTGACTCTCCCGCCGCCACGTAATGCACGTTCTGGTGCTCGGCGACTGCCTGAAGTTTGATGAAGCTGACCTGCTTGGAACTGGGCGAGCGGTACTGGCGCAATTCGCTGATTGTGCGACGCAGTTCCCCGGACAAACGCACTGCTAAGGCGCTGTAGATCTTCACCGCCTCCAAGCTATCCGCATTTGCGCCGGAATCGTGAAGATCCATCAGGCGGAAGTTGATCATCAGCAGGTTCTGGAGCAACAGTCGCTCAATCGGATCATCCTTCAGTTTGGCGGCCTCGGCAATGAAGCGATCCATGTATAGACGCACCGCGGAAGGAGTGATTTCTGGAAGGTTCTTTGGTTTCAGGATGCTTCCCAGGCGAGCGGGGATTAGCAACTCCCCGATGATTCGCGCTCCATACTCGGGGGAAGAAGCAGGCGGCGCTTTTGAAGCCCGGTTCGAGCCTTTGGTGCAGGACGGGGACGTCGCGGGCGAATTTCTCGTTGTGTTGTGCTCTGCGGGCTGGGAAGCGGTGCGCTCGGCGGCCATTCGCGTCATGTTACGGGCGCCGGGACCCGCCCATAGATCATGACTTGGCGAAGAATGGGGCGCCTTTGGTGGCACGAATGGCGGTGCGGCAGTTGGCTGTACATTAGATTTGTCCCAATTGCTTTGAATCGCCTTGAGCCAAGCGGGGGTTGGGATCGTCTCTGGATCAAGTGGTATCGGGCTAGAGGGTGTCAATCCATGGGGGCTAGGTTCGTCCATGAGTGGGTCTCCTTTGAATGGAAAGGTTTTGATTTTGGCGCGGATCGGCGGCTCGATCGCTTGCTACCTCTTGCAGCACGGATCAGATGCTTGTTGGCCGGCAGGCGGCTAATGTAGCGGAGGAAATTAACCTGGGACGCAAGGATGCGGTTGCCCCCGATAACGCACTGCTTGTGCAGCGTGTCAGCGAACAGAATGGTGCCTTCATCGAGCAACATGGGGTCGACGCGGCTGCCATAATCGGTGTAGTCGAAATGATCCCGTGCCAGCCAGCGAAGTTGCTTGGCCAGCAGGTCGCGATTCGGGAGGATTGGCTGAGAGCGGCCCAAGTAGTCTGCAACGATCACGTCAAGAACAAAGCGGCCGCCTGCGAGGCTCATATATCGCCAGATGTCACCCTCATCTGCCCGCGATGGACGAGAAGGGGAGCGACGGACTGCGCTCCACAACAACCAGTCTGAGCAGTGAAGGTAATCCACAACATCGAAGAACAGATGCGCGTACCGGGCAATCACGTCCACCGGGACTGACATGTATGCAGTTATGTCCTCAAAGGTTTGCCCCGCCAACAGCCGTGCCTCGATCTCGTCGCGGACGACGCCGGCGGCGATGTGAATGTCGTGGGCGGCGTACAGGTCCGGGAGGCGGTCGCGGAGGCTCTGAAGGTCGTGTGGTGTCTCAGATCGGGCCCGATCGCGAAGATATTCAACACACTGACGCACCGCATCGGGGACGTCGCCGTCGACGGGGCCGCCGTCAGCGTGCAACTCCATCGCCCATGACCAGCGCCACCAGGGCGTGCGGAGGGGACTGAGGCGGCGACAATCCTCGGCAGTATACGATGACATCCATGTCCTCGCACTTCCGGCTTCAACAAGCCATCCAGGAATTCTATTCCCAGCTTGTGATTATAGATTTCTCTACCAAGTCCGGCAACGTCAATCACACGACAAATATATTTGTAGTAGACACACGTGACGTTAAAAACACTTTTAGTGATTCTCCGGACATCGTGTCCAGGAACAACAGGAATGCGATTCCCTTGACCACGCATTACATCAAAAGCCGATTTGAAGTCACTCTATGCTGTACGCATTTCCGGACACCGTGTCGACCAACGAACGGCGCCAACTACTTACGATCACAACGCTGGGCGGTCCGGACAATCTTCTTAAGGCATTCGATATTTTCCTTCAGCTCCGGAAGAAAAGGATCCGTGTAAGACACGCCCTCGTTGAGGCGCTCTTGCAGAGCGCGGACGATGCCTGCCATCCGTAGCACGAGGCGTGCCGGCGACTCGCCGGACTTCTGGGCGACAATGACTGGATTGAGCTCGACGAACTTCGCAACCACATCGTTCACCTGCTTGGCGTCCGTCAGCCCGGCGATGCGGCGGACGATCTCCTGCTAGTCTTCGACGGAAAGCGACGCGATCCGCGATGCCGGTACGAGGTTCAGCTGGCCGTCACGCACACCGATCTGGATTTCGAGGGGCGTTTCGAGCACGCGCAAATAGCGGTCAAGATTTCGGCCGGACATCTCAAGGCTTTCTCCGATGCGGTCCCGGAGTTCTCCATGCTTCCAGACATCCAGATCATGCAGCGAGACACCCACTCCAGACACGAATAGTTGCTGGACTATCGTTGCGGCCCAGAGGCAGGATCTGTAGGTAGTCCAGCACGATCAGGCCGCGGGAGGCGCCGGCGTTGGCGAACTTGGCAGACGAAATTGCTTCGATCGCGTCGATCGTGGTGTTCGCATCACCGCCGCCGTCACCGCCATACTTGAACATGCACACCCGACAGAGATTGCCCGTCGCTTCATGGAGCATGCGGAGATGCGTTTCCGTTTGAGCTATCTGCTCGGCTCTCTCACGCAACGGAACGAATCTGGTGACGAAGACGATGCGGACAAGTTTGTGGACGAGGACGAGGAGAATCAGGATGAGGCGGCGATGGAAGATGCCGAGGTAACCCCGGATGAGCGACAACAATTTGCCCACAAACTTCAAGGGTTTCTCGATGACATTGCAAATCTAGCCGAGGACTCACGGGATCAGATCGCCAAGGCCGCACAAGACCTCAACATTGATTTGGAGAAGGCGAGCAATCAGGAACGTGATGTCATTCAGGAATTGGTCGAAGAGCAGTTGTTGCAGAGCGAAGAATTCCACGTCGTCGTCGATGCTATTCTTGACGAGGTGGAGGCCCGATTCGAGTTCATGCGTGAGGGCGAATTCCAAAAGACCCGTGAGGGCTGGCCCTCCGTTTGGACGTTCGACACCGACGAGCGAGGGGCGTTTTTGAGAGCAGTGAATCGGTTTTCTAGCAACTATGCTCCGAACTTCGGCCGACTACTTATTCCTATCGTTGAAGGCATCCGGGCTGCCGGCCCGTTTGAGCCGACATGGGTCACAGGGGAAATCCCGAAGATGGTCGTGCTGGACGGGCAGGGCATCGGCCACACCGCCGATTCCACATCGAGCATCTCGACCGCTATCACACGTCGTTTCCAAATTGCCGACGCAATCCTGCTGGTGGACAACGCCGCACAGCCAATGCAGGCAGCACCGATGGCGGTGCTCTCCACACTGGTCGCAAGCGGCCACGAATCAAAGCTCATCATCTGCTTCACCCACTTTGACGAGGTGAAGGGTGACAATCTGATCGGCCCGGAGGCGAAAAAGGATCATGTGATCGGATCGTTCTTCAACGCCATACAGGCTATCGGGAAAAATGCTGGGCGTGAGGCTGAGCACTCGCTTAAACGGCTAATCCCCGAGCGGCTTGTTTTTCTGTCCAAAATTCAGTCGGTTTTGTCAACCGGTGCGAAACTCACCCGGAACGAGTTCCAGCGTCTTCTCAGGACAGTCGCTTCGTCAATCGTCCCGCCGCCGCCCGTTGAGTACAAGCCGGTGTACGACGTTGCGAACCTCGTACTTGCGGTGCAAAAGGCCACGCAGGAATTCCATGATCGCTGGAAAGGCATTCTTGGTATGGGAACTCGCTCGGGCGTGGCCCCCGAGCATTGGACAAGGGTCAAGGCATTGACACGCCGTATTGGCGTGCTGCACAGGGATGAGTACGACTCATTGAAAACCGCGTCTGCCATTGCACGTGGACCCGGGCCTGTAGCGCGTTGAGTGGCACTCTCGGCGTAACAACTTTTGGCTGGTCGTGATGCCGTTCGCGGTAAGCGCGAGCGGCGTGATGTTGGCCGTCGTGCTCGGCGGCGCGATCACGTAATTCGCCATGTGTGTGCCGCTGTTGGCCGGCCTCGAACGCGAACGATGGTGTCCCCGCCCGCGTGCCGAGCGTTCTTCTCCCGAAAGATCGGTATAATGCAACTGCGGGAACGGCTGATTGATCGTCAGCCGCGCGGTCCGGGCGGACATGGCGGCACCTACCTCCACCATGCCGCCCGGATCGGACCCGCAAAAGGTAGGACGCCATGTCGAATGCGCCGAGAAAGGGGTCACCGAGCGCGACATCCAGGTCCGTGCCCAATCACGGCAGCGCGTCCGAATCCGACCGTGAGCGATTCGCGAAGGGATTCATCGATTTGGGAGATAAGTTTCGGCGCTCATTTGAGTGGGCAAAACTTAATTTTGAGGACGTTGCCTACTTCACACCGCGAAGATCGCCGCAGGATCTGAAGGACTTCATCACAGAAGAGAACCTGACGGTGCTGGGTGGGTGGTCGCCTCAATACATTGAACTCACCAGGCAACTTGCAACGGGAGAAAAGCTGACGCGGGTTCAGCTCGCTGGAGTGTGCGGATATTTTCTGGTTCCAGCTGCCGCGTCCCTGACGATCAGGGCGGTGAAGGAGGGACTTCTTAAGAATCCCTCTGAGCTGTGGATTCCCCTGATGGATAGCCATCTCCATCAGGACAACTCCAGCCAGCGGAAGCTTTGGATCACGCTCGTCTTGCCTGCCTTAAAAAAAGAATTTGCATCTCAGTTTAGTTTCAAGGCTCACGACCCATGGGCCGCGGCACGAGAGCACATCATCGTCTGCCAGTTGTTGGCAGATGTGATTTCCTCATCCGAAACTCCGCCCGTGATTGATGAGCAACTCGCACAGCAAGGCGCGCCACGACACCTCCCTGAGAGGCAGTCCTTCATTCTTCAAAGCATGTTCGAACTAAAGGCATTCGACAGATCATCTCGCAAAACGTCGGCTGAGATTTGTAAACATGCGTTCGGTCCGGAATGCAACCCAGAGAGCTACAAAGATGCCATCGCTGATTTGAAGAAGCGTTGCCTCATCGAAACTCTCCCGTCACGGGGAGGTGGCTGCTGGCTCACCGCTCATGGTTGCTCTGAAGCCCGCCGGAATCAGAACGAGGCGCCTTCGGTACACGACACATCAAGTGTTACCCGAAAACCCGGCGTCGGACGTGACCGCTCACCAGACGCGTGAAATCCTCATATTCGGAGCATTTACTCCACCGTCAGCTGCGACCAGGAATCCGCGTTTCTGGACCAGGTCCGGTCGTTCTTCCACATACCCAAATCCCGTTAACTGCGTGACTGACGCCGAAAGATCGAGCCAGATTCGATTCAGAGTAACTCCGTTTCCGACTGTAACCCACCGATTTTCCCCATACACCCCCGGTTTCGGCCATCACGGTGATGGCCCATAACCACGGGAGCGATATGACCCATTTGTCTGGTTCTCACGCCGCGCGACGCTTCGATGTGCGGCCCCGCGACATCAGTGATTTGTTCTATCGGCGGCAACTACGTGACGACCTCTGCCCGATCGTAGGGGGCCGGCGGCTCATTCCGGAGGAATATCTGCACGTGATACGTGCAGCGCTGACACGGTGCGGCGTTTCCGCAAAAGGAGGTACACGTGTCCGCACCTGATTTGGGCGCAGAGCTGCCGAGTGCGCAGCCGCAAACCCTCCTTACCGAGCCCGAAGCCGCGGCGATCCTGCGCATCAGTCAGCGCAAACTGTGGGATCTCGCCGACAGAGGCGAGATCCCGGTCATACGAATCAACCGGCGCAAGCTGTACGACCCTGCAGACATCCGAGACTTCTGCCGCGGGCACAAGGTGAACGGCCGGCGAAACCCCATAAACAAGAGGGAGCAGTCATGACCCCTACTGATGAAAAAAAAGCCGCCGTGACTAGCGGCGGCAAGAGCAAAACTAACAACTCATCATACCGCGCTGCCGCAGCGGCCGCCATTCAACAGGCGGTCGCGCAGTGCGTCGGTGGCGGCCTGTCGATCATCCCCATCGACCATCACACCAAGCGGCCGGCGATGGCATTGTTGCCGCGCGGCGCCGACGGTAAGGCGACCTGGTCGCGCTTCGGCGAATCGCCGGCGGACATCGATATGCTTATGTCGTGGCTGAATGCCAAGCCCCTGGCGATCGCCGTCGTCTGTGGCCGCGTCTCGGACGGCCTGCTGGTCATGGACTTTGACGTTCAGCGATTCTACGAGTTGTGGAAGTCGAATGTCGGGGAACTGGCCGATGGCCTGCCCGTGCAGCAAACGGGAGGAGGCGGCTATCAGGTCTTCCTCCGTTGCGCGAATCCCGGCGGCAACATCAAACTAGCGTGGGCCGCCGATGATGCAGAGGAGAGCGGCCGCACAATCGCGATCGAAACACGCGGCGATGGGGGATACGTCGTGGTGCCGCCGTCACTGCACCCCAGTGGCGGTCGATACACGATGATCAGCGGCACGCTGGCGGACGTGCCCGTCATCGACCAGGACCGTGCCGACGCACTGGTGGCCGCCGCTCGCAAGCTCGACGAGGCGCCGCAGACGAAGTCACAGCGCGAACAGCTTGAAGCTCAGGCCCGCGCACAACACAGGAACGTCGGCAGCAATTACAACAAACGCAGCAGCGTCATCGAGGCCTTCAATCGGGCCCACACCATCGAGGAGATGCTGGAGAATCACGGTTACGCCAAAGCGCGGGGTGGCAGGTATATTCGGCCCGGCGGGCACAGCGCTTCGGTCAGCGTCCACGACGGTCGGTCCTGCCATTGGTCGACGAACGACCCGCTGAACGATGGCAAGCTTCGCGATGGCATGGGCGTCCACGACGCATTCGGAATCTTCACCCAGCTCGATCACAGCGGAGACGTTCGCGCTGCCGTCAAGGCGGCGGCGGAGAAGCTGGGGATCGAGTCACCCGCCGGCAACGGCGGACAGGAAGTCCCGATCTCCGTCGGCATTGACGCGGAGCCGCTGCGCCTCTCGTTCGAAAAAGAATTCAGCGATGTGAACGGGGGGGCCAAGGGTCGCGCCACCGTTCGTCAGGACAACACCCTGCTTCATGCGGATCGCGTAGACCTTACCAGCGCCATAAGCCGCACACGTTTCGCGAATGCGATCGCTCGGAAGCTGATCCGCGGCGGCACGGAAGATTTCACGGAGCAGCAGGAGATTGTGGTGGCCGAGGTTGAAGATGCACTGCTAATCCAACTTGAGAAGATGCAGGACGCCAAGCCCGTCCACGCGAACGTATCGGGCGAGCCCGATCACCAGGCGCTGTTGGATGAGATGCCGCAAACCGCACGGGCCGGTGCTGAAGAAATGCTCAAGGACCCGACGCTCATGACTCGCATCCTCGACGGCATCCGGACGATCGGAATCGCGGGCGAGCACAAGTTGGCGGCGATGATGTATATGACCGGCACGTCGCGGAGGCTGAAGAAGCCCACCTCGGTGATAATTAACGGCCACACGGCAACTGGCAAGTCCTACATCGCGGATCGCATTTCGCAGCTGTTCCCGCCGGAGGCGGTCATCCGCGCGAACAAGCTCACTCCGCAGGCGCTCTACCACATGGCGCCCGGCAGCCTGCAACACCGGTGGGTCGTGGCGGGCGAGCGTTCGCGACTGGAAAACGACGACACTGCGGAGGCCACGCGCGCCCTTCGTGAGATGCTGAGCAACGGCCGCCTCTCAAAACTTATCTGTATGAAGACCGACAACGGGATTGAGACGATCCTCATCGAGCAGGAGGGGCCGATCGCATACTCCGAGACGACCACGCTAAGTCGGATTTTTGATGAGGACCTGAACAGGTCGCTCCTGCTGTCGACTGATGAGCGCGAGGAGCAGACCCGGCGGATCCTCAAGGCGCAGGCAGTGAGCCGGTCCGTAGCCGACGCCGACTTCGACGCAATAGTGCAGCGGCACCATGCGATACAGCGAATGATCGCGCTGGTGCCGGCAGTAGTATCGATCCCGTTCGACGCGCGCCTGGCCGAGTTGTTTCCAGTGTGCCGCCCAGAGGCTCGTCGGGCGTTTGTGCATACGCTCGGCGTGATCGAGGCGGTGGCGCTGCTCTTTCACCGCCAGCGGGAAACCGATGAGGAAGGCCGCATTGTCGCGACACGGCGAGACTACGAGTTGGCCCGCCAACTCCTGATCGAGCCTATGGCCCGCTCCATCGGTGGCGGGGTGAGCGGCGGCGCCAAGCGTCTTTCGCAGCGGCTTGGAAAATGGGCGCAGCTCAGGACCTTCTCGTCCACCGAGGCGTATCAGCGCGAAACCAGCTCGGACCGTTACGTCCGCGGTTTGCTAATGGAGTTGGTCCAGATTGGTTTCCTGGAGGTCGTCACCGAGGGCGGACCCGGCCGGAAGTATGAGTTCAAGATCGCCCGCGCCGTGCCCGGCGAAGATCTGGGACTTTCCGACCTCGATTCTTCCGCGGTCCTGCCCGCGAGCTCGGAGGTGTTCGAGGTCTCGTAATGGAGCAGCCTCGTTCCATTTACACATAATCGTCGTCGCTGGCGTAGGTTAAAACGGAACAGCGAAAATGCCGTTCCCCTTCCGTTGTTCCGAGCGTGATCAGCGCACGGAACTAACGGAAGGAAAAGGACAAGCACGATTCTTCCGTTTTATGTAATGATAAGTCCAAGAGTTACCGCACTACGGAAGAATGGAACCACCCCTTGGTCTGCGCGATGTGATCGATTCGGGCATTGGAACACGTGGACAGAGGTGAACGTCCCGGTCGTGGAGCGGGCGTCGGCCACCAGGTCCATTGCCAGCGGAACCATTTGCAGCATCAGCACCGTCCGAGCGCCTACGCGAGCATCGACCTTGCCGACGCCAAGAGCCGCTGCCGGGCCTTGGCCGGCAACATCGGCCAGATGGTTTGCAGTTCCGCCAATTGGAGGTCGAGATCGCCGTCGAGTGCTATGTTTAATGCACGTTCGGGCAGCGGAATACGCGATTTTCCCGAGGATTCCGCACGGGGTTCGAATCCCGTCGGGGTCATATCCTGCGCATGCAGGAAATCGCACCTGAGCGCAACGCTCGGAATTTCCGGGCGGTTTTGCGTTTCGTCGGGGAATCGCGATCGACACGATGCCGCATAACTTTAGATCACGAGGCAACGCTGTGGCCCGCCTTCGACGAGCCGGCCGCATCCACCCATCAATCGTCCCGAGGATCACGGACGAGCGCAACGTTAGCGTTAGATCGTTCAGAGACCCCCGCCCTTGCAGGCGATCGTGCAGGCGGATTGCGTGCGAACCACAACAACGCCAGCGTCGAGCCGACAACCCCGACGAATACAACCGCTCCGACCCAGGCAATGCTGTAATCTTTGGCCACGGTGCGCATAAAGGAACATAGCCCAGGGTCGGAAAATCCGATGCGCCCATTATTCTGCAAGCCAGGAATCGATCGATTGAACCCAATCAGTCTGACTACCGCCGGACATCTGGAAGCAAGAACCCGCGGCGGGCATCATCGGGCGAAGACAGCTCCCTCAATCCACGAGGTGAAAGTCATGTTCGCGATCAGTTATCGCTTTAGCGTTTAACGAGTCACACACCTTGGACATGGTTCTTGTCGACGGCACCCACGGCCGGCCATACCCGTTCGGCGAAGGAACCCCCCCGCTTCAGCTTGAAGTCCCCGAATTCTATATCGCGACTACACCCGTCACCGTAGCCCTCTGGACGCATATCACCAGCAATGACCCCTCCGTCAGCCATGCGCCGCGCAAACCCGTTGAAGACATTTCGTGGAACCAAGTCACCAACCCAGACGGCTTTCTAGACCAACTCAATGCAAGCGCCGTGCTTCCCCGACTCCTCGCTCAACTCCCCGGCAAGCCCCCCGCCGCGCGCTTCCGCCTCCCCTCCGAATCCGAATGGGAGTATGCCGCACGAGGCGGCCCGCAATGGCCACAAAATTTTCGTTACAGCAGGAGCGATGACATCGACCCCGTCGCGTGGCACGACCGCAAGGCCGGAGACAACACTCACGAGGTTGCTGGCAAGCTTCCGAACCAACTCGGACTGTATGACATGTCCGGCAACGTCTGGGAGTGGTGCCAGGACACCTTCACCCGCAAGGTCATCGAAATACCCACCGACGGATCCCCCTTCGTCGGCACAGGCGACGACCGCGTACTCCGTGGCGGCTGCTTCCACAACTGGGCCCAGCATTGCACCGTCTTCAAACGCTATGAAATCGGTAAGGAGTTTCATGATGGATGTATTGGCCTGCGCCTTGTCCTCGCCGTGGAAGTTTGAGACATTACCCGTTCATAAAAGCTTTGCAGGTATGGACCAACTTCCGTCCCACAATTTACCCGTTCCGTCCCACGCAAGAAATGATTAAGCTTCATTCGTCCTAAATGCTCAAACATTTACAAGAGAGGCGGCATGTCCAGACAGAGATTTTCGGGTGCGGCATTTCTGAAGATTTGGAGTCGCGGCCTCGGATTGGGGCTGCTCGCGTTACCTCTAATGTGCGAAACTGTGCGGGGTGGGATCATCACCTTGACCTCCCAAACCCGATTTGTGGATGTCACCACAAACGGCGCGCCCGGCGTGAGCTTGCTGCCAATGGATCAGCGGATCGACGCCCCTGATTTCGGCGCGTTTGATCATTCGGTGAATCTGGCCTTTAACACGATCGGCATTAACCAGGGGGCAAGCCAGCAATCCACGCTGACGTTGACGGCCGACGGAACCGCCGCCATGATTGACGCCACCGGGTTGCTGTCCACGGGAGCCAGTGCAAATGGTTTGAACGCAACGTCCCACTTCCAGGTCGACTTCGTTTTGACGCAGAGCGAACCCTATCTGCTTACATACAATGGTCGCCAGGGCGATCCGCGCCCCACCAGCCCCCAGACGTTTGTTCCCGGGCACTTCAGCGGACCCAGCGCCCCCGGCTTGCTCGTGGGCGATCCGATTACGACGAACTTTCTAACAACCCTTACCTACACCGGCACGCTTCAGCCCGGCGATTATGAACTTCTGGCCGAAGCGCAGACGATAGGCGGGGCGAGTTTTGATGTCCATTTGGCCATCGGCACAGCCGCCGTGCCCCTCCCCCGCGCGTGCTGGATGGCATTGTCGGTCGTGCCGCTCATGTGGCTGGGAAAACGAAGCTGGGTCCGATCTTTCCGCGAATCCGTCGCTGCCTCCTTCTGAATTTCGCGGCGCCATGTCGGCGGCACCTTCACCGAATTATCTTGCCCGCCGTATATTTGACTTTGCCACTCGCCTAAAATGAATTGGACGGTCGACGACCGAGTCAGAGCAAGGGATAAATTCTATTGCCCGCTGGTCGGATCCCTCGCCTTTCAGCCTTCATTGCCAATTCTATTGGCGTTCTCGGCGTGAGTGCCGCGGCGAATTAGAAGCACCTTGATAAATGACTGGGCGGGTTTCAATACCTCGAACACCGATTCCGAAGGCAAGTTAAACGATTATTGTTCGATTTGGGATGAAAAGGCGGCCCCTGTTTGGGCATGCCAAAAAGGAGACATTCGTGGAAACGCAGACACTGGGAACTCATCAAAGCACATACGACGCCATTTTTCGGCACCCGATTGCACGCAACCTTCAATGGAGGGACGTCCGATCAATGCTTGGCGCATTGGCCGAAGTTGCCGAAGAGGATGGCGGGAAGGTAAAATTTGTGCGGAACGGCGTAACCCTGGCATTTCACCGGCCGCGCGGAAAAGATCTTTCCGACGCCCAGGAGGTCATGCAGATCCGGCATTTTCTCGAGCGATCCGGCCCGGCTCCCAAAGCTGCGTTGGCCGAGGGCGTGCATCTGCTGGTGGTCATCAATCACCGTGAGGCCAGGATCTTCCGAACCGAACTTCACGGCGCGGTCCCACAGCGCATCACTCCCTTCGATCCGTACGGAACCGGAAGATATCTGCACCAGGTCGAGGAAGGCGCCAACGGACAGCGCAAACCGGAGCCCGCGAGTTACTATGAAGCGATCGCGAAGACACTCGCCGGCGCCCAAAAGATTTTGCTATTGGGCAGTTCGACCGGATCCAGCAGCGCGATGGAGCACCTGGTGGCCGAGCTCAAGGCACATCATCCGGAACTGGCGGCTCGCGTGGCGGGCACGGTGGTCGTCAACGAACAGCACATGAGCGACGACCAGTTGCTGGCCGAGGCACGGGCTTTTTACGCGGCCGGCGACGCAAAGGCAGGATCGGCAACGACCTCAAAGGAAACATAGAATGTTAAGTAATGATGAGTTGTAACACTTCAGCCGTCTGCAACGATCTTCATTTAGTCACTCGAAAGAGAGTCCGCTTGACCGGTCACAAGGACAACAGCAACACCCGAGCCGGGGTCACTGCATGCGGCTGAAGTATTACGATGAGTTGAACAACGGAATTTACTTCATTATGAAGTTGCATGATTGCCATCGGTAAACCGATCTATTGGATGCAGAAACTCAAGGGCGAGGTGGCACGCCAGTGGTTCGATATTTAGTCGAACTTTCAACAATTGAAATGCATATTATCATATGATTGCCCCTCTCGTTCAGTTGTCGATTCGGTAGGTTGCGGTTGCAACTCCCCATCGACACCTCGCGGCAATAAGGACTGTTCTCATGGCATTGCTAAGATTCGGCAATTTCGCAGTCGAGTGGAGCCGCCTGTATGCCATGCACCGGGTGGCCACCGACAAGCTCTTCTTATACGTCGACGCACCCCACTTGCCGTCCGGTCAACCCACCGCTCCCACGTTGACCGTCCCTCAAATTGACCAGGCCTGGCGGCAGGCCATGGGAGATCGACACTTTGCCATCTTCGGGAATCTGGCGATCGATAAAGCACGCATCTGCGCGGTATCACTGGACGAGGACGGCGTGCATGGCAACCTCGGTTTCGAACTCAGCGCCAATCGCGGGGTAAATCTCCGTCTGCCGGCAGAGGTGATATCGATTATTCTCAAGTCGGTCCCGGAGCCCAAAAATGCCGGCTACCCGATTGCAGTCTCCGGGCCGTAATCTGCGCGATGTTCATTCCCCTGGCCGGCGGGTTAGACATACCGAATCAGCCCGAGTGGAGAAGCGATGTCGCTTCTCCACGTTCAACTGCTATTTCTTGTCGTTCGCCTTGGCGTCGTCGTTCAACGCAATCTCGATTTCGTCGGCTATCAGCTTACCGTCCATGCTGATGTCCATCGCGTGGATGTCTTTCCCTACCTTGACGTCCACGGCATAGAACTTCTTGTCTCCGGCGGTGGCAATGGCCGCCTCGTCAATCTTCCCGTCCGGATGCGCTTTCTTCACCGTGGCCGCAACCGGCGCGGGCAGCTTGGCGGCATCCACATCTGCCTCTTCCTGAACCAACTCCCCCGACTCGCTGATGATGTAGGCGTGGTCAACGCTTCCGACTTTAAATCCGACTTCGTAGAAGATCTTTCCGCCCACACTCTCTTTACCGAACTCCTCAAGCTTCTTCTCTCCCAGCGCTTTTTTGGCAGCCGCCTGCACTTTCGCGGGCGCTTTTGCCAGCGCGGCATCGTCCTTCGCGCCAGCCCAAATGACCGAGCTCCCCATCAGCGCAATTCCCAGGCCGGCCGCAACCATCCCCAAGCGTGACAATTTCATGACGCTCCTCTTGTTAATGGACGATCCTGCCGCGGACCCGACAAGCTTGGAGCCATCCGCCGGGATGGCTCCGGGCTACTCAACCCAGGGCAATTTAGCGAGGACCTATGACGCCAAAGTGAACGGCCACAATTCCCCGCGTCCGGATTCAGGGCAATCGCATATGCGCTCAACGGGAGTGCGAGGCTGGGCTGATGAAAAGTCACCCGCTTGAATCGTCTCGGTTTTG
>DAIRGS010000158.1:0-16647 GCA_036794395.1 Tepidisphaeraceae bacterium | reverse complement strand
GGTGTAGGTTCCGGTGTCGGAATAGGTGTGGGTAAAGACGCCGGGGGCGGCGGTGGTCGTGGTGGGGGCCGAGTCGTCGCCCCAGTAGATTTCCCAGCTGTAGGTATCGGCCGAGGACGAGCCGGTGATGGAAGCGGTAAGGGCGTAGGCGGAGCCTTCGGTGATGCCCGAGGCGCCGGCGATGGAGAGCGTGGGAGGCACTTCAGCGATCTGCGGATAATCGGTGAAGGTTCCATCGGCGGCGAGGACTTGGACGGTGGCGTCGTAGGGTGAGCCGACGGCGGAGGTGAAGCCGTGGGTGAACGCGGTGGCCGAGCCGGCGTAGGTCTGGGCGCTTGAGCCATCGCCCCAGGAGACGTAGTACGACA
The DNA here is from genome assembly GCA_036794395.1 of Tepidisphaeraceae bacterium. GTDB lineage: Bacteria > Planctomycetota > Phycisphaerae > Tepidisphaerales > Tepidisphaeraceae > DASXMX01. The sequence goes on along the minus strand of DAIRGS010000158.1, from coordinate 16,279 downwards.
GAGGCGTGGAGCCATCGGGATCGGAGAAGGTGGGGGTGAGGGTGTAAGGCGAGCCGACGATGAAGCCGTTGCCAGAGGAAGTGTTGTAGAAGGTGGGGACGACGACTTCGAACAGATCGGTGGCGACGCTGCCGTTGGGATCGGTGACGGTGATGGTGCCGAAGAAAGCGCCGAAGTTGTCGTAGACATGGGCGGCGGAGAGGGTGCCATGGTTGGACGATTCGACGACGGTGGCGGTGCCGGTGGCGCCATCGCCCCAGGCGATGTTGGCGGTGTGGGTGGTGAGTGAGCCGGTGTCGTTGAAGGGGGTGGAGAAGGCGAGGGTTTGACCGACGGTTAGAGCTGAGAGCGACGGTGGCGAGACGGTGAGCGAGGTGATGGCCGGCGTGGTGGTGACCAGTTCGGGGCTGGGCCAGGCGCTATCGCCGGCGGCGTCTTTGGAGACGACTAAGTAGGCGTAGGTGGTTCCGGGGGTGAGGCCGGTATCGAGGTAGCTGGTGGCGGTGACGTTGGAGGCAATGCGGGTGGAATCGCGGTAGAGGTCGAACTCGGTGACGGCGGCATCGGCCGGCGCGCCCCAGGCGATCTCCATGCGGGTGTTGCCGTTGGAGGAGGTGGGGGTGGCGGTGACGGAGCCGAGGAGGGGGAGGGAGGTGTTGTAGTCGGGGACCATCGCGTTGAGGTCGGTGATGTTGACCGAGCCGTCGTAGTTGGTATCGCCCTGGGAGAAGGTTTTGCCCGAGGTGTTGTAGTTGGGCAGGAGGGCGTTGAGGTCGAAGATGTCGGTGGCGCGGTTGTGGGTGAAGTCGGAGGCGCGGAAGAAGAAGGTGGTGGTGAAGTCGTGGCCGGGGACTGAGTCGGAGCCGACGAGGGAGAGTGAGTTGGTGGTGTCGGTGATCTGGGAGCCGTGCAGGATGGCGGCGTAGTTGGCGTTGGAGAGCTCGGCTGAGGCGTTGAGGTCGTAGACGATGGTGTGGAGGGCGGTGGAATACGTTCCGCTGGCGGCGAGGGTGGTTCCCGTGTTTAAATCGATCACCGTAACGGCGGAGTTCCAACTGGTGGCGGTGACATCCTGATCGAAAGTGAATGCGAGTTGGTTGGGGAGGGCCTGGTCGTAATAGTAATTGGCGTTGGTGACGGTGGGCGGGGTGGGGCCGGTCTTGCGGTGAGGATGGCGATGGGGTTTGGCGTGGAAGAGATTGAGTTTGTGGTGATGGGGATGATGGTTTTTGGCTCTGCCGGTACCGGTGTCGGGCAGTGTGCCGGGCTGAGCGGGAACGGGGGTGATGCCAAGGACGGCCAACTGCGCATCGAGAGTGGCTTCGAAACCCGGGTTGTTGTATTCGAGGATGGCCAGATCGTGTCGGGCGGCGGGCTTCAGATGGGACCAGATGTAAGCCGTGTCGGTTGGTACGGCGGAGAGCAGGCAGCGGCGTTCGAGAAATTCGACGACACTGTAAGCCGCGTCACGAACCGGACGGCGGCGGTGAAGCGGTGCGACTTCCTTGCGCGCGAAAGCGGATGGTTCCCGATCCATCAGATGTCCCCTGACTGAATTATTCGAAGCTTAAGCTTGGGAGTTGAAACGTTCCCAACCCCCGCATTGCTGGGGCTGTTTATACAGGATGGGGAAGATGGGTCAAGGAAAAAAGATGGGTGTGTATGTGTTTTATTATGGATGAGGTTGACGTAGCACGCCCATCCCCACGTTTCGAACGACATTCCGATTTCGGCATGGATCGCAATTCGTCGCCTGCGTTGACCTTTCCATCGGGGCCGCTGTGCGATGGATCGAACGCCTTGCTGCGGCACAGCAATCCGCCGGCCAGTGGCAACATGATCATCAAGCCGACATCGCGCTGGCGGCATAATGGGAACAATTCAGTGCGGGCTCGGATGACATTTTCGACCGGGGTCATGGTCAGGAGGTGAAAGCCCAGATTGGTGTAAGACAGCATGATGGCGTCGAATGCGCCGGACTCGATGAGCTTTGCGCTGAAGTCCGGGGAGCCGTGGGATGTGCAGAATGTGGCGCCGATTCTGCCCTGGGCTTTTTTGCGCTGAATGAATTCAACCATTCCCCGCCGGCCCCAGACATTTTCGCCGAGGGCTTCGCGGTCATCGACGGAGGCGATGCCGAATAGATCGAGGCGATCGGTTTTGAATTTTCGGCAGGTCGCTTCAAAGAGTTTTTCGAAGTGCCGGACCCGGCCCGTGCCGTTGTGATGAACATCGTACGCGTTTGAGGCCACGATGATTTTCTTTGACGTTCGGGCGATGGCCTGGGCTACGAGTTCTTCGCTGCCGCCATAGTCGGGCGCTGTGTGGACGATGTTGACACCGAGATCGAAACCTTGAAGCAGGGTATCGATTGCAGCTCTGCGCGTGACGCGGCGCAGTTGTGATGTGCCAAAGCCAACCGCGGATACGTGAAAACCCGTCTTGCCTAGTCGGCGAAATTGCATTTGCATCACGTCGACTGACGCGGACGCTTGAGCCGGCAGTTGACGCGACGATCCCACCACTTCAGAAAATATAACCAAGTGAGTGAAGAGTCCAAAATTCTTGGTGATTCTGTATCAGGATAGAGGTGCGCGCTGATCGAAAGACTCAATCGAGCATGAAGAACCGGCGGATGTTTTGGAGGAGGTCGCGTTGGGTGTTGGTGGCGCGGTGCTGTATGGCTTCGGCATTGAGGCCGGCGGTGAGGGCGTCGAGTTCGAGCTTGCGCTTGGCGAGGAGGTGGGAGATGGATTCGGCGATTTCGGGGCGGCGTTGGAGGGCGTCTTTGAAGGCGTCTTTGTCGAGGCGGTAGCAGAGGGTGTCGATAAGTGCGGTAACGGTGGCGGTTCGGGGTTCGCCGGTCATGAGGCCCATTTCGCCGAAGACCTGGCCGGGACCGAGGCGGGCGACGGTGCGGCCCTGGCCATCGGGCGTGGCGACACGGACCTCGGCTTCTCCCTTAATGATGATGTAAAGGTAATGCGCTTCGTTGCCCTGGCGGGTGATGACTTCGCTTCGGCGGAATGGGGCGACGGTGAGCCGGCCGGTCAGTTCGAGGCGCTCGGCGTCTGTCAGGGGCTGAAAGATTGCGACTGCTTTCAGCGCATCGCACCGACGATCGAGCTCTTCCTGTTTTTTACGCAGGGTGCGCGTTTTGGTCTCCATGGTCAGGTAGACTTTTTGAGCCGGGATGGAGAGGTGGATTCCGGCGCGCTGGAGCGCTACGAAAATACGCGAGCGGACTTCGCTGCTGGTGGGCGCATCTTTGGCGAAATCGATCAGCCAATAGCGGACGGCGTACTGGCCGTAGCTTTCCTTAATTTCCTTGAAGATGCAGTTGGGCGGCGGATCGGTGGCGACGTCGGGAATCGGCTCTGCCTGAAGGGCGCGTTCCACGACATCGATCACCTCGACCGGCGAATACCGAAAATCGATGTTGAACTCGACCCATACGCGGTGCAGCTTGGGTTTGCCTTCGCGCCTGCCGAGCACCGTGACCTGGGACTTCATGAGGGTGCTGTTGGGAATGACGACGGTGTCCCAGTTGCGGGTCTCGACGGAGGTTTGACGCCAGCGGATTTCTCGGACTAGGCCTTCGACATCGCCAATCCGGATCCAGTCGCCAACGGCGATGCTGCGCTCCATTTGCAGCGCGACGCCGCCCATGACATTGCCGAGGGTGTCTTGAAGGCTGAAGCCGATGACGGCGGTGACCACTGCGCTGGTGGCGACGATGCCGGACAGATCAACGCCGTGGCGGGCGAGCAGGGTAAGTGCGACGATGACATACGCCACACCCAGGAGCGTGTCCCGCAGGATCGGGGCGGGCTGAAGGCCAACCGGCGCAAGCAGCACCCGGAAGAGCAGGACGCCGGCCAGATTGATGATGCCGATGGCGAGGAGCAATTGCGATGCGAAATGGGCGTAGCGGAAGCCGGCGGAGGCGTCGTCGAGGATACCGCGGTACAGCAGCAGGCCGCAGACGAGCATGATGACAAATGACGCGATGAACAGGAGCACAGTTGCGCGGAGGCGTTTGCGGGCCAGAGGCGCGACGGTGCCGAGCATGAACGTTGCCGCGATGACGGCGAGCATGACCCAGTGGTAGTGGCCAGCCATGCCGGCGGCGGATTGAACGTTTTGCCAGTAAGTCATAGGTATCTGGGAGATCTTAACCGGTTGTTTATCGGCATGCGGCTGGGGATTGGGTCAGATTGGGATAGCAAGAATCTTTTGCGTTGTTGTTGGAGGGATGTTATTCGGGCTTGCGTGGGATGAGGTTGCGAGAGTCCTGACACTTTTAGGCGAAGCTGTTTTGCAACTACCGGTACCCCGCTTGTCATTGCGCACAAGTCATATGGGTTGCGAAAACCGCTCGAACGAACCCCCTCCCTGCCCTCCCCCGGCGTACCGGTGGAGGGAAAGAGCAGCGAGCCCCCAAACTGTCAAGCACCCGGGGGTGCGTTGCGGTTAGAGCGTGGTTTGCAGCCATGCCACTAACCCCCCTATCATGTCCGACAAACCATGGACCTTTTCAATTACAAGTACGGCGAGTTGTACTGCGAAGACGTGCCCGTCGAAAAAATCGCGGCCGATGTCGGAACGCCTGCGTACATCTATTCAGCTCAAACCATCCTTCACCATTACCACCAGATCGCCGACGCCTTTAAACCCGTCAACGCCATGATCTGTTACTCGATCAAAAGCTGCGGCAACATCAACCTCTGCAAGCTGCTTGCGCGCGAGGGCTGTGGATTTGACGTTACCAGCGGCGGCGAGTTGTTTCGGGCTCTTAAGGCCGGGGGCGATCCGGCGAAGATCATCTATGCCGGGGTCGGTAAAACTGATGTGGAAATCCAGGAGGCCCTCGAAGCCAACATCGCGGCCTTTAATCTGGAAAGCGAAGCGGAAATTGAAAATGTGGATCGAGTCGCCGGCCGCATGGGTCGAAAAGCGGTGGGTGCGATTCGCATCAATCCCGATGTCGATCCTAAGACCCACGTCAAGACAACTACGGGAAAGAAAGAAACCAAGTTTGGCGTCGACATCGAGCGCGCCGAACGGGTTTTCGAGCAGTTCCGTGATCTGAAAAACCTCCGGATTGGCGGATTGCATTTGCATATTGGCTCGCCGGTGTATGAGATCGCGCCGTATGTCGAGGCAGTGACCAAAGCCACAGAGCTGATTGACCGGCTTACGGCACGTGGGCACAAAATTGAATGGCTCGATCTGGGCGGCGGGTTTGCGGTTAATTATCGCAAGCCAAACGAGGCGCTCCCGGTGACTGAACATGCCAAAGCGCTACTCCCGCTGTTGTCCGGCAAGCCCTATAGAATCGCGCTGGAGCCGGGGCGGTATATCGTGGGCAATGCCGGGATTCTGCTGACGCGCGTCTTGTATCGAAAAACCGGTGGTGAGAAAAAATTCGTGATTGTCGATGCCGGGATGAACGACCTACTTCGGCCGACGCTCTACGACGCGTTTCACTTTATCTGGCCGACCAAGCCTTTGAATCCGAAGAACGTTCCGGCGACCCGCGATGAGGACATGATTCCGGCTGATGGCGAGACGGTGGATGTGGTCGGGCCGATCTGCGAGAGCGGCGATTTCCTGGCCAAGGATCGCCCGCTTCCGCCAACGCAGCGCGGAGATCTTCTCGCGGTGTTTACTGCCGGAGCGTACGGCTTCGCGATGAGCAGTAATTACAACAACCGGCCCCGCGCGCCCGAAGTCCTGGTCGACGGCGGCTCCTATCGTGTAATTCGTCGGAGAGAAACGTATCAGGATTTGATCGCCGCCGAGCAGGTTTGAATTGAAGCGTTGGTGCACTTACTCAACAGGTCGCGGTGCCCAAGCGTACAAAGGTTGCGACATCGGCCTGTCACCGGGGCCGGTACTTTCAGTAACGGAGTTCACCGCACATGAAATGGGTCCTGACGTTTTTAACTGCCGTGTTGATCGTGCTTCACCAGGACTTCTGGAACTGGGCAAAGGTTGAACCCCAGGCGTTCCGGTTCCTTCCGGTCGGCATGTGGTACCACGGGCTGTTCTGCGTTGCCGCTGCGATCATGATGGCGTTGTGGGTTGCGTTCCTGTGGCCGACCCATCTTGAAGACGTGCAGCCCGAGCCGGGCGTGGTTCGGGACCAATCCATCGGCGGGCATTGATATTTGGGCCAGCGGCCCTGGATCTCAACAAACAAAGTGTGGGACTTATTTTTTCCCGTCGCCACACATCGGAGTTTTAATAATGCAGGACTGGCTCCCGGCGATCGTGATCTTCATCTATCTGGCGATCGTACTTTACATCGGCATTTTCGCATTCAGCCGTGGCAAAGAGACCGGCGAAGATTTCTTTCTCGCAAGCCGATCCATCGGGTCCATCGTCTTCTTCCTGGCGCTGTTCGCGACGAACATGACCTCGTTCGCGATCATTGGCAGCTCAGGCATGTCCTATCGCGTGGGCATTGGCGTGTTCGGGATGATGGCCACGTCATCGGCGCTGATCATCCCGCTCACCCTGTTCTTCATCGGTACCCGCCTCTGGGCCGTGGGAAAACGGTTCGGCCACATGACGCAGGTTTCGTTCTTCCGCGACCGTTGGGAATGCTCCCACATCGGCACGTTTATCTTCCTGCTGACGGCCGCGATGATGATGCCGTATCTCATCATCAGCATCGTGGGCGGCGGAACGATTCTCGAAGCCCTTACGAACGGCCACATAAATTATCAGATTGGCGGCGCGATCGTGGCGCTTGTGGTGATGGGCAACGTTTTTTTTGGAGGTTTGCGCGGCGCGGTGCTGGTCAATGTTTTTCAAACGCTTCTGTTCTTGAGCTTTGGTCTCATCGCATTTTTCGCGATTGGTAACAAGATTGATTTTGTCGAAACGTCACACCGGATGCTGGCCAATCCAACTCTCGCCCCGCTCCTGGCCCGCAACCCCGGCCCCAATGGAATTCCTCCGGGCATCCCGACGGCGGTCTTCCTCAGCTACATTCTGATTCCTCTTTCCTCGATCATGTTCCCGCACATGTCCATCATGTGCTTCACCGCCAAAAAGGTTACGGCGTTCAAAAAAACTGTGGTGCTTTACCCCATCTCGATCATGCTGATCTGGCTTCCCTGCGTTTTCCTGGGCGCGATGGCCGCGGGCCAACCCCGGGTTAGCGCCGCCATGGCGGGTGGCTCCGAGCAGATCAAAGCCTGGCATGAAAAGCCGACCGAGGGCACCCCGCCGCAGCTCATTACTGACCTGGCGAAGGTGCCTGCGGGTAAAGCATTTCGAGACGAGCTTCTGGCCGAAAAAGAACTGCCGACCCCGGAAATCTTTGCCGACAAACTTGTGAAGATTGTCGGCCCACTCAATGGCGACAAAGCCACTCCCCAGCAAAAGGCCATGTACGGCATGCTGGTGCGGGACGTTCGTCAGGTCGCCAGTAAGAACTCCGACAGCGTTCTTCTGGAAATGCTGAAGCTGAATGTCTGGCCCCTTCTGGCCGGCATCCTCGCGGCGGGCATTATTTCTGCCGTCATGGGCTCGGATTGCCACCAAATCCTCGCGCTGTCGACCATGTTCACCAAAGACATCTTCGACTACTACGGCGGCCGTCAGCGGTTTGGTGAGAAGGGCACCGTGTACATGGGCCGGGCATTTATCATCCTGGCAAACGGAATCGCCTACATCATCGCCCTGTTCCGTCCGCAGATTTTCGAGCTGGCTGTGCAATATGCGTTCTCGGGATTCGCGGCTCTGGCGCCGGTCATGATTGCCGCACTCTTCTGGCGCCGCAGCACCAAATGGGGCGCGCTGCTGGCCAGCGTGTTTGTCGCGCTCTGCATAATCGGAACAGGGCTGCTCGAAGCCCACTTCAAACCGGCTACGAACCCCTCCCCGCTGGACACGCACATTTGGGATGTCGCCGGGCGCTGGGCTTTGTTCCTGAATAAGAATGGCCAGCTTCGGGTCTTCGGCTGGATGACGGTTGTGCCTATGGTCTTCGGTTCCGCGATCCTCACAATTGTCGGCTCGCTGATTTCCTCACCTCCTAGCCGAGCCACCGTCGAACGCTATTTTGATCGCGGCGTTCCAACCGGTTCTTCAGCCCACCCGGTCGTTGCCGCATAACCTATTACCATCGAATTCCTTCGTGAATATTGCCGGCCTGAAAACAAGGTCGCCCCGCACATCCAAGTGCGGGGCGATCGCTTTTCTTAACGAATCGGAATCAGATCTCTAATTCGCGCCAAACGGCGTATAGACGTGCTTCAACACGTCCTCCACGATCCGCTGGCCGCCAGGTCCCAGCCCGCTGTTGATCCCGCGCAAAAACCCGATTGTGCGCAGTGCCGCGTCTTCCCAATGCCACGTGCAGAAATCCAGCTTGCATCCTTCAAACAGCGGAATCCCCCCACCCCGATACACCAGCTTGCAGCCGTTAAAACTGCACTGCGTATATCGATTTCCATCGATTTCAACCGTCGCGTTGTTCCAATCCTTGCCCAAAAAATCCGCCATCGACCTGCTCCTTCAAACGTGACGGCATCCATCGCCGCCGCCCACCCCCATCGCCAATGATTATCGCTTTTACCGTCCTGGCCACAAGCTTTTCCACGGATCGATAATTGCATCATGGTCGGGCAAGGTGGGCCTTCCTTACAAATCGTGTTTCCCGGGACGGCATACCTGAAGCGTGATGGTCAGTAACTCTTCGTCAGAGAATTCGCCGAGTTCGCCATCGGTTTTCAATTGCCCGAGTGCTGCAACAAGATCTGGCCCGGAATCGCGCGTGGCGGTCACAACGCAATCAGGCCATGCGCTCGCAAAGAGCGCTCTCCATTCGGAGAGCCGCAGCTTATTGAGATAGGCGTTTTCCTGGACCAAATGTTGATGCTGCGGTCGTAAATGCGGCCACAGAGGCAGTCGTTCCTTATTACCAGTTAGAATGCGAGCATCGTGGCAGCCGCTGTAGCTGGTGTATAGGTGCAGAAGAATGACCAGTGCGCCGTTTGCCTTTAGCACGCGGCGGATTTCGGCAAGCACAGCCGCTGGGTCTGGAAGATGTTCGAACACGGCGCGTAAATAGACCAGATCAAAACTGGCCGATGGAAACGACAGTTGGGCCGCATCCATCTCGGCGAAGTTAAGGTCCTGGACTCGTATTCCGTTGAGTTGATCGCGGATCTCTGAGGCCAGTAGTGCGTCAATCCCCAGCAGTTTTCGTCCAACGGTTTTGAGCGTTCGGATCGCACCATTCCTTTGGAATACTCGGACGCAATCCCTGAATCCAAGACGCCAGGGGATGATATCCATGTCGATGCCGATGGCGTCGTTGTTTCTGGCGAAATACGCGAGCTGGGCGGGACATTGACCTGGCCCAATCTCCAACACGCGCGCTGATCGGAGCGGTGGAGAACCGGCGCCGAATCCAAGCTCTTCAATTTTGATGGCTTCGGCAATGAGTGCTCGAACGCGCTGGCCCGAATGAGCCAAGTGCTCGCGACACAAGGCCCGGAATTCATTCAGGCGACCACGAAGCCCGAGACGAACTGCGGTGTAAGACTTCATAGTCAGCCCTCAAACCGGTCGAAATTTAAGCGTCATTCGATGGGCTCGGGGGTCGGAGTTTCCATGGGTCGGCGCCAAAGGAGATGTTGCCGCCAATGGGCGTCGTCGCGCTTCGGATAGTCTACGCGGTAGTGTGCGCCGCGCGATTCAGTCCGGGTATAGGCGGCGGAGGTGATGAGGGCGCAGACCGTAAGCATGTTCTGAAGCTCCCAGCCGGCACAGGCAGCGACAGGTCCGATGGCGGAGGGATCGAAGATTTTATCCATCACGTAGCGGGCCCAGAATGCGATGATTTCGCGGGTTTCTTCGAGGCGCTCGCCGGTGCGTTCGACGCCGACGTTGCGCCACATCACGCTGCGCAGGCTGCTTTTGACGTCGGTGATATCGAGTTCAGTACGGGTTGAGGCGGGGAGCTGATGCTCGAGGTGGAGCGGGAACACGACCGCATCACCCTTCGCACCACGGCCTGCTTCGGTGCCGGCGCGGGCGCCGAAGGCAAGACCTTCCAGAAGGGAATTACTGCCGAGGCGATTAGCGCCATGGAGGCCTGAGCAGCCGGCTTCACCGACGGCATAAAGACCGGCAAGACTTGTGAGGCCGGTAAGGTCGGCATCGACGCCGCCGATCATGTAATGGGCGGCGGGATGGACGGGAATGAGCTCCTTGGAGGTATCGATCTCAAACTCAGCGGCAAGCTTGGCCAGTTGGGGGAAACGCTCGCGAAACTCCTTGTCGGGAAGATGACGCACATCGAGGAAAACATGAGTGAAATGCGTTTTGCGAATCTGCTCGACGATCGCCCGGCTCACCACATCGCGCGGCGCCAATTCGGCCATCTCGTGGTAGTCGGGCATGAAACGGTGGCCGTTGCGATCCACCAGGTATGCGCCTTCCCCTCGAACCGCCTCGGTAATCAGCGCTCGACTTGAACCAGCGACGTAAAGCGTTGTCGGGTGGAACTGCACCATCTCCATGTCCTGGAGCGTTGCGCCGGCGCGGTACGCCATGGCGTGACCATCGGCGGTGGCGATTTTGGGATTGGTCGTTTCGCGGTAGAGCTGGCCCGCCCCGCCGCTTGCGAGGATAGTTCGGCGCGCCCAGATGACCTGAACGAGGCCATTCACCAAAGCAAGCACGCCCAGGCATCGATCGTTTTCAGTCAGGAAATCAATGGCGAAACTGTTCTCCGATACTCGAATTGAGTCGCGGCTTCGCACGGTGCGAATGAGGGTGCGGGCGAGCTCCTGGCCGGTGGCATCGCCGAAGGCATGGAGAATGCGGGCGAAGGAATGTCCGCCTTCGCGGGTGAAGGCCAGGCCATGGGCGTTGCCGGTTTGCTTGTCAAAATTGGCTCCCCATTCGAGAAGCTCGAGAACGCGCTGGGGGCCTTCCTTGATAACGACATCGACGGCGGCATGATCGCATAACCCCGCTCCGCCCTTTTCGGTGTCATCGACGTGGGATTGGTAGCTATCGGCCGGCTGGAGGACGGCAGCGATCCCGCCCTGGGCGTACCAGGTATTGGATTGATCGATGGTGTCTTTTGTGAGGACGAGAACATCCGCGCCTTCATCCGCGGCAGCGATGGCGGCGCGCAGTCCGGCTACACCCCCGCCGATAACAAGTACGTCAGCGAATTGCTGGGGTAAACGGGCCGCCTTGAAGGACACCAGGTATCGCCGCTGACTCAATGATTCTAACATTCAACAAAACCAATTCGAGAAGCCGCCCCACATCGATAATCCTAGCCCATGTGTCGCGGTCGGACAAAGTCGGCTGGCGGGACCTCGCCCGCCGGAGAACTGTGGACCTGCGGTGGGATCGGCTTGCCGCACTCGGGGCACCGTTGGGCGGTGGCACGCAGGTCGTATCCGCAGTTCGCGCACAGGCCCTTCCGCTTGCGCCTGCGAGCATTGAGCCATGCGCGCAGGCGCCACGCGGGGAGCTGGCACAGAACGGCCATTGGGACCGCGAAACTTATTGAACGGGATGTGGGTTTGGTGATGTAGAGCTTTTGTAGCCGCTCCAGTTGTTTGAGTGATTCGGCGTAGGTTCGGTTGGCGGTGACCGCGTCTACGGCATGGGCGATCTCAAACGCACCGGCATCGGGAACTCTCGCGCCGTCGATCATCGCGCCCATGTATGTCCTCGCGCGAGCAGCAACGATCGTGCTCTGGCGAGTAATTTCTCGATTCTCAAACATTAATTGCGGAACATTATCCACGCGCAATCTGCCATGATCGGCAACGATTTCCCACCGTCGGTCATGGCGGGAAAAACAAAACGCCGAAGGATGAAAGTAACTTCGGGCCCAGAGCACCGAGAACCCGGCAATCACGCCGACACACAGCACGGCGGAAATGTTGGAGATCCGACGGTTCACGAAGACATCTTAACGCGATTGACTGTCAGATCGATGCTTGGTTTTGACTTTGACTCGCGGTCGTGATGCTTTTTCGACACGCTCGGCAACCTATATTGTCGCCGCGGCGGCCATTTCGATTGTCGTCCGCGCCGCGTATCCAATTTTACATGACCGTTGCCGCGACATTGCCCTGCACCTCTCCGAGTTCGCAGCGATCAAATTTTAACTGCGCTTGCGTTCGTGCTTTCGTCGCCATTCCTTTTTATGCGATTGCGGGATGGTTGCGTTTTCTTGCGCGTCTACTAAATCGATTGGCAGCTTGGCGGTATTCGATAAAGGCGGATTCACATGAACCGGATCGACACGTGCGGAAGCGGCCACCACGGCGGGAATCGCTGGGGCCGTCGCGTTCCAGTTTTTCTGCAACAGCGTTGCATCGGCAAGATTGATCGTGCCGTCAAAGTTGAAGTCGCCCTGGTCCCAGAATCGGGTGTTCGGCGGGTTCCAATTTCGGGCCATTGTGACGGCATCGGTTGCATTTACGATGCCATCCAGATTTGCGTCACCCAGTGGCGTGTATCTGAGTTCGATGGTGTTGGAGGGTTGTCCTGAAACCGCTCCGCTCGCCGAATCTGCGAAGCCGATGCTGAAGGTGTTGGGCGGGGAAGAGGCGGCTGCGGACGAGGTGATTGCGCCGGTCGTGGCGGTTGCGGTGCCGGTCCAGGTGCCGTGGTTGTAGGCGTTAGTCAGGTATTGTTGGATCAGGGAGAGGGGGCTTTGGCCGGGGGGGTAGGCGAGGTAGATCGTGCTCTGAGCAATGTCCAATGTTGTTCCCGCGAGTGGATTGGCGCCCTGGAGCCCGGTGAGTGAGAATATGCCGTTTAGGTGGAGGGAGTTGGGGAGCGGGTTGCCGTGTGTGTAATCGAGTATCAGGACATCTGTGGCGCCCAATCCATTGATTGAGAGGCCACTGGGATTATCGATGAGAATTTGGCCACTGGACGCGCCGACTGCCCAGTCAATGTGGATGTCATCCTGGTCTCTTACCAGCGTGAAGTGATCAATGGAGGGGGTTCCTGCGATCGATGTACCTGAGTTTAGGATTTGATAAGTCTGACTGATGAAAATGGCGGGCGATGTGGCGAGGATCGTCGTCAGCGTATTTTGATTTGTGTTGGATACGACCAGATCGGGCCGGCCATCGCCATTTGCGTCTCCGATGGCGAGGGCCGCCGACGCTGCCGCAGCGGCAAATGTCTGCTGCGGCATAAAACCACCATCGCCATGGCCGATCAGAATGCCGATGCTGGTATCCTGCTGGCTGGTGACGAGCAGATCGGGGTGACCATCGCCGCTGATGTCGGCGATTGTAATGGAACTTGGATAGATGCTTGTCGCAAATGTCCGCGCTGCCTTGAAAGTTCCATCCCCGTTTCCGCTCAGGATGCACGCGTAACTTCCACTGAAGCTCAAGGCGGCCAGATCAACGTTTCCGTCCCCGTTAAGGTCCGCGACGGAAACGGAGATTGCCTGCGCGCCAAGACCAAACGTTTTCTGCGACTTGAACGTGCCATCTCCATTGCCAATCAAAACGCTGGCGTCTCCCCCTGAGAAATTCGCAGTTACGAGATCAAGCAGTCCGTCGTTGTTGACGTCCGCGGCGGCCACATCGAGCGGAGATCCATCCGTTGCGAAGGTCTGGAGGTTTGAGAACTGCCCACCGCCGGCGTTGAGTATAACGCTCACTCGGCTTTGGCCGTTGTAAGCAGGCTGGCCAAAGACCAGGTCGGGCCGGCCGTCTCCGTTGAAATCTGCCACTGCCACCGATGCAAGCGCCGATCCTGCAACGAACGTAACGGGCGCTGCAAACGTCCCATCACCATGGCCGCGGAGGGTAGACGCGATTCCCGAGTCATTGGCGATGACTAAATCAGGTATTCCGTCGCCATCGAGATCCGCGATCGCCACGGACTTGGGCGATGATGCGGGGTAGGTGGACTGAGCACTGAATAAGGAACCCGGACGGGCAATCATCACACCTATGTTATTGGATTGGCTGTTGACGACCACGATATCCGGTTCGCCATCGGCATTGAGATCAGCCATTCTCAAAAGGCGCGGCCCCGCTCCCACGGCAAAAGTCTGCGCCACCTGAAACCCGAGAGGGCGGGATAAATCGGCCAACGGATTCCCCGCTGAATCGTGAATTCCGGTGGGGTTCGATAGATTAACTCCGAGCGAACCTGCGCCGGAGATTCCACTCACGTGGACCGTGTACGAACTGCCATCGATTGTCGCGATTGTAAGAGGCGATGAGACGCTCACTCCCGCGCCAAGGGCCAGTTCGAAGTTAGCAGGGGAAAGGCCGAACACCGGCTTATTGAAAGTCACAGTGAAATCGACGCTGGTAGACGAGGTGGAGCCCGCGGCCGCACCGGTGCGATCGATTGATAGTACGCCAGGATAGGTTTGATCGATTTCATAGCTTGGCCCGGTGAAGCTGCCATTGGCAGACCCGGGGCCACCCAGCGGATTTGATGCGGCATCCGTGATCGAGTCGTTATCGACGAGATTCAGCGACACAGTGCCGTTGCCGCGAATGCCATTGAGCGACACGACGTATTTGGCGGCCGTTATCGGCGCAATTGTAATGGGTCCATTGACCCGAGTTCCGTCGGATGATATCGCGCGAAAGTCAGTTGGGTCGACGCCGGTTACCGGTTGATTAAATGTAACAAGATAGGAAACCGTTGACGCGCTGGATACTGGGGTGGAGGGTACATCGCGAGCAATCGACTGAACCTGCACGAGCGATGGGTTGGAGAAAAGGATGCGTTGTTCCAGGTTCTCGACACTTCGCGGCAGCCGTTCAGGGAGCCGAATTGTGGGCTTGCCTCGTCCGACAGGAAATGTGATGGTCACTGCTCGACGAATCGCCGCCCAATTCATATCGCGCTCCCGTGAGCAATATTCGATGCCAACCCGTATGTATGAGCCCGGTCAGGCGTGAGAATATTAAGCGAAGCGGGACGGGAAATAAACAGAAAGCAATGAGCGGTGGATGCGCCGCGGCTACAGGGAAGTCGCGGGTCCGATGCTGAGAAGCCTTTCTATCTCATCGGTTTTGAAGCCCAATGCCATGGGCCGGCTGACGCCGGGCAGGACCGCGACGTCGTAAAGCTCGGTGACCTGACCTTCGAGGCGCAACCACTCGACGCAGTCGCCGGTGCGGATGTCGATTACATGGAGGCCGCAACGGGCTTCGGTGCCTTTGGCGACGAGGGCTTCATCGAGGGCGAGGCCGCCGAAAGTTTTGTCATGCCGGGGACGGGAAAGGCCCATCACGGCATAGTCGCCGACAAAGGCCAGGCCCCTTAGATAGCCGGGACAGAACGCGAGGGGTTCGAATTTGCCGCCGGCCAGATCCATGCTGCCGAAGTATCCGGTTCCGGAGTTGAGGAGCCAGAGGCGGTTGCGATACACGCGCGGGGAATGCGGCATCGACAATTCAGAGGCGATGATGCGGTTAGCCGCTATATCGAGGACCACTCCGCCATCGCGCCGGCGATCGCGCCAGCCATCAGTGACGTCCGAGGTACTGACGGCGGTCATGTATCGCGGCTTTCCATCGGACATGGCCAGGCCATTCAGGTGGCAGCGGTCTTCGGCGGCAAGCTTACTGATGAACGGTGGGCGCCAAATTGGCGAGAAACTGTCCCGCGGCGAAAGGGTAGCGAGGCAGTTGAACTTGGTGTTGACGAATATCACTCTTCCGCCGGCGTCGATGGCGACATCGTGAACGTCGATGTCGCCGGTGGTATAGCCAACGCGCGGGATGTACAGACGATCGCAACCCTGATGAACTGCGTCCGGCTGAAGAGCGTTTTCGAAGCGCCAAAGTTGATAAAGGCTGCTTAACCACAATGTTTGATCATTGCCCGCCCACAATCCCATGCAGCGATTGAGGGTGCGCTCGAATACCGCCAGCTGCCCATCAGGCTTGGCGCCGAGAAGGAAGAGTTTGCCGGTCTGATAGGTCGTGAAGGCAAGACTGATGCGCTGCTGGGTCATCCAGGCGGCGAAATTGCGAGAGCTGTAAACCTCGACCCAGGGCTCGTCGGTGCCTGTTGAAGTCTTGGCTGGTTCAGTAGCCATAAAGTCGTTGCCTGGTGCTTAAAAGCGATTGCGCGCACGAGGAACATGCGCGGCGGTACCAAGTCCACTGATTTGGGTTATTCGCGCGGATGAGAGACAGAATCGTCATGCTTGTCGCGAATATGAGCGGCAAGGTTCGAAACAGACGCGCCGCACATGGGGCAAACCGCGCCCGAATGCCGTCCCTGC
>DAIRGS010000464.1:0-3678 GCA_036794395.1 Tepidisphaeraceae bacterium | reverse complement strand
GCGGGGGACGTCGGGGTGGTGGGGCGGCGATACCGGTGTTTTATGCCGTTGAAACCGACCCCAAGCGCGAGCTTGAAAAGAGCTACGTCTTGACCAGCGGCGATGCGCTGCGGCCGGAGTTGGATCATCCGGTTGAGCCGCGATGGCCCTTCGCCCCTGAGAAGATTGATTTCCGCGATGGCCGGGTGCCAGCGTTTTCGGATTGGCTGACGGACCCGAAAAACCCGATGTTTGCCCGCGTCGCGGTCAACCGCCTCTGGCAGTGGCATTTCGGCGAGGGATTGCAAAAAAACTCCAGTGACTTCGGAAAGCTCAGCGGGCTGCCGGCCAATCCAAATCTGCTGAATTGGCTGGCCTCCGAGTTCGTCGATCGCGGCTTCAGCATGAAGCAGATGAACCGGCTGATCGTCACCTCCGAGGTGTACAAGCTGGCCTCGAAGGCGGATGCGCCGGAAGTGGCGGCCAATTCTGCCGACCAGCCTAATGCCTACCTGTGGCACTTCCGCTTGGAACGACTTGAAGCCGAGCCGATCTGGGATTCGATCATGGCCGCCGCGGGCACGCTGGATACATCTGTTGGCGGGCCATCGTTTGATGTGGGCGGCGGTGGGGGCCGACGAGGCGGAGGTGGTGGGCGTGGCATGGCCTCAGCAGCCGCGGCTAACTTGAATCGGCGGGCGGCGTACATGATTCGTGGGTTCTCGACGAGTCGCGATGTGGTGCCGGTCTTTCTTCAGGCGTTTGATGTGGATGACGGGCGCGTGCCGTGCCCACTGCGGACGCAAACCGTTACCGCGCCGCAGGGCCTGTTCATGATGAACAGCACGGATATCGACAAAGCATCTGCTACCTTTGCCGAGCGTATCAAGAAGGAATCCGGCGGGGACATGGCCAAGGCCGTGGACCTGGCGTATCGGTTGACGCTTTCGCGTGAACCGACCGCTTCGGAAGCCGAGCGTTCGCTGGGCTACATCGGCAGCGATGCCGGCCGGCTCAAGAGCTTCGCGTGGGTGATGTTCAATCTGGATGAATTTATTTACGTTCGGTAGAGCACCAATGAGCAGCAAGAGCATTTATCCATGTGGCCGGGTTTCGCGGCGGAAGTTCCTGCACCAGGCGGGGGGCGGGTTTTTCGGCGTGGCGATGGGGGCGCTGTGGGCGCAGGCCGGAGAGATTCAAGACGTGACGCTGGCCCCGCATTTCACCCCGCGCGTCAAGTCGGTGATCTTCCTGTTCATGTGCGGCGGTGTCAGCCACATCGATACCTTCGATCCCAAGGGCAACAAATACGCCGGAAAGATGATCGATGTGACCGCGTTTGGCGACAACGTGGCCGACATCAAGCGGCCGGTCATTCCCTGCCATCGCACGTTCAAGCCCTACGGTAAATCGGGCATTCCGGTATCGGATTGGTTCCCACATATTGGGGGGGTGATCGACGAGATCGCGCTGGTTAAATCGATGTGGTGCAACGAAGGCAACCACTTCCCGGCGGTCATCGAAACCGTGACAGGCCACCGCGGGCGTCAGTTTGATAACCCGAGTCTCGGAAGCTGGGTTTCTTACGCCCTGGGAACGCCGAACCAGAATCTCCCCGCCTTCGTGAACATTGGCAGGCCTTCGTCTCCCGTGCAGTTGACCGGCGGGTTCCTGGGCGCGAGCGTGTCGGCCACGCCATTCCAGCCTGGGCCGGTGCCGATTCCGAACCTCAAGCCGCCGCGAAGCTCCAGCACATCCGAGCGCGACAAGCAGATGCAGACGCTCATGGAGCTCGACGCCAGCTTCCGTGAGGAATACGCGATCAACTCGGACATCGCGGCTCGCACCAAGGCATACGAGCTGGCGGCCCGCATGCAGCTTTCAGCGCCGGAAGTCGTCGACTTCTCCAAAGAGCCGGAGCACGTGCAGGAACTGTACGGCATCGGCGACGACGAAACCGATGACTTTGGCCGTCAGCTTCTGATGGCGCGAAGGCTCGCCGAGCGGGGCGTTCGGTTTATTCAGATCTGTCACTCGGGCGGCGGCAATGGCGGGTGGGATGCGCATGGCGATATCAAAACCCACGCGCCGCTGTGCCGGGCGACCGACAAGCCGATCGCGGGGTTGATTCGGGATCTCAAGCAGCGCGGGATGCTGGATGACACGCTGGTGGTGTGGAGCAGCGAATTTGGCCGGAGCCCGTGGTCGCAGAATACGACGGGCCGCGATCATAACCCGCGCGGGTATAGTGCGTGGATGGCCGGTGGCGGGATCAAGGGCGGTACGGTTCACGGCGAGACCGATGAATTCGGCTACCGCGCGACGGTGAACCCGCACTACTACAGCGATCTTCACGCGACGATTCTGCATCAGTTGGGAATCGATCACACCAAGCTTGAGATTCCGGTATTCGGTAAGACGATGCGGCTGGTGGAAGAGGGATTTGGGCCGATCAAGGAAATCATCGCGTAATTGCGCCGTTTCAATCCGCTGAAATTGATCCGTTGCGACAATTCAAGAGCATGCAGGAGAACGGAGTATGCGGAGTTCCCACGTCCTGAAACGTGCCGGCCTGTTGTTGCTTGCCGTCGGCTTCGTTTGGCTGTTTACCGCCACATCGGCCAAAGCGGTCACGCCCGCCGACGCGGATCGCGCATTCAATTCATTGAACAAAGTCTATTGGGACTCTGTAGGCAAATTTTTCCGCAAGGAAGAGCAGGGGCCGAAAAAGGCCGATTTCTGGTTTGCGGCGCAGCTCTGGGATACGGTGATGGATCAGTATGACCGCACGGGCAGCGCGGAAGTCAAAAAGCAGATTAATGATGTGTACGATGGATTCATCAAGGCGAATCCAGATTGGACGAAGAACAAATACAACGATGACATTATGTGGTGGACGATCGCCTGCGCGCGGGCTTATGTGATCACCGGAGATGATCGCTATCTGAAGAAAGCAAAGATCAGCTTCGACTTTGTCTACGATAACTTCACGGACGACAAAATGGGTGGGGGCGTGTACTGGATCAACCAGCGGACTTCCAAGAATACGTGCGTGAACTGCCCGGCGATCATTGCCGCGGCCCGGCTTTCGGTGCTTTTGAAGGATGCCAAGTACCTGGAAAAAGCCAAAAGCCTTTATGCCTGGCAGAAAAAAACGCTGACCGATGGCACGGGCAAGGTCTTCGACAGTCTCAACTTCAATCAAGCCCGCGGAACCACTCGAGTTAATCGAGGGTCTTTGACTTACAACCAGGGAACGTACATCGGGGCGGGTGTGCTGCTGTATCAGCAAACCAAAGATCAGACGTACCTTGATGATGCAATCAAGACGGCGGAGTGGACCAAGACAACCCTGTGCGTCACCGACCAGCGCATTCTCAAAAGTGAAGGCCGGGGCGATGGCGGGGCGTTTAAGGGGATTTTCGCGCGGTATATGAAGCTGCTGATTAATGAGTGCGGCCGCACGGAGTTTCTGCCGTGGATGAAGACCAATGCGGACGTCGCTTGGAGCAACCGCCGGCCGGCCGACAACATCATGGGTGACAGTTGGAACACACCTGCCGGTCCCAAGATTCAAAGCCAGTCTGCCACCAGTGCCGTGGCGGTCATTCTTTGCTTCGCGGACGATGCGATTAAAACCGACGGTAATTGTTTACCGCCTCCGCCGCACCTTTGTGCACGAGCGGCGTAGGGATCAAT